>JAOTTL010000121.1:0-11161 GCA_029864385.1 Betaproteobacteria bacterium | reverse complement strand
TCGTCGATGACGCCATCGGCGCTCAACGTGTACCCTGCGCCCCGGAGATAGAGCGGCTGCCAGAAGAGCTCGCCCGCATCCCAGTCGAGCGACGCCCGGTAGGCCCACGATTTTGCCTTGCGCTGCGCCGCAAGTCGCAACCGGAAACCCAGCGTCTCAGCCGCGTGCAGCCCACTCGCGTCACTGAAGGAGGCCTCGCGCACGGTGAGCTCGGCAGCAAGACGGTCGAGCCCCGCGCCATCGAGCGTGATCACGCCGACTAACAAGCCGGCTGTAAATTTTGGCCAGTCCGCAGGCAGCCATTGCGCGAGCTGCGCGACCGATCCGTTTTCGATCTCGAGACGCAGCGAGGGCGCCAGTTCCCCGAGCCGCCCCTTGAGCGTCCATGCTTCGCCCGCTGACGGCCGCAGCACCACCTCGAGCGTTTGTTCCCGACTGGCGTACACGAACGAGAGCGGAATTCTTGTCCCAACATCCGCCTCGCCTTTGCGGCATTCGACGCGCCCTCGCTCCCAGACGAAATCGGCGCAGGTCGCGCGCACATTGCGCCAGCGCTGGCCCTGCAGGGAAATTTCACCGATTGTGAGCTGCAACACGGCGGGAGCGCCGTCCGTCAACCGCACGACGATCGGACCAGCAGCCAGCCCGGGCGCCTCCAGACGATCGAGCATGACCGAGAGCTCGACGGCGGCCGACGGTGCGGCGAGCCAACAACCCGCTGCAAACAGCGCTAGGCTGCGGAGAATGGTGCTACGCGGAGAAAACACCCGTGGACAAGTAGCGGTCACCGCGGTCGCAGATAATGCACACGATCACGGCGTTCTGCACTTCGCGCGAAATCTGCAGCGTCGCCCACAGCGCCCCGCCCGATGAGACGCCGGCAAAGATTCCCTCCTCCCGCGTGAGGCGCAGCATCATGTCCTCGGCATCAGCCTGCGACACCTCGATCACGCGGTCGACGCGCTGCCAGTCGCAGATCTTGGGCAGATACTGTGGCGGCCATTTCCGGATGCCGGGAATCTGCGAGCCCTCCGTGGGCTGACAGCCGATGATCTGGATCGCGGCGTTCTTCTCCTTGAAAAAGCGCGAGCAGCCCATGATCGTGCCGGTCGTGCCCATGCTGGAAACGAAGTGGGTGATCGTTCCAACCGTATCGCGCCAGATCTCCGCGGCAGTGCCCGCGTAGTGCGAGAGCGGGTTATCGGGGTTCGCAAACTGATCGAGGATCACGCCCTTGCCTTCGTCGCGCATCCTCTCCGCGACATCGCGCGCCGTCTCCATGCCGCCTTCCCGGGGCGTAAGGATGATCTCGGCACCGAACGCGACCATGGTTTGGCGTCTCTCCGCCGAAAGGTGCTCGGGCATGACCAGTACCATGCGGTAGCCCATCATCGCAGCGCACATGGCGAGCGCGATTCCGGTGTTCCCGCTCGTGGGCTCGATCAGCGTGTCGCCGGGCCTGATGTCACCGCGCTCCTGGGCGCGCCGGATCATGGAGAGTGCCGGGCGGTCCTTGACCGACCCAGCCGGGTTGTCGCCCTCGAGCTTGACGAGGATCGTGTTGCTGGTCGTGCCCGGGAGGCGCTTGAGTCTCACCAACGGCGTGTTGCCGACGAAATCCTCGAGCGTTTTGAACGACGGGAGATGGCGCGTATTCATGTCTAGAATCTATGATACCCGATGGCGTATTGACGGCAGCCCGCCGGGGGCGAGGCGTACGGCTTACCCTGACGCGCGTTCGAGCAACTGCTGACAGTAGCGCGCCACGCCCTCTTCCACCGTCAGAAACGGCGCATCGTAACCCGCCGCACGCAGCTTCGAGAGGTCGGCCTGGGTATAGCTTTGATAACGCCCACTGAGATCGTCCGGGAACGGAATGTACTGAATCACTCCACGCTCGCGCAGGGCCGCGAGCGTGAGCGGCGCTTCGCCACCCGCCTTGCGACAGGCGTTGACCGTCGCCATCCCGACCTCGTTGAAGCTCTGCGCCGCCCCGGTGCCAGCATTGAAGATGCCCGACTTTTCCGGGTGATCGAGCAGATACAGGTTGATCTTGACGCAATCCTCGACCGATACGAAATCGCGCCGCTGCTCGCCATCGCCATAACCGCCACTACCGGTAAACAGCCGGACCTGGCCCGTGCTGCGATACTGGTTGAAGAAATGATACGCGACCGAGGCCATTCGGCCTTTGTGCTGCTCGCGCTCCCCGTAGACGTTGAAGTAGCGCAATCCCGCGATCTGCGCGCTGCGCTCCTCGAAGCGCCGCCGCACCAATTGATCGAACAGGAACTTGGAATACCCGTAGATATTGAGTGGAGCCTCGCACTCGCGCTCTTCCCGGAACTCCTGGTTCGCCCCATAGACCGCAGCCGATGAGGCATAGATGAAATGGACCTCGTCGATGATGCAGTGGTCGAGCAGCCGCTTCGAATAGCGATAATTCGTGTCAATCATGAAGCGGCCATCGCGCTCGGTCGTGTCAGAGCACGCGCCCTGGTGCAGGATCGCACTCACCACGCCGTCGAAAACCCCCTCCTCGATCTTCTCGAGGAACTCGTCCTTGTCGAGGTAATCGGCAATCTCGCAATCGGCGAGGTTCACGAACTTGTCGCCATGCCGGAGATCGTCCACGGCAATGACGTCGGTTACTCCGTAATCATTGAGCGCCTTGACCAGATTCGAGCCAATGAAGCCTGCTGCTCCCGTTACAACGTAATACATTCGCGAAACCTGATATCGACAGGATTTACAGGATTAACAAGATTAACAAGATTAACAAGATTAACAAGATTAGGCCGAGCCGAATTCATTCTTCCGGGTTGAATCATGTAAATCCTGTTAATCCTGTCTATTTTTTCCCGAAGAGCTCTTCGGGAGTGACTACCGCCGTGCCAAACTTGCCGACGACGATGCCGGCGGCACGATTCGCAAGACGGACTGCCTCGTTAAGACGCGCACCACCCGCCAAGGCGACCCCCAGCGTCGCGATCACGGTATCGCCCGCGCCGCTTACGTCGTAGACCTCGCGTGCTTGGGCTGGAACGTGCAGGCGCGAGCCGTCGCGGAAGAGCGTCATGCCCTCCTCGCTGCGCGTCACCAGCAGCGCGTCGGCCTTAAGCTTGCGTCGCAAGCGCTGCGCCAGGTCATTCAGCTCGCGTTCGCTCTTCCAGGGGCCGGTCAACTGCCGCAACTCGCCGCGGTTCGGGGTGATCAGGCTCGCGCCGCGATAGCGCGAAAAGTCCTCGCCCTTGGGGTCCACCAGCACGGGTTTTCCCGTCCGACGCGCCATGCTGATCATCCGCGCGATGTGCGCAAGCCCACCCTTGCCGTAATCAGACAAGATCACGACGTCCGCTTCGCGCAGCATTTCCCCGAAGTCCCGCAACTTGGATGCCAGCGCCTCATGGCTGGGCGGGGTCTCGAAGTCCACGCGCACGAGCTGTTGCTGTCGCCCAATCACACGTAACTTCACCGTGGTCCGCACGCCGCGGTCGCGGTGCAACCGCGCCTTCACGCGCTCGTACCGGAGCAGCTTCGCGAGACGGGCCCCCGCTTCATCGGTGCCGACCACGGAGAGCAGGCTAACCTGCGCGCCCAGCGCCGCCGCATTGCGCGCGACGTTGGCCGCACCACCCGCGCGCTCCTCCTCGCGCTCGATCTTGACGATCGGAACCGGCGCCTCGGGCGAAATGCGTCCGACCTCGCCGAACCAGTAACGGTCGAGCATCGCGTCCCCGACCACCAGGACGCGGGCGTTCCTGAAGAGTGAAGCATGAGGGACGAGCGATGAGGCCGAAGCGCCGCGCCTCGGCCTGGTGGTCTTGCCTCCGGCCTTCATTCCTGTAGCTTCCCCCGTGTCGTGCACCTTCGCATTCTAGCGCGCCGGTAAGGAATTTGTCGGACTCGAGTCCGACAAATTCCTATCGCGCGATTTCGACGCTGATCCCATGCAACGCCACGAGCGGATCGGGTGCGCGCGTGATCGGCCGGCCGATGACGAGATAATCCGCGCCGTCGGCGAGCGCCTGACGGGGCGTGGCCACTCGCCGCTGGTCGTCAGTCAAAGACCCTGCCGGTCTTATCCCCGGCGTCACGAGCAGGAAATCCGCCCCGCATTGGCCCCGCAGATCACGCGCCTCCTGTGCCGAGCACACCACGCCGTCGAGCCCGCAGGCTTGCGCGAGCCGTGCCAGCCTTACGACGGCTTCCTGCGGGTTGCCGGGAAGTCCAATTTCCTGCATATCGGCGGCGCCGATGCTGGTAAGCAGCGTTACTGCGACGAGCTTAGGCGGGGTGCGGCGGCGTGACAGCGCCGCGTGCGCCGCCTCCATCATGGCGCGCCCGCCCAATGCATGCACGTTGATCATCCATACGCCCAGTTCAGCTGCCGCAGTGCAGGCCGCCGCGACCGTGCTCGGAATGTCGTGATACTTCAGGTCGAGGAAAATCTCGAAACCGGCCCCGCGCAACTGTTCGATAAGTCCGGGACCGGCAGCAGTGAACAGCTCTTTTCCTACCTTGAGCCGGCACGCGCCCGGATCGAGCCGCGCTGCAAGCGTGAGCGCTTCGCTGGCATCCGGAAAATCGAGCGCGACGATGACGCGCGGATCGCTCATGCCGGGAGCTTGGCTTCCTCGGTACGCCGCGGCGAGTAGGTTTCCCACGCCGCGCAGGCCGGGCAGTGCCAGTAGTATTGGCGCGCCTTGAACCCGCAGCTGTCGCATTTGTAGAGGGCGAGCCCGCGCGTATGCTGGTGCACCAACTGCTTGACGAGCTCCAAATCACGGCGGCGCTCCGGCGGCGCCTCCAGGAGCTGCGCTTCCAACAGCTTGTCGAGGCCCAGCAGAGTGGGCGCGCGCTGCAGCTCGTCGCGCACGAGGCTGTAGGCCGGCTCGGTCCCCTGACTCTCGAGCATGCCCTGGAAGACAACGTTGAGCAAGTCAAGCGAAGGGTACTTCGCGAGATAACCGCGCAGCAGATGGATTCCCTCCTCCACGCGGTCGAGCTTCTTATACGCGAGGTAGAAACGCTCTGCGACCAGCGCGAGAAAGGGCGGACTCTGGCTCTCGACCCGCTTCCATGCCTCGATGGCGCTTTCCGGGCGGCCTGCCGCAATTTCCAGGTCGCCGAGCAGCAGGTTGGCGCGCACGCACAAGCGGTGATGCGCCAGCGCTTGCGTCAGGTGCGGGCGCGCCGCCTCGGGGCGCGACTCTAGCAGCTCGATGCTGGCCAACTCACAGAAAAAATTCGCGATCTCTTTCTGGTGCGAGCGCTTTGTCACGGTCTCGCGCTTCTCGGCAACGCCAATCGCCTTGTACCAATCCTTTTCCTGCTCGTAGATCTCAAGCAGATAATTAAGGGCCTCTTCGGCGTTTACCGTTCCCTCCAGCTTGAGAAACAGCTCTTCCGCGCGGTCAAGCAGCCCCGCCTTGAAGTAGTCCTGCGCGAGCTCGTAGAGCGCGTGAAGCTTCTGGTCCTGCGCGAGGTCGGGCCGTTCAACCAGATTCTGGTGCATCCGGATGGCGCGCTCGACCTCGCCGCGGCGCCGGAAAAGACTGCCCAGGGCGAAGTGCAGCTCGATGGTCTGGGGATCGACCTTGACCACCTCGATAAATGCCTCGATCGCCTTGTCCGGCTGCTCGTTCAGCAGGAAATTGAGGCCCTTGAAGTACGACACGGGCAGCGCCCGCGATTCCGAGATCAGCTGCTTGATGTCGATGCGCGCGGCAAACCAGCCCAGGGCGAAGAACAGGGGCAGTGCCAGCAACCACCAGTACTCGATTTCCATGGCTAGCAGTCAGCGAATAGCAGGGGACGTCACGCCTTGTCGACGGGCGGCACCAAATCCGTGCGTTGCGGCTGTCTGCTGCGCAGCTCCTTCTTGAGTCCGCCAATTTCACGCCGCTGCCGAAATACCTGCCCGAGGGCCGTCATGATGCCGACCACAGCGCCGGCGCAGAACACGATCAGCATGACAAGAACAAGCGGCGCCTGCCACTGGCTGCCCAAATAATAGCGCACGGTCACCGGGTCGGTATTCTTCACGGCGAATGTGAGCACGAGCACGAACAGCAGCAACTTGATGATCCAAAGGAGGTATCGCATAAGCAACTCCACTTAGGAACTTGGAGGACTGGCGTCCTCCAAGTTCCTTACCTGACATCTTTTCAAGGAGAACAAGGAATATCTCGATAATACATACGCTTTGGATATTTCCAGACGGCCCGATCCAGCCGATCGTACTTTGGAATCTCCAATTAGGAACTCGCCGGGTCAGACCCGGCGAGTTCCTGAAAAAAAAACGGCATGATCTTTCGATTATGCCGCCGCAAACTAACGATGCCTAAGTCAGTTCTTCTTATTGTTTCTTGAGATCCACGCGTTCACGGAGTTCTTTACCTGCCTTGAAGTGTGGAACATGTTTCGCCGGCACCTGCACCTTTTCCCCCGACTTCGGGTTGCGCCCGATCCGCGGAGGACGATAATTGAGACCAAAGCTGCCGAAGCCCCTGATTTCGATGCGCTGCCCCTGGGACAGGCTCTTTCCCATGGCATCCAGGATCATCTTCACCGCGAGCTCTGCGTCCTTCGCCACCAGCTGCGGATAGCGCACCGCGAGCTTGGCGATCAACTCCGACTTGGTCATGATGCTCCCTTATTGTTGAGAATTGGCGACGTCCATCTTCGCCTTGAGCAGCGCGCCGAGGCTGGTGGTACCGCTGCTCGCCTGCTTGTCGTCGGCAAGTTTTTTCATGGCCTCGGCATCTTCGGCCAGATCCTTCGCCTTGAGCGACAGATTGATCGCCCGGTTCTTCCGATCGATGTTGATGACCATCGCGGCCACGTTGTCGCCTTCCTTCAGCCGGCTGCGAATGTCCTCGACGCGGTCGCGCGCGACTTCCGACGCGCGGAGATAGCCCTCGACGTCGCCGTCGAGCTGAATGACCGCGCCCTTGGCATCAATCGACTTGACGATACCGTTCACGAGGGAGTTCTTGTCGTGCGACTGAATGAAGCTGTTGAAGGGATCACCGTCGAGCTGCTTGACGCCGAGAGAGATGCGCTCGCGTTCGACGTCGATCGAGAGTACGACCGTGTCCACGTCCTGGCTTTTCTTGAAGTCGCGGACCACTTCTTCCCCCGGCTTGGCCCAGGACAGATCCGAGAGGTGAACGAGCCCATCGATGCCGCCGGGAAGCCCGATGAAAATGCCGAAATCGGTGATCGACTTGATCTGGCCGCGCACCTTGTCGCCCTTCTTGTGATTCATGGCGAACTCTTCCCACGGATTCGGCTTGCACTGCTTCATGCCGAGGGAGATACGGCGGCGGTCCTCGTCGATCTCGAGCACCATGACTTCGACCTCGTCGCCCAGTTGTGTCACCTTGGACGGATGCACGTTTTTGTTCGTCCAGTCCATTTCCGAAACATGCACCAAACCCTCGATGCCCGCCTCGATCTCGACGAATGCGCCATAGTCGGTCAGATTGGATACCTTGCCGAACAGCCGCGTGCCCGGCGGATAGCGCCGCGAGAGACCAACCCACGGGTCCTCGCCGAGCTGCTTGAGCCCCAGCGAGACGCGGTTCTTCTCCTGGTCAAACTTGAGCACCTTGGCTTCCACCTCGTCGCCCACCGAGAGAATCTCCGACGGATGCTTGACGCGGCGCCACGCCAGATCAGTGATGTGCAATAGGCCGTCGATGCCCCCGAGGTCCACGAACGCGCCGTAATCCGTGATGTTCTTGACGATGCCCTTCACCACGGCCCCTTCCTGCAGGCTGGAGAGCAGCGCTTCGCGCTCGGCGCCCTGGGTCGCTTCCAGCACCGCGCGGCGGGACACGACCACGTTGTTGCGCTTGCGGTCGAGCTTGATGACCTTGAAATCCATCTCCTTGTTCTCGTACGGCGAGGTGTCCTTGACCGGGCGAATATCGACCAGCGAGCCCGGCAGGAAGGCGCGGATGCCGTTGACGGTGACTGTCAACCCGCCCTTGACCTTGCCGTTGATGACGCCGGTCACGACCGTCCCCTTGTCCAGTGCCTCTTCGAGCTCATGCCAGGCCGCGAGCCGCTTCGCCTTGTCGCGCGAGAGGCGTGTCTCACCGTGGCCATCCTCGAGCGATTCGATCGCGACGCTCACGAAGTCGCCCAGCCTCACTTCGATCTCACCGCGGTCGTTGCGGAACTCGTCAATCGGGACGTAGCTCTCCGACTTCAGACCGGCATTCATGACCACGTAATTGTCGTCTACGCGCATGACCTCGGCGGTAATCACCTCGCCTATACGCATCTCTTTGCGGGCCAGGCTTTCTTCAAACAGCGCAGCGAAAGTTTCCGTGCCAGCGACCGGGGAAGGTGTATTCATCATTCAGTTCAAAAAGTTGGAAAGCCCGTCTTGACGACGGGGTTGGTTAAAAAACCATGAGCTTTGGAACTCATGGCGTCCGGCGTGCCTGTTTGTATAGCGCCAGCACTTGTGCCACCACTTCCTCAACCGACATCTGGGTCGTATCGAGGAGCGCGGCATCGGCGCTCTGTCGCAGAGGTGCCGCGGTGCGGGCGCTGTCGCGCCAATCGCGTTCGCGGATATCCTGCAAAAGGGTGGTCATAGTAGCATGCAATCCTTTATCCATCAACTGTTTATATCGACGTTTCGCCCGCTCCTCAGCACTGGCGGTGAGGAAAATCTTGAGCAGGGCGTCCGGAAACACGACCGAGCCCATATCGCGTCCGTCTGCGACCAAACCGGGGGGCTGCCGGAGGGCGTGCTGGCGTTCCAGCAGCGCATCCCGGACCTCGGGCAGCCCCGCGATACGGGAAGCAGCGAGGCTTACCGCCTCTGACCGTACCACATTGGTAACGTCGCGACCGCCTAACAGGACTGACTCCCCATCAAACTTCACCATCAAATTCAGCGCAATATCACGTAAAACTAATGCATTTTCGAGATCTGCACCGGACTCCAGCGCCGCCAGTGCAACGGTCCGATAGAGGGCGCCGCTATTCAGATAATGAAAACCAAGGATTCCTGCCACCGCATGGGCGACCGTCCCCTTTCCCGACCCCGAGGGGCCATCGATCGCGATGACCGGAATGGTCTGTTCAGATGCCACGCGCTTACCCCAGGGGCGCCGAGGACACCGGGAAATCTATTTGGAAAGTCAGCATCCCCTGCGCCTCCGCGTCCCTGCGGTTCAAGTCGCCGTAATCGTCAGCCCGGCGGACCGCGCCAGATCGACGAATCCAGGGAAAGACGTGGCGACATTGGCACAATCGGTGACCGTGATGGCCGTCGTGGCCCGCAGCCCCGCAACTGCAAATGCCATCGCCACCCGGTGATCGCCCTGACCGGACACCTGCCCGCCATGGTAGGGTCCCCCGGTCACGCGCATGCCATCGGAAGTCGGCTCGGCCCGCGCTCCGAGAGCTTGCAGCCCATCGGCCATTACCTGGATCCGATCCGATTCCTTCACGCGCAATTCCTGGGCGCCCGTCACTAAGGTCGTGCCCTCCGCGTTCGCCGCTGCAATGAAAATGGCCGGGAACTCGTCGATCGCAAGAGGAACCAGCTCGGGCGGGACCTCGACGCCACGCAGCCGGTTTCCTCTCACCCGGATATCTGCCACCGGTTCGCCGCCGGCCATGCGCTGGTTGCCGACCTCGAGATCGGCGCCCATCTGCCGCAGGATCTCGATGACGCCAGTTCGCGTCGGATTGATGCCCACGTGCTCCAGCGTCAGGTCGGAGCCCGGCGCAATCGCCGCGCCCACCAGAAAGAAAGCCGCGGATGAGATATCCGCCGGGACTTCGATTGCACTCGCGTGCAGGGTGGCACCGCCCCGGACACATACGGTGCTCCGGTTCTTATCCACCCTGCAACCGAATGCGTCCAGCATCCGCTCGGTATGGTCGCGTGTCGGTGCCGGCTCCGTGACGCAGGTTCTGCCTTCGGCATATAGACCGGCGAGAAGCAGCGCCGATTTTACCTGCGCGCTAGCCATCGGCATGGCGTAGTCGATTCCGGTGAGCCTCCTGCCGCCGAGAATACGCAGCGGCGGGCGTCCGCCCTCAGCAGTTTCTATGAGCGCCCCCATGCGGTTCAGTGGATCCGCGATGCGCTTCATGGGACGCTCGCGAAGACTCTCGTCGCCGGTGAGCTCGCAATCAAATGCCTGGCCGGCGAGCAAACCTGCCAGCAGGCGCATCGCCGTGCCCGCGTTGCCGCAATCCAACGCCGTGCCGGGGCGCTGCAGCCCGTGCCGGCCCACGCCGTGTACCGTGACGTTACCGCCCTCCGGCCCGTCGATGCAGACCCCGAGCGCGCGGAACGCGTTCATGGTCGCGATCGCATCCTCCCCCTCAAGAAAACCGCTAATGCGCGTCACGCCCTCGGCAATCGAGGCAAGCATGATGCTGCGATGGGAGATGGACTTGTCCCCGGGAACACGAATGCGGCCTCTAAGCACTCCGCCCGGCTCGATGTGGAATGTCACAGACATCAAAGTCCCTCGATCAACCGCCAAGCCGCCAAGCAAACCTGCTCGAACCGCCATGGCGCCAAGCGCGCAAAAAGTTTCGTGAGATTAATTGAACCGCCATGACGCCAAGCACGCCAAGAAAATTACCTATAAATTGGCCGGGCAAACTGCCCCGCTGTTTACAGAGACCTTGCCGTTTCTGACTCCGTGCGGGTTCATCTATTGTCTTGAGTGTTCTTGGCGGTCATGGCGTCTTGGCGGTTCAATATTGCTTCAAGTTTTCTTGGCGATCGTGGCGTCTTGGCGGTTCAAGATCTTTTCAGCAACCATTTTTCGCGCGCTGCGCGCGCGCGCTGGAACAGACGTTTGAGCGCTTCGGCGTCGCCCTGTTCGATCGCCGCACGCGCCTCCTCCAGGGCGTCCTCGTAATCGTCGAGGGCCGCCAGCAGCACGTCACGGTTGGCTACGCAGATATCCGCCCACATCTCCGGCGAGCTTCCTGCGATCCGCACCGTGTCCTGCAGCCCGCCCCCCGAAAAGCCGAACAGCCGCCTGGCGTCACGCCGGTGCGAGAGAGAGTTGACGAGCGCAAATACCACGACATGCGGGAGATGGCTCACCGCTGCGAAAATCCCGTCGTGCTCTTCGGCGTCGAGTGTGACCACGCGCGCGCCACA
>JAOTTL010000007.1:0-41190 GCA_029864385.1 Betaproteobacteria bacterium | reverse complement strand
CTGCTGGGTGCGGATGAAGTTGTCGATCTCGCCCTCCGTCACGGTGATGCGGCTTTCCACCGCGCGCTCCCGCAAGCGTGCGATGGTGATCTCGCTGCGGATGTCCTCTCGAAACCGGGTGAAGGCGACGCCGTCCCTCTCCAGGGCGGCGCGCAGTTGCTGCAATGACAGCTTGTTTTCCCCTGCAATACGGCTGATGGCCCGGTCGAGCTCCGTGTCGTCCACCCGCAAACCGGTTTCCTTCGCGAACTGGAGTTGCACACGGTCGGTGATCATGCGTTCGAGAATCTGCTTCTCAAGCACCGCCTGTGGGGGCAGTGACGCGCCTTGTCGCTTAAGTTGAGCAGCCGCGACGCGCGCGCGTTTACCCAGGTCGTGGCGGGTGATGACTTCGTCGTTCACAACGACGACGACGCGGTCGATCAGCTGCACGCTCCGCGGACCCTGCGCCGTGGCAGCCAAAGAGGGGGATGCGAGGGCGGCGGCGAATACGAGCCCGCCGGCCATGATGGCCGTTCGTTCCAATTTCATTCGGCTAATAATACGGGTCCGGCGACCCGCTCGACTGGCGAACCCGCGGATCAATCTGGAAATACCCGCCGATATTGCGCCGCAGCGTGTCGAACGGACTCGACCCGATCTGGGACAGGCCGTTCAGCTCCAGTTGCACGAAGAAGGTACTCGAGTTCTGTTCGGTCGTGATCGCAAAGCGGTGCGCGACGACCCGCAGTGACCAGCAATCCGCATTGTACTCAACGCCGAGCAAACTTTCGAGCGTCTTTCGGTCGCGCAGTGAGTAGTTCCAGCGCCCGAGTGCCACCCAGCCTCCGCCCACCGGCCACTGAGTCGAAATATCCGTCTGGCGCTGGGTATTGATCGTCTCGCGGTAGCTCAGGTTGAGAACCCGGCCCGGCGCGGGCTGATAGCGTGCGCCGACGTCAAATTTCTGCGTTTGGGAAAAATTGGTGCTGTACTGCAAATTTGCTTCCGCCACCCAGTTCGGCGCGACCTGCCCGGACAACCCGGCAAGCAGATCGGAACTGCTGCTCGTGCGAGCGGGCCTACCCGGGAGCGTGACGCGCTGCGAGGCAAAATAGTAGCGTTGCGCCACACCCACACGCAGGCGCTCCGCCCCGGAAGCGGCACTGAGGAGCCGTGAGCTGACGCCCACGGTCAACTGGTTGGCGTCGTTGATCCGGTCCCAGCTGGAGAACTGATTCTCCGCGTAGATGGTCGTGAAATTGATGTCCTCCTGGCCGGTATCGAATACCGGGATGGCGCTCTGGTCACGATAGGGAATGTAGACGTAATAGAGCCGGGGCTCGAGGGTTTGAAGTATCGAAACACCCTGGAATGTCGTCGGTCGCTCCAATACGATGCCGCTGTCAGCGCTTAGGATCGGCAACGAGCGGCTCTGGTCCGCAAAACTCGTGGCGTTCGGGTCGACCGCATAATTCGTGAAGTTGAAACCCACTTTCGGCGTCAAGTACCCATAGGCGGTTTGTAGCGGCATGCTCAGGCTCGGGTAGACCATCGTACGGTTTGCGGTGACCCGGAACTCCCGGTCGGTGTCAAAAGCGACAAACTCGCCCTGGAAGTCGAAATCGGAACGCAGGGTGTCGGACCGGGTCGCGTTAAGCCTAAGCCTCGGCAGCTGTCGGTAGGGCGGCACGACCGGGCGAAGCGGGTCGGTCTGGAGCGTTTGCCAGCTCTGCACCAGGGCGTTAAAAGCGTAAGTGCCCGAGCCAGCCCAGGTCCCGCTGCGGTTCAACGTCGCTTCGCGCGGGAGATTGACTTGCGACGTGAACTGAATCTCCGTCGACAAGTCGGTGAAGTAGGTGTTGTCGGATACCCCTTGCAGGTTCAACGCCCCCGACCAGCCGTACGGAAGCGTTTGGTTGTGACGGAGGAAGTAAGCGTGGCGCTCCTCGTCATTGAACTTGCGATCATTGGGCAGGACGTCGAGCCGAGCTTCGCCGAGGTAACTGGGTTGGAGATAGCGGAACTCCGTGCCAATCAGCACACCGCGCTTTGTAATGAAGCGCGGAGAGATCGTGGCGTCATAATTGGGGGCGATGTTCCAGTAATACGGCACGGTGATTTCAAGGCCGCCCTTGCTCGTGCTCCCGTAGTGTGGCGTGAGGAAACCGGATTTGCGCTCCCGATGCAACGGGAAGGACAGATAGGGCGAGTAAAGGATCGGTACGCCCTGAAACTCGATGCTTGCGTCGCGTGCGACCCCGACGTCGCGCCCCTTGTCGATTTCGAGGTCGCCCGCGCGCACATACCAGTCCTCATGGCCCGGCCCGCAGGTGGTATACGTCCCCTTTCGCGCGCGGTAGCGCTTCGGCCCCTCGAACAGAATGCGATCGGCTGTACCGCGCGCGTCAGTCGGCCCGGCCGGGAGCGGTTTGCCGGTAAGTTTTGGGCTCCTGCGCAGCTGGTAGCGCGTTTTGTCCATGAAACCGCGCTCCGTCTCGAGATTGAACTGGAGCTCGTCGCCTTCCACGACATCTGTTCCCTGCTGGATTCGGACATTTCCGCGCGCGCTGACTTCGTTGGAGGGTTTGTCGTAGCGCAGCCAATCCGCGTCGACGGCCTGCCTGCGCCGCCTCAGTTGTACACCGCCCTCGACTTCCGTTTCCCGTTCGCTGTGTCCCTGGAGGCGGTCCGCTTCGAGAAACACGGGTACGCTTTCGTGGGGCGCAGGCGGCGCCAGGATCAAAGTACGCTGCATTTTCAACTTGAGGCCTGTTTCGGCGCAGGTGGCGAAGGGGAGCGCGCACAGGATGGCGAGGGACACGCGTTTCATTTCCAGCTTGTGCCTTCAAACGACGGCAGGAAGCGAAGTGCTAAAATCGCATAATTCTTCGTTGGAAGCAATCAGTTGCCTGCGGTTTCCGATATCCGACTCGAGCAGCTGGGGGAATGGCTTGGTGCGCGCGTTCCCGCGGGTTCGTTTGCGCTGGCGCCGGTATCCGCGGACGCCAGTTTTCGCCGCTATTTCCGTGTCTCGGTTGCGGGCGCGTCGTGGATCGCGATGGACGCACCCCCCGAACACGAGGATTGCCGCCCGTTCGTCCATGTAGCAAGGCTACTCCGGGCGGCTGGGGTCAACGCCCCGGATATCGTCGCGCAGGACTTGGCGCGGGGCTTTCTGCTGCTGACGGATCTCGGCGATACGACCTATCTCTCCGCGCTGAACGAGGGGAATTCCGACCGGCTCTTCGGCGACGCGGTCGACGCGCTGCTCAAGTGGCAGTTTGCGAGCCGGGAAGGGGAGCTGCCGCCGTACGACGCGCCGCTCCTCCAGCGCGAGTGCGACCTGTTTGCGGACTGGTACATCGTGCGCCACGTGCAGCTCACGCTCTCCGCCGCGCAACAGCAGTCGCTGGCCGAGATGGTAAAGCTCATCATCTCGCGCAACGTGGCGCAGCCCGCCGTGTATGTGCACCGCGATTACATGCCGCGCAATCTCATGGTGGCGGACCCGAACCCGGGCGTCATCGATTTTCAGGACGCGGTGTACGGCCCCATCACCTATGACCTCGTGTCGCTCACCCGCGATGCCTTCGTGAGCTGGGAGGAGCAGCGCGTGCTTGACTGGACCGTTCGATATTGGGAGAAGGCAAAACGCGTGGGATTGCCGGTCGATGCCGATTTCGCCGCGTTCTACCGCGATTTTGAGTGGATGGGGCTGCAGCGTCACCTCAAGGTGCTCGGCATTTTCGCCCGCTTGCATTACCGTGACGGCAAGGTGGGCTATCTCGAAGATACGCCGCGCTTCATGCGCTACGCGCGCGCCGTCGCCGGACGCTACCTGGAGCTCGGGCCGCTTGCGCGACTTCTCGACGAGATCGAATCCCGCGAACCGTCGATCGGCTACTCGTTCTAGGATTGCGCCGGTGAAAGTCATGATTCTTGCGGCCGGCCTCGGCGAGCGCATGCGGCCCTTGACCGACCGCGTGCCCAAGGCCCTTCTCGAAGCGGGAGGCACGCCGCTCATCGTCCACCTCATCGAGCGGCTGGCGCGAGCCGGCCTCGGGGATCTCGTTGTTAACGTCTCCCATTTCGCCGAGCAGATCGAGCAGCGGCTCGGCGACGGGTCACGGCTCGGCGTGCGCATTGCCTATTCGCGGGAGGAGACGGCGCTGGAGACCGGCGGGGGGATTGCCTACGCATTGCCGCTGCTTGGCGGCGCGCCGTTCGTCGTCGTCAACAGCGATGTCTATTCCGACTTCGACTTCAGACGCCTCGAACCAGCCGCTGCGGCGGTGGCGCGCGGTACGCTGGATGCGCATCTCGTGCTCGTAGACAACCCGATGCACCACCCGAACGGGGACTTTTCATTGCGCGGGGGCCATTTGACCCCGGACGGGCCGGTGCGTCTTACTTTCAGCGGCGTGGGCGTCTACTCACCGGGATTGTTCACTACGGTGAAGCGGGGCACCCGATGCCCCCTGATCGCAGTGCTCGCGCCGGCGATGGCCCTGGGTCGGGTCGGAGGCGAGCACCATCGCAGCGTGTGGATCGATGTGGGCACGCCCGAGCGTCTGAGTGAGCTGGACCGCCAGCTGCGGGCGGCGCGGGATCGTCGCTAGATGGACGAGCGCGCAGTCGATGAGGCGCTTGCGCTCGACGCGAAGTGCGTTGACGCTTTGCGCCGAGGCTGGCTCGCGTTGATGGAAGACGCGCCGGGCCGAGTTGCTTGACTCGAGCTAGGAGCTTGTCGGACTTTGGTCCGACAAGCTCCTTTGGCAAAACCGCCTACGGGAAAACAACGGGAAAAGCATTGAACCGCTCTTTTCGACTCCACTTGCATGCCCCATCGCAGGCCAAAAGCGCTCGGTATCGCAAGCTTCATCCGAGACCCGCGGGCGGTTTTGCATTCAGCAGCCTGTCGGGGTGCGAAGTCCGACAGGCTGCTGGCGTAGTGCAAGGCGGGCGCCGCTCTTGTTTATAATTCCGTAGAGAATGGTGGCTTTTATGGATGTGGGTGTCTATCAGCGGCGGCGCGAGAAGCTCGCGGCAGCGATGCGCAGCGGCGTGGCAATCGTGCCAACCGCTCCTGAGCGCACACGCACCCGGGACTCGCATTACCCCTATCGTTTCGACAGTTACTTCTACTACCTTACCGGATTTCGCGAGCCGGACGCGGTGCTGTTGATCGTGGCGGGGGAAAAGGCCAGGAGCATCCTGTTCTGCCGCGACCGGAACCCTGAACGCGAGATCTGGGACGGTTTTCGTTACGGTCCCGAGGCAGCGCGCGCAGTCTTTGGTGTAGACGAAGCACACCCGATCGGTGACCTCGACAAGCTGGTGCCGGATTTCCTGGCCGATCGCGGCGCGATTCATTGCCCCCTTGGCGCGGATCCGACATGGGACGTGCGCATCACCGGTTGGATCAAACAGGTCCGCGCGCGCGCGCGCAGCGGGGTCACGGCTCCGAGCGAGCTGACGGACGTGTACGCCGCGCTTGACGAGATGCGTCTTATCAAGGGACCGGAAGAGATCGCGGTAATGCGACGCGCTGCGACCATCACGGCTGGGGCGCATCGGCGCGCGATGCGCGCGACGCGGCCGGGGCGTGTCGAGCATCAGATTGAGGCCGAGCTGCTGCATGAATTCCGGCTGCACGGTGCGCAGGCGCCAGCCTACGCGCCGATCGTGGCGGGCGGCGAGCGCGCCTGTGTTCTGCATTACGTGCAAAACGACGGCGTGCTCAAGGACGGGGAGCTGTTGCTGATCGACGCCGGTTGCGAGCTCGATGGATATGCCGCGGACCTGACGCGGACGTTTCCAGTGAACGGCAAGTTCAGCCCCGCGCAGCGTGAAATCTACCAGCTTGTGCTTGCGGCGCAGGTCGCTGCAATCGCTGCAGTAAAGCCGGGCCACCTCTGGGACGCTCCGCACCGGGCGGCCGTGAAGGTGCTCGCGCAGGGACTGATCGATCTCAAGCTGATCAAGGAGGGCCTGGAACAGGCCATCGAAACCGAGGCGTATCGCAAGTTCTACATGCACCGCACCGGTCACTGGCTCGGCCTCGACGTGCATGATGCGGGCGATTACAAACGCGGCGGCGAGTGGCGCGCGCTTGCGCCGGGCATGGTGCTGACGGTCGAGCCGGGCTGTTACATCCGTGGCGGCGAGGACGTTCCCGCGCGCTTCGCCGGCATTGGCGTGCGCATCGAGGACGATGTTCTGGTAACCGACGCGGGCGCGGAGGTGCTGACCCGGGATGCGCCCAAGAGCATTCCGGACATCGAAGCCCTCGTCGGTGGCGGAAATGCCTGACTACGACGTGTTGATTGCTGGCGGCGGCCCGGTTGGGGCGGCGCTGGGGCTCGCCTTGCGCGGCGGCTGCTCGGTGGCGTTGCTCGAGGCACGCGCCGAGGGGGAAATGCCGCTGGATCCGCGCCCGATAGCGCTCTCGCACGGCAGCAGATTGATATTGGAGCGTCTGGGTGTCTGGGAAGCGCTGCAGCCTGTTACGCCCATCGCGCGGATACATATCTCGCAGCGCGGCGGTTTCGGCCAGGTCGAACTCGATGCCCAGGAAGCGGGCCTGCCGGCGCTGGGTTACGTGGTCGATTACAGCCGGCTCGGCGGGCAGCTGTCAAAACTGCTGCCCGGCGTGTGCGACTACTTTAGCGGTGCGTCAGTGCTTACTCTCAGCGCCGGGCCAGACGCGGCGTGCGTGGACTATCAGCTGGGGACGACGGCTTCGCGAGCGACGGCACGACTTGTCGCGGTAGCCGATGGCGGCGCTTTGGCAGGTGTCACGCAGGCCCGCACACGAGACTATCGCCAGGCCGCCATCACTGCGCAGGTGGCCAGCGCGCGTCCGCACCAAAACGTTGCCTATGAGCGTTTTACGCCGGAAGGCCCGCTCGCTTTGCTTCCTTCGGGCGAGCGCCTAGCATTGGTGTGGTCGACCACACCAGCGCGCGCACAGCAATTGTGCATAATGCCGGAAAACGAATTTCTGCAGAACCTGCAGCGCGCCTTCGGACAGCGCCTGGGGGCCTTCGAAGCAAGCAGCCCACGCGCCTGGTTCCCGCTTACGCTGAAAGTAGCCGCGAGCCTGCCCGTGCCCCGCGCAGTGGTGCTCGGCAACGCCGCGCAAACACTGCATCCGGTAGCCGGCCAGGGATTCAATCTCGGTCTGCGCGATGCCTGGGAGCTCGCCAGTGCCATCAATGCCACGGCACGCGAGGATATTGGCGCACCGCCGATGCTCGCCGCCTACGCGGCGCGGCGGCGACTCGACCGCGGGGGCGGCATCTGGTTCACCGATATCCTGGTGCGGCTCTTCTCCAACGATATCGGGCCGTTAAGGCTCGCGCGCGGGCTCGGGCTTGCCCTGCTCGGTGCGGTGCCGCCCGCGAAGGACGTCGTGGTGCGGCGGATGACCTTCGGCGCGCGGGGCTAGGCAGGACGCATTCGACCCGGGCGGAGGTGATCGTGCCCTTGCTTATGGGCAGTTACACGTCTTCGCGCAAGCACTGCGCGAAATTTTTTGAATAAGTGCTTACTTCAACACGCGGTTTGATCGCGCGGCGTGCAAGGCGCGGCGCACATGTCGGCGAGAAGCAACACGAGTCAAGAAAGCAGTCGGATTTGCTTCTCTTGCGCGAACACAAAGATTACAATGTCGCCCTTTCGCCAAAAAAGAAGCGCGACCGATGCACATTGGTCCGTACGAACTCAAAAACAACCTGATCGTTGCTCCGATGGCCGGCGTCACCGACCGGCCGTTCCGTCAGTTGTGCAAGACGATGGGCGCGGGCATGGCGGTTTCCGAGATGGTTGCGAGCAACTCGCTGCTCTGGGGCTCGGAGAAAACGCGCCGGCGCGCCAATCACGACGGTGAGGTCGACCCAATCTCGGTTCAGATCGCCGGCGCTGATCCGCAAATGCTGGCCGATGCGGCCCATTACAATGTCGACCACGGCGCCCAGATCATCGACATCAACATGGGCTGCCCGGCCAAGAAGGTCTGCAACGTCATGGCGGGCTCCGCCCTGCTCAAGGACGAGCGGCTGGTGGGGCAGATACTGGAGGCGGTGGTTCGTGCGGTGAACGCCCCCGTGACGCTGAAGATCCGAACGGGATGGGACCGCGAGAACCGCAACGCAGTCCGCGTCGCGCGCATCGCTGAAGATGCGGGTATCCAGGCGCTCACGATCCACGGCCGCACCCGGGCCTGCGGTTTTTCCGGCGAGGCGGAATATGACACGATCGCGGCCGTC
The DNA here is from genome assembly GCA_029864385.1 of Betaproteobacteria bacterium. Lineage (GTDB taxonomy): Bacteria > Pseudomonadota > Gammaproteobacteria > Burkholderiales > SG8-41 > SG8-41. The sequence goes on along the minus strand of JAOTTL010000007.1, from coordinate 32,938 downwards.
AAGGCCGCGGTGGATATACCGGTGATCGCCAATGGCGACATCGCGACACTGGAGCGCGTGCAGGAAGTGCTCGGCTACACCAAAGCCGACGGCGTCATGATCGGTCGCGCTGCGCAGGGCAGGCCCTGGATGTTCCGCGAGATCGAGCACTTCCTCGAAACCGGCGAGCGGTTGCCGCCGCCCGAGGTCACAGAGATCCACCGCGTGCTGGTTGCGCACCTGCACGATCTTTATGAGTTTTACGGGGAATACACCGGGGTGCGCGTCGCGCGCAAGCATATCTCCTCATACACCAAGGGCCTGGCCGGCTCGGCCGCGTTTCGCCACAGCATGAACCGGCTCGAGTCGAGCGCGGAGCAGCTGGCGGCGGTCGATACCTTCTTTGCGCAGCTGGGGGACCGGGGGCAACGTCTCACGTACGTCGAGGAATCCGCGGCATGATGAACGAGACCGAAATGACGCGCATGGTGCGCCGTGCAATCGAGGGCTATTTTCGGGATCTTGACGGTCAAAAGCCGTGCCGCGTTTACGACATGGTCATCAATTCGGTTGAGAAGCCCCTATTGGAAAGCGTCTTGCATCGCGTGCGCGGGAACCAGACTCATGCAGCCGAGATGCTCGGAATCAACCGTAACACCCTGCGCAAGAAGATGAAGGTGCACGGCCTCAAGTTCTGACGGCGCGAGCCGTGAGCCGTGAGCCGTGAGCAGCGAGCGGTTAAAATAGCGGTTGGCGGCAGGTTAGCAGCGCCGGTCCGTACTGCTTACCGCTTACCGCTTACCACTTACCATTTATCGCTTATCACTTCATGGCTGTCATCAAACAGGCGCTGATCAGCGTCTCTGACAAATCGGGTATCGTTGATTTCGCGCGAGGCCTTGAGCGCCTCGGTGTCGCGTTGCTCTCAACCGGCGGCACCGCCCGCGTGCTCAGGGACGCCGGGCTTAAAGTGACCGATGTCGCGGAGTACACGGGCTTCCCCGAAATGCTGGACGGGCGCGTGAAGACATTGCACCCCAAAGTCCACGCTGGAATTCTGGCCCGTCGTGACCTCCCGGAGCACACACGTGCGCTGCAAGCAGCGGCAATCGCGCCCATTGATCTCGTTGTGGTCAATCTCTACCCGTTCAGCGCGACCGTTGCGCGGCCTGACTGTGACCTGCCGGAAGCGATCGAGAATATCGATATCGGCGGGCCTGCAATGGTGCGCAGCGCTGCGAAGAACCATCTGCACGTCGCTGTCGTGACAGACCCTGCAGACTACGAGCCATTGCTTAATGAGATGGCATCGACGAGAGGTGCCGTGGGGAGCGAGATGCGCTTTCACCTTGCGCGGAAGGCGTTTTCGCATACCGCGGCTTACGATGGCGCCATCAGCAACTACCTTACGGCGATCGATGCCGCGGGCAAAGCGGGCCATTTCCCGCAACGGCTCAATCTGCACTTCGATCTGGCCCAGTCACTCCGCTATGGCGAGAACCCGCACCAAGAAGCCGCTTTCTACCGTGACCTCCGGCCCGCACCCGGCAGCCTCGGCACCTACCGCCAATTGCAAGGCAAGGCGCTCTCGTATAACAATATTGCCGACGCCGACGCGGCGTGGGAATGCGTAAAGAGCTTCGACCAGCCCGCCTGCGTGATCATGAAGCATGCCAATCCCTGCGGGGTCGCGGTAGCGGGTGCGCTGACCGATGCGTATCAAAAGGCTTTCGCGACGGATCCGACCTCGGCGTTCGGCGGCATCATCGCGTTCAACCGCGAGCTCGACGGCAAAACGGCCGCGGCGGTGACGCAACAGTTCGTCGAAGTGGTGATCGTGCCGTCGCTCGATGACGATGCCGCGCGCACGATGGCGCTGAAGACCAACATCCGGGTGCTGACATTGGCGATGGAGCGCGGCGTGAACGCGCGCGAGTTGAAGACCGTGGGCGGCGGCCTACTGGTGCAGACCCCGGATAGCGCGCGCGTCGACGCGGGACAACTCAGGCTGGTGACCAAAGCGCGTCCGAGCGAGGCGCAGATTGCGGATCTCGTGTTCGCATGGCGCGTGGCGAAGTTCGTGAAGTCGAATGCCATTGTTTTCTGCCGCGACGGCCAGACGCTCGGCGTCGGTGCGGGTCAGATGAGCCGCGTCGACTCGGCGCGCATCGCGGCCATCAAGGCGGAGAGCGCTGGCCTATCATTGCCGGGGTCGGTGGTTGCATCCGACGCATTCTTCCCGTTTCGCGACGGTGTCGACGTGGTGGCCAGCGCCGGCGCCACGGCCGTCATCCAGCCGGGCGGGAGCCTGCGCGATGAAGAAGTGATCGCAGCGGCCGACGAGCATCGCATCGTCATGGCGTTCACCGGTTTCCGGCACTTCCGTCACTGACGTCCCGGGCCTAGCGGTGGACGGTGGATGGTGAACATTGAACGGTGAGCCCTTTTGCCGTGCGGGCCCCGGCGGTTACGATTCACGATTCACCATTCACGATTCACATTCCTGATGAAGCTTCTTGTCATCGGCTCAGGTGGCAGAGAGCATGCGCTGGCGTGGAAGCTCGCGCGCTCGCCCCGTATTTCCCGCATCTTCGTCGCGCCTGGCAACGCCGGCACTGCGCGCGAGGACGGCTTGGCGAATGTGCCCATCACCGCCATTCCTGAACTGATCGAATTTGCGCAGAAAGAAGCCATTGCATACACCGTTGTCGGCCCCGAGGCGCCGCTCGCCGAAGGGGTGGTGGATGCATTCCAGGCCGCCGGGCTCAGAATCTTCGGGCCGAAGCAGGCCGCGGCCCGGCTCGAGAGTTCGAAGGAGTACGCCAAGAGCTTCATGGCGCGCTACGGCATTTCCACCGCGGGCTACGCGGCCTTTGACGCCGCTGCGCCGGCGCACGCCTGTGTGGAGCAGCATGGGGCTCCCATCGTCATCAAGGCTGACGGATTGGCTGCCGGCAAAGGCGTGGTTGTCGCCACGAGCGCGGATGAAGCGCATGCGGCGGTTGACCTGATGCTGACAGAGCACAAAATGGGCGCGGCCGGAAGTCGCGTCGTCATCGAAGAATATCTCGATGGAGAGGAGGCGAGCTTCATTGCACTATGTGATGGCCGGCACGTCTTGCCGCTCGCGACCAGTCAGGACCACAAGCGACTGTTCGACGGCGACCGCGGTCCCAATACCGGGGGCATGGGCGCCTACTCCCCTGCGCCGGTGGTGACGCCCGCTGTCCACGCGAAGGCAATGCGCGAGGTGATCCAGCCTGCGCTCGCAGGCATGGAGCGGGAGGGCACGCCTTACGTCGGTTTCCTCTATGCCGGACTCATGATCTCCCGCGACGGCAAGCTCCGGGTATTGGAGTTCAACTGCCGCATGGGTGACCCCGAGACGCAGCCGATCATCATGCGGCTGAAAAGCGACCTGGTGGGACTGATCGAGCACGCTCTCGGCGGCACACTCGATCAGGTCGAGGCGGAGTGGGACACGCGGGTGGCGCTGGGTGTGGTGCTGGCAGCCCACGGCTATCCCGAGGCGCCGCGCAAGGGTGACGCAATCCACGGCCTGCCCACGCCGCAGGACGACTATCATGTATTCCATTCCGGCACGGCGCTGAACGGCGCGGACATTGTCACCAACGGCGGCAGGGTCTTGTGTGTTACGGCGCTCGGGTCGAACGTGCGCGCGGCGCAGCGCCGCGCCTACGAGATCGCGGAGCGGGTGCGCTTCGAGGGCATGCAGTATCGCCGCGACATCGGTCACCGGGCCTTGTCCGGCGGTGCGCGTTAATCAACGCTTAAGCGAGGACGAGCCATGGCAGAGCACTTTGACCGAACCCAGGACGACCTCGGCAATATCATTGCGCTCGAGCACGTGAACGTGACGATACCGGATCAGCGTCTGGCGATGCTGTTCTACATCGTCGGGATGGGCTTTACCCGCGATCCCTACATGCAGGTTGGCGACGAGAATATGTGGGCAAACGTAGGCCGGCAGCAGTTTCATACGCCGACCCGCGGCGCGCAGGTGCTGCGCGGCCACGTTGGCGTCGTGATTCCCGACCTGAAATCGCTGCGCGGGCGGCTGGCGGGCGTGAACACGAAGCTGGCCGGGACGCGTTTTGCAGTCGAGGACCGCGGCGATTACCTGGTCGTGACTTGTCCCTGGGGCAACCGGCTGCATTGCTACGCGCCTGATGCGCGCTTCGGCGACATGACGCTTGGCGTGCCCTATGTCGAGTTCACGGTACCGCCGGGAGCAGTTGCCGGCATCGTGCGCTTCTACCAGCAGGTTTTCGCGGCCCCGGCGCACCTGATCGATGACGGCGCGGCGGCCTGTGTCGTGGTGGGGCCATCGCAGTCGTTGATCTTTCGCGAAACCGCTGGCCCGCTTCCGGCTTATGACGGGCATCACGTTGCCGTTTACGTTGCGGACTTCTCCTTGCCGCACCGTTCCTTGGTCGAGCGTGGCCTGGTGTCTGAAGAAAGCGATGCGCATCAGTACCGGTTCCGGGATATCGTCGACCCCGATACCGGAGCCCGGCTTTTCGAGATCGAGCACGAAGTGCGCAGCCTGAAGCATCCCATGTGGGGGCGCGCATTCGTGAACCGTAACCCCACGCAGTCGCAGCGTGACTATATGCGTGACCGCGACGTCTTTGCGGGGTAGCCGCGCGGCGTTGCTTGTGGACTCGGCATCCGTCAGGCAGTTCTTTCTGAAATTGCAGGAAACGATCGTCACACGGCTTGCCGCGCTCGACGGTAAGCCGTTCCTGCACGAGGAGTGGGTTCGATCCGAAGGTGGCGGCGGCATCACGCGGCTGCTCGAGCGGGGCGGCGTGTTCGAGCGCGGGGGCGTCAACTTCTCGCACGTGCACGGCAAGGGCCTTCCGCCCTCGGCCACGGCTAACCGGCCCGAACTCGCCGGCCGGTCATTCGAGGCGATGGGTATCTCTCTGGTCCTGCACCCACATAATCCGTATGTGCCCACGGCGCACATGAACGCGCGCTTCTTCGTGGCGGAGAAGCCCGGTGATCAGGCTGTGTGGTGGTTTGGCGGCGGGATGGATCTCACGCCCTACTACGGGTTCGCCGAGGATGCGCGCCACTTTCACCGCTGCTGCCGCGATGCGCTCACGCCGTTTGGCGCCGGCTACCATCCGCGTTTTAAGCAATGGTGCGACGAGTATTTCTTTCTGAAGCACCGGGGCGAGCCCAGAGGGGTAGGGGGCGTCTTCTTCGACGACCTGAGCCAGCCCGATTTCGAGACGTGCTTCGCCCTGACCCGGAGCGTGGCGGAGCACTTCGTGCCGGCCTACCTGCCCATCGCGGAGCGCCGCAAGGATCTTCCGTACGGTGAGCGCGAGCGTGAGTTCCAGCTGTATCGCCGTGGCCGATACGTCGAGTTCAATCTGGTATATGACCGCGGGACGCTCTTCGGCCTGCAGTCGGGCGGGCGCGCGGAATCGATCCTGATGTCGCTGCCGCCGCGTGTCATCTGGCGCTACGACTGGCGGCCAGAGCCGGGCAGTCCGGAAGACGCGCTCTACCGGGAGTTCCTGGTGGCCCGGGACTGGGCGTAACGCGCCGCTGGGCGGCTTCTACTTTGCGTCCGGACCGAGCCAGTTCTTGAGCGAGCGCATGCGCTCGAGCATGCGCCGCGTGGTCGATTCGTCCGCGAAGCGTACCGGTGCCACGCGGTGCTGATGAAGCAGCTGTGGCGTCTGCTTGTAGGCCTGGTAGCGCGTTAAGGCCGACTGTACATGTTGCTTGAGGAGCGTGAGGTCGAGGGGCCGGTTGAGCAGACGGAACACCTGCGCCTCGTTGATGAGCTCGATCACTAGCTCGGAGTCCGACGCCTTGACCAGGGCGATCGTCAGAATCTCCGGGTGCACCTGCTTTAACAGCTTCAGCGCGGTGGTGATCTCGTCGTCACCTTTCTCGACATCGGCAAGGATGAGGGCGGTTTCCTGCCGCTGCAGCACATTGAAGGCGTCATCGAGGCTGCGCGCCCAGACGACGGAGCAGAACTTGCCGAACAGCTCGTCAGTGGCGCGATGTGCTTCCCGCTCATTGTCGATCACCAGAATACCGGCCTTCATGGGATCCGGGACGATGCCCGGAGCAGCGCGTACGTCGCCGAGCTCGAGTGCGACCGCCACCGCCTCGGCCACGATTCTCTGGATATCTTCGTTGTCCCACGGCTTGCTGATGTAACGGAATACCTCGCCATCGTTGATGGAGCCCACGATGGCGGCGAGATCGGAGTATCCGGTGAGCAGCATGCGAACCGTGTTGGGGGAGATTTCCCGCACCCGGCGCAGGAGCTCGATGCCGGTCATCTCGCGCATGCGCTGGTCGCTCACCACGACCTGGGGCTTGAACTTGGTCACGAACTCCAGGGCCTCCGGGCCGTTGACAGCGGTGAATACGTGGTAGTCGCGCCGGAAGATCGAGCGCAATGCATTCAATATGCGCTCCTCGTCATCCACGAACAGGATGCGCGCTTTTTTGGTTTCGGCCGTCGGGGCAGCAGCCGGGACGGCAGTGGGTAGTGCCGCGCGGGGAGGGGCATCAGTGGTGGTCAAGGGCGGTGTGCCAGCCAGCGCGCGCGCGGCCTTCAGCAGCGCCTGATCCATTCTTCGGGTCGTCCCCTCCGATATGTTGACTGGTGCACCTTGCGGGGCGTCGTGTCGGATGCTTGCCTCGATACCCTTGATCAATGCCTCTTCGAATTCCTTTGCGCTCTGAAAGCGGTCGTCGCGCTTCTTGGCCAGCACTTTCTGCACCGCCGCGTCGAGCTGCGCCGAAATTCTCGGGTTGTGCTCTGAGGGATTGGCGGGCCGATCGTTCAGCACTTGCCGCATTACCTCGGCGTCGCTTCCCGTGAAGGGCCGTTTTCCCGTGAGCAGCTCATAGGCCATTATCCCGACCGAGTAGAGATCGCTGCGCGCGTCGACCTCCGTACCTAGAAACTGCTCGGGCGACATGTAACCGGGCGAGCCCATCACTTCGCCCACGTTGGTGAGTTTGGAAGTATCGAGCCGCGCGATACCGAAATCGGTGATTTTGATCCTGCCTTCCTCGTTGACGAGAACGTTGGAGGGCTTAAGGTCCCGGTGGATAACGCCCTGGGCGTGCGCATAACCGAGCCCGTCCAGGAGCTGACGGACGATCTCCCCAATTTCCCGAAGATCGAAACGCACGCTGCTCTGCATGTGCTGGAACAGGGACTTTCCGCCCACGATCTCCATCACGATATAGGCGGTGTCGGGTTCTTCGCCGTAGTCGTAGATGGCAGCAATGCGCGAATGGTTGAGTCGGCCAACGGCCTGCGCCTCGTGCCGGAAGCGGGTGATGGCGTACTGCAGGTCGGCCGGATCCAGAGCCGACTTCAATACGGTCTTGATGGCGACCGTGCGCTGGATCGCCGGGTCGAACGCCTTGTAGACCGTGCCCATGCCTCCCTGGCCGAGCACGCCCTGTACCTGGTACTTGCCGATCGTGATTGGAATGTTCATTCTTGTATACCCGGGCGCTTGCCGTCGCTCACGCGGCGAGTTCGACGGGCGCCGGCGGCGTCAACGGTAACACCACCGTGAACTTGGTGCCAACTCCAACGTTCGAGTCCACGCGGATCGTGCCGCCATGCTGCTGGACGATCTTGTAGGCGATGGAAAGCCCAAGCCCCGTGCCTTTGCCCACTTCCTTGGTCGTGAAAAACGGATCGAAGATCTTGGGCAACACCTCGGGCGGGATTCCTTTGCCGTTGTCCTCGACTTCCACAGCAACGTGATCGGGCCCTTCGCGACGGGTGGTAAGCGTGATGACGCCGGGACCTGGCTCGATCGACTGAGCGGCGTTGTTGATGAGGTTGAGAAACACCTGGTTGATCTGCGAAGGAGAGCACGTCACAACCGGAATCTCAGTAAAATTCTTGTTTATCGTGTGGTCCTTCAACGCGTGCTTCGCGAGCAGCAGTGTACTGTTGAGACCGTCGTTGAGATTGACGGTCGCAATGCGGCTGCGGTCGAGGCGGGCGAAGTTTCTGAGATTGGTGATAATGTCCGTAATCTGCTCGATGCCGTGCAGGCCGTCCTTCGCAAGCGCGTGCAGCTCGTCGAGCACGCGGTGCTCGCGGAACTGCATGATCATATTCTGGGTCAGCGCAAACTGCTGGGAGAGCTCATCGGGCTCCTTGGCGCCCGCCCGCAGGAGCGCGAGCAGCTTGGCCGTTTCATAAACGAGCTGCGTGAGCTCGGGCAACTTGGTCTGCACGGTGCCAACGCTGTTTTTCACGTACGCGAGCGGGGTGTTGATCTCATGCGCGACACCCGCCACCATCTGGCCGAGAGAGGACATCTTCTCGGTCTGAATGAGCTGCATTTCCGAGTCCTTCAATTGCTGGAGGGCATCAGAGAGCTCCTGCGTGCGTCCGGCAACGCGGCGTTCCAGCCCTTCGTTGGCTGCTTGCAACGCCACATTCGCAGCATTGAGCAGCCGGTAGCTCACCGTCAGGCGGGCGACCAGGTAGCCAATCAGGATCAGCAGCGCCCCCGCAAATGCGACGAGGAAGACGCGATAGAGCTCGCGCGTGTCGAGACGCGCCGCGAGCTCGCGCGAGAACGCACCGGTGAGGCTGTCGATGCGCGGTCCCGCTGGCAGGAAGGTGAGTTTGGCGAAAAGCTCCTGCTCGATCGGCTTTGCGCCGAGCAGTTGCTGCACATGGCCCTCGAGCCGGGCAAGGCTCTCGCTCAGGGCGGGCGGAAGCCGGGTTGCCGAAGCCTGCAGGTCGGCAATCAGCGCGTCGAGGTTCTTGCGCTGTGCGGCGGCCGGCGACAGGTAGTAGCGCTGCGTCTGCGCCAGCACCTGCACTACCGCACTTTCGGCCGCGACCAGACGCTCGCGATCGCGGAAATCCTGCCAGGCGCCGCGCACCAGCCCCGGGAATTCCTTTTCCGCACGGAGTACTTGGTCGAGCGCCTGTTTGGTCGCGGCGTTGGCTTTTTTGAATCTCTCTATGAGATCGGCTTTCTGGACGAGCGCATCGCCGAGCCTGGGAAGGCCATCTCGCAGCACCGGACTGTCGATCTCGCGTCCCGCCGCGGCGAGCTCCTGCTGGATGCGTGCTACCGCGGTGCGGTAGTTGGCGCTGGGGACGGTGACCGCACGCAACTCGCTGCGCGCGCGGAACACTTCGACATCCCATCGCGCATCGATTCTCTTCAGCTCGTGCAGTAGCGTCAACACCTCGTTGTGCGGTTTCAACCCCGTAGCCAGGGTCTTGTAATAGAGAAAGCCAAGTGTGGCGGCCAGTACCACGGCAATCGCGGCTACCAATGATCCGTGCACCGGCTTGGCGGCGGTCAAGCGCCTGAGCGCGGTCGTGATCGTGGTAAGGCCGGGCGCGCTCATTCGCCCGGACAGGCCTGCCGCACCGCAGGCCGGTTAAGCGGTCCCTGCGCGCGGTCGATGAGCGCGATCGTAGCGCTTTCCATCATTTACCCGCGGTGGCCCGCTCGATCGCAAGCTTGGGGTTCTGTTTCGCGAGCAGCGCTGCGAGGGCGAGTGCCAGGCCAGTGCCCGTGGCACGTCGGTTCATGACGGCGACCTTCCAACGGTAAGTTATTGTTGCTGCGAAAAAAAACATTATCCGCAAGCCTTGAGGGGTTGTCAATTTCGCCCCTCCGGCGCGACGCGCTGACGCGAAAAAAGCGCGTGAAAGATCACCCTTCGGATAACACGCGCTTTAGCTCATCGCGATCGCCGATCGGCGGCAAGCAGCTGACGCCGCGGCATACCCACGCGCTAACCGCAGTTGCTGGCGCGGGCTTGTCGAGTGCGGCCGGAAGCGAGCCCGCGTCAGAGCGTATGCCCAGGATCAGACTGGCCGGCCGGCACGTTCGGCCCAGGGCGCGCTGCCATTCTGCCATCGGCTCGGGTGTGCCCCGCAGGATCACGATCTGCGGCGGAGCGAGGTGCTCCTCGAGTGCCGTGGCGAGGCTCACGCAGGCGCTTGGCTGGCGCTCGAGCACGGGATGGAACAGCTCAAGGGTGCGGCGTGCCGCATCGAGATAGCGCGCTTCGCCGGTGAGATGCCCGAGCCGCTGCAAGGCGTACGCGGCTATCCCGTTTCCCGATGGCGTGGCGCCGTCGTGTCCTTGCTTGGGTCGGTGGATCAACGTCTCGTGGTCATCGGAGACGAAATAGAAGCCTCCCGCCCTCCGGTCCTCGAATTGCGCGAGAAGGACCTCCGCAAGCTCACACGCCAGCGCCAGGTCTTCGGCGCGGAATTCCCCCTGCATGAGCTCGAGCAGGGCGTCGAGCAAAAACGCGTAGTCGTCGAGATAGGCGTTGAGATGCGCGCGCCCGTTTTTGTAGGTGGCCATGAGCCTTCCGTCGCGCCACAGGGTGCGGCGGATGAATTCGAGCGCCCCTCGCGCCGACGCAAGCCACGACGGCTCGCCGAAGACGCGCGCTGCGTGCGCCATGCCCCGCACCATGAGCGCGTTCCAGCTGGTGAGCACCTTCTCGTCGCGGCCCGGGCGCACGCGCTGGTTACGGACCGCCAACAGCTTGACGCGCCCCGCCGCCAGGCGCGCCGCGCACTCCTCAGCCGATAGACCGAGCTGGTGCGCTACGGCACCGAGCGACTTCATCACGCGCAGGTGCCAGAAATGACCTTCGAAATTCGGCGGCCCGTCGAGTCCGTAGTGGAGCTCGATCACCGCGTACTCTTCGGGCGACAGCAGCGCGCGCACCTCGTCCGGCGTCCAGACGTAGAACTTACCTTCCTCATGCTCCGAGTCGGCGTCGAGCGAGGAGTAGTAACCGCCTTCGGGTGACTGCATCTCGCGCGCGACCCACTGTGCGGTTTCGGCGACGACCTGGCGAAAGAGCGGCTGTCCCGTGACGAGCCAGGCGTCGCTGTAGAGCATGACGAGCGCGGCATTGTCGTAGAGCATCTTCTCAAAATGCGGGATGCTCCAGTGCTCGTCGACGCTGTAGCGGCAGAAACCGCCGCCCAGCTGGTCGTAGATTCCGCCCTCGGCCATCTTGGTGAGGGTCAGGCGCGCAACGGCGAGCGCAATCTCGCCGCCCTCGAGTGCGTGGCGCCGCAGGCAGAATGCGAGCTCGAACGGATGGGGAAATTTTGGCGCCTGCCCGATGCCGCCATCCACGTCGTCGAACATTTGCGCGAGCTCGCGCACCGCGGCGTCAATGGGCGCGCGCTTGAGCTCGCGCCCGGATGATGGCGCCGGCACGGTACGGGCCAGGGCTTCGAGCAGCGCGGTATTCTGCCGGCCGATCTCATCACGCTTCTCGTGGTAGACCCCCGCGACTCGGGGTAGTAGATCGAGAAATCCCGGCATGCCGTAGCGCGCCTGCTTCGGGAAATAGGTGCCGCCAAAGAAGGGCGTGCCATCCGGCATGAGAAACATGGTGAGCGGCCAGCCGCCGTTGCGCTGCGTGAGCATTGCGTGGGCGGTCTGGTAGATCTGATCGAGGTCCGGACGCTCTTCGCGGTCCACCTTGATGTTGACGAAGTGACGGTTCATCTGCGCTGCCACCTCGGGATCCTCGAACGACTCGTGGGCCATCACGTGGCACCAGTGGCACGCAGAGTAGCCGACCGAGAGCAGGATCGGTTTGTTCTCGCGCCGGGCGAGCGCAAGCGCCTCCGGGTCCCAGGGATGCCAGTCCACGGGATTATCGGCGTGCTGCTGCAGGTAGGGTGAAGTCTGGCTGGCTAGACGGTTGGGCATGGCCGCGACGACCTATTCGCAACGCATTTTGGCACACGCGCGACCGGAGCGTTCGGCAGGCGGCGCGGGATCAATCGGTGACCGCGCCTTTGCTTGCCGTCGAAACGAGTCGGATGTACTTGGCAAGCGCGCCGCGCGTATAGCGCGGCCTGGGCTGCTTCCACTTCTTGCGACGTGCGGCGAGCTCCTTCGCCGGCACATTGAGCTGGATCAGCCGTTTGTGCGCATCGATCGTGACCGAGTCGCCGTTCTTGACCAGCGCGATCGGGCCGCCGACAAACGCTTCCGGCGCGACGTGTCCGACCACGATTCCCCAGGTGCCACCCGAGAACCGGCCATCCGTGATCAACCCCACGGATTCGCCCAGCCCTTGTCCGATCAGCGCCCCGGTCGGCGCGAGCATCTCCTGCATGCCGGGGCCGCCCTTGGGGCCTTCATAGCGGATCACGATCACGTCGCCCGCCTTGATTCTCTTCGCCATGATTGCCTTCATGCATTCCGGCTCGGATTTGAAGACGCGCGCCGGGCCCGTGATCTTGGGCGACTTGAGTCCGAGGATCTTTGCGACACAGCCCTCGGGCGCGAGGTTGCCCTTGAGGATCGCGAGATGGCCGTGGGGATACAGCGGATTGCTCCACGGGCGAATGACGTCCTGATCCGCGCGCGGCTTGTCCGGGATCTCGTGCAGCTCGTCGGCGAGCGTGCGCCCCGTGATCGTCATGCAATCACCGTGCAGCAACCCGTGATTGAGCAGCATCTTCAAGACCTGCGGCACGCCGCCCGCGCGGTGGAAGTCCACTGCCACGTAGCGGCCCGAGGGCTTGAGATCGCACAGCACGGGCACTTTCCTGCGCACGCGCTCGAAATCGTCGATCGTCCACTTGACGTCGGCGGCATGCGCGATCGCGAGATAGTGCAGCACAGCGTTGGTCGAACCGCCAGTCGCCATGACCAGCGCAGCCGCGTTTTCGATGGATTTCCGCGTGACGATATCGCGCGGCTTGAGGTTCTTCCGGACCGCCTCGACCAGCACGCGCGCTGACGCGGCCGCGGAATCGGCTTTCTCGGGATCCGGCGAAGCGAGCTGCGAGGAGCCGAGCAAGCTCATGCCGAGTGCCTCGAAGGAGGAGGACATGGTGTTGGCCGTAAACATCCCGCCGCAGGCGCCAACGGTCGGGCACGCGTTCTTCTCGATCCCGATGAAATCCTCCTCGCTCATCTTGCCGGCGGTATACGCGCCCACGGCCTCGAACGCACTGACGACGGTGAGGTCCTGGCCTTTCCACTTGCCGGGCTTGATCGTGCCGGCGTAGACGTAGATGCCGGGCACATTCATGCGCAGCATCGCGATCATGCCGGCTGGCATGTTCTTGTCGCAGCCGCCGCAGACCAGCACGCCGTCCATCGCCTGCCCGTTGACCGCGGTCTCGATGCAGTCGGCGATGACTTCGCGCGAGACGAGCGAGTATTTCATGGCTTCCGTGCCCATTCCGATGCCGTCGGTCACGGTCGGCACGCCGAATACCTGCGGCATGGCGCCCGCTTCTTTCAGGGCGGCCATGGCCCGGTCCACCAGCGGCTGGATTCCCGCGTTGCAGGGGTTCATGTTCGAGTACCCGTTCGCCACCCCGACGATCGGCTTTTCAAAGTCCGTGTCTCCGAAACCAACCGCGCGCAACATCGACCGGTTGGGCGCGCGCGCAATGCCTTGCGTAATGAGTGAACTGCGTCGATTGGCTGGCATGGGACGACTCCGGTGCAAGGACACGTATAATGAGGGCGCCTATTTTAGCGCATCCGTCACGGCCCCTCCGAATGCTGGTCCACCCGCAGTTCGATCCCATCGCGCTCCAACTCGGCCCGCTGGCCGTGCGCTGGTACGGGCTGATGTATCTCATCGGCTTCGCGCTTTGCTGGTTCGCGGGGCGCTATCGCATCCGCACTCTCCCGGGAAGCGTGTGGAGCGAGAAAGACCTGGACGACGCGCTGTTCTTCTGCATTCTCGGCACCATCGTCGGCGGCCGCCTCGGCTACGTGCTCTTCTATAAGTTCGGCAGCTACCTCGCCGAACCGTGGCGCATCCTTTACCTCTGGGAAGGGGGGATGTCGTTTCACGGCGGCTTTCTCGGCGTGGTCATCGCCATGGCGTGGTTTGCCGCGAGCCGCCGGCAGGACTGGCTGCGCGTCACCGATTTCATTGCCCCGCTCGTGCCGCTCGCGCTGGCGACCGGCCGTCTCGGCAACTTCATCAACGCGGAGCTGTGGGGACGGCCCGCGACGGTGCCATGGGCCATGATCTTCCCGAACGTGGATCGGATACCGCGGCATCCCTCGCAGCTCTACGAGTTCCTGCTGGAAGGGCTCGTGCTGTTCACGCTGCTATGGTGGTACTCGTCCAAACCGCGCGCTCGCGGCATGGTGTCCGGGCTGTTCCTCGTGGGCTACGGGTCGTTGCGCTTCCTCGTCGAATTCACCCGCGAGCCCGACGGCTTCCTCGGGCTGCTGGCACTCGGCTGGTCAATGGGACAGTGGCTGTCCCTGCCCATGATCGTTGCCGGCGCCGCGCTGCTTACGTGGGCGCATCGGGCGCGTTGATCCGCGATGTGCGCTGCCGCCGTCTTCCCGGCCACGCAACGGCTCGCGGAGTTTGCCGCGGCCTTGCGCTATCAGGATCTGCCGGCGGCGGTGCACGCCCAGATGGGGGTGCTTCTGATCGATTTTTTTCGCGTGGCCGCAGTCGGTGCTGGTGCGCCGTGGGTCGCGCGCCTGCGCGGCGCCCTTGCGCCGCTCGGAGGCGCACCGCTTGCCGCGGTGCTGTACTCCGATGAGCGGACCGACCCGGTTCGCGCCGCCTATTTGAACGGGGTCATTGCCGGCAGCCTCGATTGGGACGACACGCATGTCGGGGCGATGCTGCACCCTGGCGTCGTGGTGTGGCCGGCCGTGCTGGCGGTTGGCGAGATGACGCGGGCGGACGGACAGAGCCTCGTCGCCGCCGCGGTCGCAGGCTACGAAACCATGATCCGCGTGGGCTTGAGCGTGCAGCCGAGCCACTTCCGGCGCGGCTTCCAGTCGACGCCGACCTGCGGCGTGTTCGGCGCCGCAGCAGCAGCAGCGAAGCTGCTGGGTCTCGGCGTGAAGGGCACGCGTGACGCGCTCGGGATGGCGGCGAGCTATGCGGGCGGGACCACGCAGTTTTTCCTTTCCGGCTCCGAAGTGAAGCGGCTGCATGCCGGGAAGGCCGCCGCGGGCGGGGTGGAAGTGGCATTACTCGCGCGCGCCGGCTTGACGGGGCCGCGCGACGCAATCGAAGGGGAGCAGGGGTTCGCGCGGGCACTCGCGGACGCCTTTGACGCGCGCGTGATCGAGGACCAACTTGGCACTGCCTTTCGCATCGCGGACCTGACGCTCAAGCCCCACGCGGGCAGCGCGCGACTACAGGCCGCGGTGGAAGCGGCCTGCGAGCTCTCACGCCAGGGCGTGGCGCTGGCGGAGATCGAGGCGGTGGAAGTGGGTATCCCGGCGGTGATTGAGGGGCGGCTCACGGACAATGACCCGGTCGAGCTGCAGCAGGCCCAGATGAGCGTGCCTTTCGCCGTGGCGATGGCGCTAACGCTCGCGCCGGGGCGCGAATGGCCGCCGGTGCTGACGTTGGATGACTTTGAGCAAAGCCTCAGCGATGCCCGGGTGCGTGATCTCTCGCGCCGGACGGTGTGCGTGCGCGACCCCGAAGTCGAACGCGCGACCACGACCGAGTACGTGCCCGCGCGCGTGAGCGTGCGGTTCACCGACGGACGGCGCCGTGAGCACGCGGTCTGGCTGCCGCCGGGCTCACCCAAGCGTCCGATGACGGCCGACGAGATCAGCGCGCGGTTTCGTGCCGTGGTCTCGCCGCTCGTTAAACCCGGAACGGATCTCGAGGCCTGGCTTGCACGGGCACGCTCTCCCGAAGCACTCACCGGCGTGCAGGACCTGATGAGCCTGCGCTGCTCCCCAAAATAAGCTTGCTTTCGGCGACGCGGTACATGCCTGTCATGGCGATCGGCGTGCACTGGTTCGGGACCGCCGGCATGGTAAAGGTCTCGAGCAGCTGCAACTCGGCGAGCGTGCGGCACATCTCCTCGCTTCGCACGAGGTCGGCCTCGTATTCGAAGAGCCGCTTCCGGCGCTTTTCCCATAACGAAGAGGTTCTGCTGGTTTTCCAGCCCGAGCACGGCCATCGGCAGGAAAGTCTTGCCCGCGTCACCGCTCACGAACGCGAGGCGGATTGATGTCCATGGGCCCCTCTCGAGGTTGCACCAATGTACGCAACATAATAGGGGCGCCGCGCTCCCCCGCCGCCTGCCGAGAGATTGGCGTGTTGTTCCAAGCCGTTGTAACATAACGCCTCGCAAAAAAGTGGGGACGTAGCTCAGCTGGGAGAGCGTCGCGTTCGCAATGCGAAGGTCGGGAGTTCGATCCTCCTCGTCTCCACCACTCATTCCCGGGCCAGAGTTTCTCTGGCCTTTTTTCTGAACCACTTACTCGCAGTTGCTTAGCACGTCGGTTCAAAGAACCGCGCTTCGCGCACACCGGTGGACCGAACGTTTTCGGTCAAAATTCGGTCAGCGAATCGGTCAAACACCCGCTCCGCTGCCCGCCCAGGTCTAATCTGGACCCTATACAGATGGGGCGCCGGCAAGTGGCCTCAGTCCTGCGCGGTCGGCAACTTCTTGCAGGAGTAGCGCCCCAAACAAAAACCCCGCCGAAGCGGGGTGTGTGGTTACGGCTGAATGAGGATTTGATTAGGTAGCTTTTCTCCTCCTCCACGTCCCGTTGCAGCCAACGGAAACGGCTCAGAAGAAGCGGTAGTCGACGGACACGCCAAGCACAGGCGACGATCCCAGGCCATTAGCGCCGAGATTATCTTCCTCGAAGCTGGCATTCCGCGCATCCGAGTAGCCGACTGGCGCTGGGACATAGGGTGACACCGTTCCACAGCCTCCAAGACCCATGACTACCGTTATACCGGTTACGGCGATCCATGCCCTCGATGACATGCGTCCCTCCTTAATGCCCGTCCATGATGCCTTGCCCGATGCATTTCCACCGCAGGTTTCATGCCGGAACGGCCCAGTGACCGGTCGCGCCACCAACTCCTTGTTTTATATTGAGTCCCACGGATAACTCACCAACGGAATGCCAACTAGTTCGCGCTCAATGGCAAGGGTGACTGCCGTCGAGTGCGTCGTAGTGTCCAATTTTCGTCAAGCGGTAATGTCTCGGCGTGAACTTTTTTTCACGCAGCCTCGACCCAGAGCCGTCGCTCAGGTAGTCCCTCACTGCGCATGGTGAGAAGACTCGGGGGCGCGGCCTGGCCGTACTCTCCCAGAATATGGCTCAGCACATTAGCAAAGACCGACTTTCTAATGAACAGCGAACGCTCTTTCGGTCAGGCGTTCGGTCAAACCGGTTGGGGAGGCACGCTAACTAACTGATTTGCATAAAACCGGGACGTAGCTCAGCTGAGAGAGCGTCGCGTTCGCGATGCGAAGGTCGGGAGTTCGATCCTCCTCGTCTCCACCACTCAATCCCGGGCCGGAGTTTCTCTGGCCCGTGTCGTTTTAGATGCCGACTGACGAACTGCATCAGCGCCGGCGGCAGCCGCATTGCGTTCGCGCCGACTCTGGCACAATACGACGAACCGGATATCGCTGCCCGGCTTCCGGAGCGCCCCGGGACCACCGCCACATCTAAGAAGATAACAATACGAACATGCTCAACAAACTGATGCCCCGAGAAGGTCGATTCTTCGATCTGTTCAATGCCCATGCCGCGCAGATCGTGATTGGAAGCGATGCGCTTGTGCAGCTGATGGCGAACACGGCGGCTTCTGGAGATTACGCGCGCCGCATCGACACGGCCGAGCGCGATGCGGACAAGATTACGCACGAGGCGATCTCGCTTCTGCACAAGACCTTCATCACGCCGATCGACCGCGATCAGATCCACCAGCTCATCACCCGCATGGACGACATCCTCGACCTCATCCAGGACGTCGCCGAGTCAGTAGTGCTCTATGATATCCGGCGCGTCACACCTGAGGCGGGGCAGCTGACCCATATCTGCCAGATGTGCTGCGACCGCGTGCGTTCCGTTGTGGGGCTGCTTTCCAATCTGCGCGCGCCTGAAGCCATTTTCAAGACCTGCCAGGAAATCGATCGGTTGGAATCCGACGCGGACCGCGTGATGCGCTCCGCCATATCACGGCTGTTCCGCGAGGAGGCCGATGTCAAGGAACTCATCAAGCTGCGCTCGATCTACGAGCAGCTGGAACTGATCACTGACCGCTGCGAGGACGTGGCGAATATCGTCGAAGGCATCGTCCTAGAGCATTCCTAGGCACGCCGCGATGGAGATAGCGCCGATCGGCCTCGGGGCCGTGATCTTTCTGGTAGCGGTTGCGCTGGTCTTCGACTTTCTGAACGGTTTCCACGACGCGGCCAACGCTATTGCCACGGTGGTCTCGACGCGCGTATTGAAACCCCATCAGGCGGTGCTGCTCGCCGCATTCTTCAATTTCGCCGCGCTGTTCATCTTCCAGCTCAAGGTGGCCACAACAGTCGGGCGTGGCATCGTGGATCCTTCCGTCGTGGATCATTACGTGGTGTTTGGGGCGCTGATGGGTGCCATCGCGTGGAATCTCATCACGTGGTTCTACGGCCTTCCTTCAAGCTCGTCCCATGCGTTGATCGGCGGGCTGGCCGGCGCCGCGGTGGCCAAAGGCGGCCTGTGGGTGCTCGTCGGCGGTGGACTGATGAAGACCGTTGTATTCATCTTTGTCGCGCCGCTGCTGGGCATGTTGCTCGGCTCGATTCTCATGCTTGCGGTGTCGTGGTTATTCCTGCGCAGCACACCGGCGCGCATGGACAAATGGTTTCGGCACTTGCAGCTCGTCTCCGCCTCCCTCTACAGCCTGGGCCATGGCGGCAACGATGCGCAGAAGACGATCGGCATCATCTGGATGCTGCTGATCGCAGCGGGTATGACGAACGTCGAGCAGGAGGTTCCCGCGTGGGTTGTGATTGTCTGCTATGTGACGATCGCGCTCGGCACGGCGTTTGGCGGCTGGCGCATCGTGAAGACCATGGGACAACGCATTACCAAGCTCAAGCCGGTCGGCGGCTTTTGCGCTGAAACGGGAGGGGCGATCAGCCTGTTTCTCGCGACCGGGCTCGGTATTCCCGTTTCAACGACTCACACTATTGCTGGCGCAATTACCGGCGTTGGAGCGACACAATCTGTTTCCGCGGTGCGGTGGGGCATTGCGGGCACCATCGTCATCGCCTGGGTCATTACGATTCCGTGCTCGGCTTTCATCGCTGCGATCGCGTGGTGGCTGGGGCAGTACCTGTTTAGCTGACAGGGCCGCGATGGCGGAAAGTTCCGTATCGCGAACCGTAGCTGACGCGCCGCACCGGGCGCTGCTCGCAGACAGTGTTGCAGCATTCACGGGCCGCGGCACGGACGTCGTGCGGGCGCGGCGCTTGCGTGGGTCGAACGAGGAATACGATCACGCGACCTGGCGGCGGATGGCCGAGCTTGGCTGGCTGGGGATACTCGTGCCGGACACGTACGGCGGGCTGGGGCTCGGATTGTCCGAAATGGGTGTCGTCGCCAAGGGCCTTGCACGCGCCCTGGCGCCCGAGCCGCTGGTCGCATCGGCGGTGATGGCTGCCACCGCGCTCGCCGATGGCGATTGCGAAGCACTGAAGCGCGAGCAACTGCCACGCATCGTTGCGGGTGGGATCGTGCCTGTGCTGGCTTGGCAAGAAACAGCCGGCGCATGGGCCGCCGGCCCGCCAGCGCTACAGGCGCGGCCGTTGGAGGGCGGCTATCGGCTTACCGGCGTCAAGCGCTTTATCGGCGGCGCGGCACAAGCGGACGCTTTTCTGGTATCCGCGCTCGCCGAAGCGAGCCCCGCATTGTTCTGGGTGGCGCGCGACACCGCCGGTGTGAGGCTCGAGCTCGAGTTGCTGGCGGACGGGCGCCACTTCGGCACCCTCACGCTCACCGATGCGCTGGTTTCACGAGCTCACGTCGTCGCCCGAGGAACTGCGGCGGCCGACGCGCTGGCGCGCTCGCTCGATTACGGCGCGGCCATCGCGAGCGCGGAACTTTGCGGCTTGGCGGAGCGGGCGTTGGAAATCAGCCTCGATTACCTGAAGACCCGCGTGCAATTCGGCAAGCCAATCGGCAGCTTTCAGGCGCTTCAGCACCGCGCGGTGGATCTCTACATCCAGAAAGAGCTGGCTGGTGCCGTTCTTGATCAGGTGCTCGAGACGCTTGACGGCGCGCCGGATGCGGCGACCCGGTCCGCCCTCGCGAGCCGGGTCAAGGCGCGCTGCTCGGACGTCGCGCTCCGGGTGACGCGCGAGGCGATCCAGCTGCACGGCGCGATCGGCTTCACGGACGATTGCGATATCGGGCTCTATATGAAACGCGCGCTGGTGCTTGCCGCCTGGCTCGGCAATACCACGCAGCATCGCCGGCGCTACGTTGCTTTGAACAGCGTGAATGGTGAATGGTGAATAGAAAGAACTTGGCCACGGAATCACACGGAAAGGATCCAAAATTGAAAACCGATTTACTTCCGTGTACTTCCGTGTGTTTCCGTGGCTGAATTTGGTATTTCGTTTTTTGACATGGCATCGATCGAGGGCGGCATGACTGACTGGAACGCGATGAGCGACGAGGACTTCCGCCGCGAGGCGCGGGCGTTTTTCGAGGCCGAGTATCCGCCAGCGCTGCGCTACATCCTGCGCCGCGCCCGCTGGCACGAGATGAAGGAGTGGTGGCACACGCTCTACGAGAAAGGCTGGATCGCTCCCAACTGGCCGCACGAATGGGGCGGCATGGCACTCGAGGCGGGAAAAATGGTGATCCTGCTCGAGGAGATGGAGCGCCACGGAGTCGCGCGCGCGCCGGACCAGGGCATCACCCAGGTCGGGCCGATCATCATGAAGTTTGGCACCGAGGAGCAGAAACGGCACTACCTGCCGCGCACGCTCTCGGGCGAATTCATCTGGTGCCAGGGCTACTCCGAGCCTAACGCGGGTTCGGATCTGGCGAGCCTTCAAACCACCGCGACGCGCGTGGACGATGGGTTTGTCATTAATGGCCAGAAGATCTGGACATCGCTTGCGGACGACGCGACGCACATTTATCTGCTGGCCCGCACCGATCGGCAGGCGAAAAAACAGGCGGGCATCAGCTTCTTCATTGTTGACCTGCAGACGCCCGGGATAACGATCCGCCCGATCCGCAATCTCGCGGGGCACGACGAGTTCTGCCAGGTGTTCTTCGACGACGTTCGCGTGCCGTCTGCCGCGCTCGTGGGCCAATTGAACGACGGGTGGAACATTGCCAAAGCGCTGCTCTCGTTCGAGCGGCTCAACATTGGCAGCCCGCGCCGCCCGCAGTATGCGTTGCGCCGGCTGGAGGCGATTGCGCGGGCGAAAGGCCTGTTTGCCGACGCAGGGTTCGTGGATCGCTACGCCGCGGTCAAGCTCGACCTGGAGGATCTCGCCGCGCTCTACGGCCGGTTCGTGGAGCAGGCAAAGCGCGGTGAGACATTGGGGCCCGAGGTTTCCACGCTGAAGATCTGGGCGATGGAGACGTGGCAGCGCTTGACGGACCTCCTTGTCGAAATCGGCGACGAGCAGGGGGTGATGCCGGGCGTACAGGATGTCGCAGGTGTGGAAGCGGACTTCCTGAACCCGTTCTATTATGCGCGGCCGGCCACGATCTACGGCGGCTCGAGCGAGATCCAGCGCAACATTCTGGCCAAGTACGTGCTGCGGCTCCCCGGCTGACACGCGCGGGACCGCGCTCGATTGAAAGATTGCCGGTGGCGTTACATCATTGGCGTGCTCACCCCGGTTCCACGATCAAGGAAGCAGATATGCCAAAGCAGATCATTCACTCGGAAGCGGCACCCAAAGCGATCGGTCCGTACTCGCAGGCGGTGCGCTGCGGCAACACGGTCTATCTCGCCGGACAGATCGGGCTCGACCCGGCGACCATGGAGCTCGTGCCGGGACTCGATGCGCAGGCTCGTCGTGTCTTCGAGAACCTCAGGGCCGTGGCGCAAGCAGCGGGCGGCGATCTGCGCGATATCGTTAGGCTGACCGTCTACCTCATCGATCTCGACGACTTTGGCCGCGTGAACGAAATCATGGTCGCTTGTTTCGCGGCGCCTTATCCGGCGCGCGCGACGCTCGGCGTCGCGAGCCTTCCGCGCGGCGCGCTCGTGGAAGTCGACGCCATCATGCATCTCGATTGAGCAGCGCAGAGTGCAGAATGAAAGGTGAGGCGTGAGAACCAAGGCCGTCGCTCCCTCATCACTCATCACTCATCACTCATCACTTTCCGGGCTCAGCAGGAGCACGCTGGCCCGCCTTGCCAAGCTCGGCATCAGCAGCAAGTTCGATCTGGTCCTGCACCTGCCGCTGCGCTACGACGACGAGACGCGGCTCGACCCGATCAATCACGCGCCGGCGAGCGGGCCCGCGCTGGTCGAGGGCACCGTCGTCGAGTGCGACATCAAGTACCGCCCCCGGCGTCAGCTCGTTTGCTATATCGAGGACGGCAGCGGGGTGCTCACCCTGCGATTTTTCAATTTCTACATGAGCCAGGTGAAGCAGCTCGCTGCCGGCACGCGCGTGCGCGCCTACGGGGAGATCCGGCACGGCTTTCATGGACCCGAGATGGTGCATCCGCGCTACCGCGTCGTTCGCGGGGAGATGCCGGTTGCGACGGCGCTGACCCCGGTCTATCCCACGACGGCCGGGCTTGCCCAGGACACGCTGCGGTACCTGATCGCGCGCGCGCTCAACGACTGCGACCTGACGGACACGCTGCCACCGGCGCTGCTGGCGCGGGCCTCGCTGCCTTCGTTCCGTGACGCGGTTCTGCTGCTGCACAACCCGCCGCCACAGATCCGGCAGTCGGAGTTGCAGGAGCGTCGCCATCCGGCGTGGCGCCGCGTGAAATTCGACGAGCTGCTCGCGCAGCAACTCTCGATGCGGCTGCATCACGAGCGCCGGCGCGGCGCCGGCGCGCCGTCTCTGCGCCCACGCCGGGAGCTGACCCGTGCCTTGCTCGCGCGTTTACCGTTCGAGCTGACGCGAGCGCAGCGCAAGGCGTGGCGGGACATCGAACGAGATCTCAGTGAGCCGCATCCGATGCAACGCTTGCTGCAGGGCGACGTGGGCAGCGGGAAGACCGTGGTCGCCGTGCTCGCTGCCTTGCAATGCGTCGAGAACGGGCGGCAAGTCGCGGTCATGGCGCCGACCGAGATCCTGGCCGAGCAGCATTACCGCAAGTTCGCGGCCTGGCTTGCGCCGCTCGGGTTGGAGGTGGCGTGGTTGTCCGGGAGCCTCGGCCGCAAGGACAAGCGTGCCGCGCTTGCGGCCGCCGCGCAGGGCGTGGCGCAAATCGTCGTCGGCACGCATGCCTTGATCGAAGAGGAAGTCGCCTTTGCCGATCTGGCGCTCGCGATCGTGGACGAGCAGCACCGCTTTGGTGTGCATCAGCGTCTCGCGCTGCGCCTGAAAGGCTCGCGCCCGAATCAGGGGGCGCAACCGCACCAGCTCATGATGAGCGCGACCCCGATACCGCGGACGCTCGCAATGAGCTATTACGCCGACCTCGACGTCTCGACTATCGACGAGCTGCCGCCCGGGCGAGCCCCGATGACCACCAAGCTGATCTCGGAAGCGCGCCGGGCCGAGGTGATCCAGCGCGTGCGCGACGCATGCGTGGCGGGCAGCCAGGCCTACTGGGTTTGTCCATTGATCGAGGAATCCGAGGCGCGCCAGTTAAAGACCGCGCTCCAGACGCATGCCGCGCTCACCGCGACCTTTCCCGAGCTCAAGCTCGGACTCGTCCACGGGCGACTGAAGGGCGAGGAGAAGGTCCGGGTAATGGAGGCGTTCCGGGACGGGGAGATTCAACTGCTCGTCGCGACCACGGTCATCGAGGTGGGCGTGGACGTTCCCAACGCGACCCTGATGGTGATCGAGAACGCGGAGCGCATGGGACTCGCGCAATTGCACCAGCTGCGTGGACGGGTCGGTCGCGGCGCGGGCGAGAGCGTCTGCATTCTTCTCTACGCGCGTCCGCTGACGGCGACGGCGCGTGAACGACTCAAGGTCATTTATGAGAACCGCGACGGTTTCGAAATCGCGCGCCAGGATCTGGTGCTGCGCGGGCCCGGCGAGCTGCTTGGCGCGCGGCAGAGCGGAGTGCCGCTGCTCAGATTTGCCGATCTCAATGCGGACCTCGATCTGCTCGACGCGGCGCGCAAGGCGGCCGAAGTGCTGCTGCGTGATCAACCCCAGGCCGCGCGGCGCCACCTCACGCGCTGGCTGGGAGCAAAGCATGAATACCTGAAGGTCTAATACACTAATACAATTCGCCTTGTGGTTACCATTCGACGCGACCGCTACTGGCGCCGCCATCCCGCCGCGGGCGCCGGCCGGTACCACGACTGGCTGATCGATCGCGGCTCGCTGACCGGCCGCATCCGTGCCCGCTGCAAGGCGTTTCGCGTGGAACTCGTGTTTCAGGGGCCGCGGCGCGCGACACGCGAGGAGCGTTTTCTGTTCGGTGCCGCGGCGCGCCAAACTCTGGTGCGCGAGGTCTACCTTTGCTGCGGCGGCATACCAGTAGTGTTCGCGCATAGCGTGGCGCGCCGCAGTGACCTGCGCCGGGCGTGGCGAGCGCTCATCCGCCTCGGAACGCAGCCGTTGGGCGCGGCGTTATTCGCGAACCCGCGCGTGCGGCGCCAGCCGCTCCGATTCCGTGAGCTGAGCGCGCGCGACGAGCTCAACGCGCGGGCACTCGCAGGCGCGCGCGGGCCGCGGCCCGCGCTGTGGGCGCGGCGCTCGCTATTCACACTGCGCAATTCGCCTATACTGGTGACCGAGATCTTCCTGCCCGGGATACTCACGCTGTGATTGCGACGGTCAAGCGCCGGCTCGATGCCTACGAGCGGCTCATACGGCTCGACAAACCGATCGGCGCCCTGCTGCTGCTCTGGCCCGCGCTGTGGGGGCTATGGCTTGCCGCGTACGGCATTCCGGACTACGACAACCTGGCGATCTTTATCGTCGGCGTAGTCCTGATGCGCTCTTTTGGGTGCATCGTGAACGATTATGCCGACCGCAACTTTGACCCTCATGTCGAGCGCACCCGCGATCGTCCGCTGGCCACGGGCGAGGTGTCCCCGCTCGAGGCGCTCGCGCTGGCGGCGTTTCTGTTGCTGCTCGCCTTCCTGCTCGTGCTGCAGCTCAACCGGCTTACCGTGATGCTGGCGTTTATTGCGCTTCCGCTGGCTGCGGTCTATCCGTTTCTCAAGCGCGTGTTCTCGTTCCCGCAGGCGTGGCTGGGAATCGCCTTTGGTTTCTCGATCCCGATGGCCTTTGCCGCGCAACACGGCAGTCTCATGAAGGTAGCGTGGGTGCTGATGATCGCCAATGTGTTCTGGGCCATCGCCTACGACACCGAATATGCGATGGTGGATCGCGACGACGACGTGAAGCTCGGACTCAAGTCCTCGGCGATCCTGCTCGGACGCCACGACGTCGCCGGCGTGATGATCGCTCATGCACTGTTTCTGATCGTCATGGTGGGCGTCGGCTACGAGCGGCAGCTCGGCGCGATGTACTTCGCCGGACTGGTCGTGGCGGCGGGCCTTGTGGGCTACCAGTACCGCCTGATCCGGGAGCGCAACCGCGAGGCCTGCTTCAGGGCGTTTCTCAACAACAACTGGGTCGGGCTCGCCATTTTTGCGGGGCTTGCGCTCGACCTATACGTCCGCGTCCGGATGCGGCTATGACCCACGGCCGGATGGCTGCGTCATGAAATATCGCGACCTGCGTGATTTCCTCGCCCAGCTTGATACGCGCGGAGAGTTAAAGCGCATCGCTGCCGCAGTCGACCCGCGGCTCGAGATGACCGAGATCTGCGACCGCGTCCTTCGGCGCAGCGGGCCCGCGCTCCTGTTCGAGAAGCCCGCCGGTCATGCCATTCCCGTGCTTGGGAATCTATTCGGCACGGTGAAGCGCGTTGCCTTCGGCCTGGGCGTGGACGCGGATAATCCGGTGCCCGCGCTGCGCGATCTCGGCAAGCTGCTGGCGTATCTGAAGGAGCCCCAGCCCCCGCGCGGGTGGAAAGAGGTCTGGGAGAAGCTGCCCCTGCTCAAGCAGGTGCTGACGATGCAGCCGCGCGAAGTCTCGAGCGCACCGTGCCAGGAAATAGTGTGGGAGGGCGCGGAGGTGGACCTGGGCCGGCTGCCGATCCAGACTTGCTGGCCGGCCGACGCCGCGCCGCTCATCACGTGGGGCCTGACCGTTACGCGCGGGCCCGCCCGTCGCCGTCAGAATCTCGGCATCTATCGCCAACAGGTGATCGCCAGGAACAAAGTCATCATGCGCTGGCTGGCGCACCGCGGCGGCGCGCTCGATTACCGCGATCACGCCCTCGCGCGCCCGCAGGAGCCGTTTCCCGTTGCGGTGGCGCTCGGGGCGGATCCGGCGACCATGTTGGGCGCGGTGACGCCCGTGCCGGACGCGCTGTCCGAGTACCAGTTTGCGGGGCTGCTGCGCGGCGCCAAGACCGAGATCGCGAAATGCCGGAGCCACGACCTGCAGGTCCCCGCCTCGGCGGAGATCGTGCTGGAGGGCTTTATACATCCCGGGGAGACCGCGCTCGAGGGACCTTTTGGCGACCACACCGGCTACTACAATGAAACAGAGCGTTTTCCGGTTTTCACGATAAATCGGATCACGACCCGCCGCGATCCGATTTATCACTCGACCTACACCGGAAAACCGCCGGACGAGCCGGCGGTCCTGGGTATGGCGTTGAACGAGGTCTTCGTGCCGTTGCTGACGCGCCAGTTCCCCGAGATCGTGGATTTCTACCTGCCGCCTGAGGGTTGTTCGTACCGGCTGGCGGTCGTCAGCGTGAAGAAGCAGTACCCGGGGCACGCGAAACGCGTGATGTTCGGGATCTGGAGCTTTCTGCGGCAGTTCATGTACACGAAATTCATCATCGTTACCGACGATGACATCAACATCCGTGACTGGAAGGAAGTGATCTGGGCGCTCACCACCCGCGTGGATCCGCAGCGTGACACGCTGATCGCCGAGCACACACCCATCGATTATCTCGATTTTGCGAGCCCCGTCCCCGGCCTTGGTTCCAAGATGGGCATCGACGCCACCAACAAGTGGCCGGCGGAAACCGGCCGCCGCTGGGGCGAGCCGATCGCGATGAGCGAGGAGGTGAAGCGCCGCGTGGACGCTTTGTGGCAGGAACTGGGCTTGTGACGGCAAAAAGCCCTGGAAGCGGACTCGAAGACCCTTTACTTGTTAGAACCGGTAACGGAATGTCGCATACATCCTACGCTGCCGATGGACGCCGATAAAAACCATTTCTTGAAGATTACAAGGTTTTCCGATTTTCATCGGCGTTTATCTGCGGCTGATCTTCTTGATTTTGTTACGCGCTCTTAAGCACGTTTTAGCGCGCCTTGCCGCGGCGGTAGACCCAGTCGAGCAGTGCGTCCTGCACGGCCTGTGCGTTGAACGCGTTGGGATGGTTGACGATGAAGACGACGACCATGCGCCGGCCTTGCGCATCGAGTAAATAACCCGCGATGGCACGCACGCCGTCCAATGTGCCGGTCTTCATGTGGGCGCGGCCCGCGACCGCGGCGTTCCTGACCCGTTTCTTCATGGTGCCGTCGGACGCCGCCAGCGGCAACGAAGCGATCAGCTCCGGCATCAGCGGGCTGCGATAGGCCGTTAGCAGGAGCTGGCCGAGGCTGCGCGCGCTCAGCCGCTCGAGGCGCGAGAGCCCCGCGCCATTCTCGAGGACGAGCTCGGGAAACGCGAGGCCTTTGTCGGCGAGCCACTGGCGTATGGCGCGCACCGACTTTTCGGTGGTAGCGGGCGCGCCTTCCGCCGCGGCGCCCAGGGTGAGAAAGAGCTGGCGGGCCATGACGTTGTTGCTGAACTTGTTGATGTCCCGCACCGTTTCCGCGAGCGTTTGCGACTTCCAGGTAGCCAGCAGGCGCGCTTCAGTGCCGACTTTGCTCTCGCGCACGCCACCGGTGAACGTGCCCCCGAGCTCGCGCCACAACACCTGGAACAGGCTGATGGCATATTCGCTGGGGCCGAGGACGCTGAAGTAGCGTTCCCGCTCGCCGCAGGCGGTTGCGAACCTCCCGGCGAACCGCAGACGGGCGGCCGCGGGCCCGTCCTGAAGGTCGTGTCTCAAACGGGCTTCCCAGTAGCCGCAGCGCGCACCGTCGAGAACCAATTCGTTGGCGATCTTCACCTGCGGGAGGTCGGGCTCGGCAATGACGCGCACCGCGTGTGCGGCGGAATCGGGGATGAATTGCAACCGCACGGACTTGAAGTTGACGAGCAGCGCATCGGGCGCCGTGTTGTAGGGACGCATCTTTTGGTCGTCGACGCCGGTGGCGTCGGCGGTTTCAGGAGCGAAATAGCTGCGATCGAGCACAAGATCACCGCGGATTTCGCGCAGGCCGCGTGCACGCAACTCGCGCAGCAACAGCCAGAAATTCTCGAGCGTGAGCTTGGGATCGCCGTAGCCCTTCAAAATGAGATCGCCGGTGAGCACCCCGCCGGTGAGATTACCCGCAGCGTACGCCTCCGTCTGCCAGGTGTAAGCGGGACCGAGCAGCTCCAGCGCCGCATAGGTGGTGAGCAGCTTGATGGTGGAGGCGGGATTGAACGCGCGGTCGGCGCCGACGGCGAGGAGCGGGCGGGGCGCGCCGATCTCATGCACGTAGAAACCGGCCGCGCTCTGGGGAATGCCCGCGCGCGTGAGGGCGCGCGCCACCGGCTCCGGCGGGGCAGCGGCCCGGGCTGCGACCGGCGACAACGCTGTCAACGCGGCGATGAGAAAGCGGAAGACGAAACGCATCGATGCGGATCGCAAATGACGTGCCACCGGTAATCCTACGAGAGATTTACGCTCATGCCCCGCTGCGGCACTGTGACCCCGCGCCACTTCAAGCGGCTGCGCACCACGCCGGCGAATTGCTCTGCAATGTCCGCTTCGCCATGCACGACGTAGGTGGTGCGCGGCGCGCGCTCGAAGCGCGAGAGCCAATCGATAAGCCCCTCCTGGTCGGCATGCGCGGACAGCCCGCCGATGGTGTAGATCTCCGCGCGGACGGGCACCGGGATGCCGAAAATGCGCACTTCCTTTGCGCCATCGACGAGCCTGCGCCCGAGCGTTCCCGCTGCCTGGAAACCGGAAATGATGATCGTGCATTCGGGTCTGCCGAGATTATGCCGCAGATGGTGCTTGATGCGCCCGGCCTCGCACATGCCGCTCGCCGAGATGATGACGGCGCCCCGCTTGACGCGGTGCAGGCCGATCGACTCCTCGATATCCTGCACGAAACGGATCCGCGGCCGACCCCGGGCGCCTTTAAGCCAGCGCACGAGTTTGGCCGCGTCTGCGTCGAGCACGGCGAGGTGGCGCAGGGTGATCGAGGTTGCCTTGAGGGCGAGCGGGGAGTCGACGTAGATATCCATCTCGGGGAGCTGACCTTTGCGGTAGAAGTCGGCGAGGAGGTAGATGAGGTCCTGGGTGCGGCCGACGGCGAACGACGGCACGATGACGTTGCCGCCCTTGCGCGCGAGCGTGTCCGTCACGGCGTGACACAGCTCTTCCAGTGTCGCGGACAAGGAGCGGTGCAGCCGGTTGCCGTAGGTGGACTCCACCAGCAGCACGTCGGCGTTGGCGATGGGGGTCGGATCTCGCACCAGCGGCCGGAGGCGCTGCCCGATGTCACCGGAGCACACCAGCTTGCGGCGCGCCGCGCCTTCGCCGACCCAGATCTCGATGATTGCCGAACCGAGAATGTGTCCTGCGTCGCGGAAGCACGCCCGCACGCCCGGCCGGGGTGCGACCTCGGCATCGTACTCGACGGGCACGAGCTGCCTGAGACAGCGCTCGGCGTCCTTTATCGTGTAGAGCGGAGGTTCTTCTGAAATGCGCCGGCGCCCCTTGGCCCGCCGGTCGCGCTCGCTCTCCCGTTCCTGGATATACGCGCTATCGGTCAGCATGACTTCAAGCAGGTCGCAGGTGGCGCCGGTGGCGAAGATGGGACCGCCAAAACCCCGGGCGACCAACCGGGGCAACAATCCCGAGTGATCGATGTGGGCGTGCGTGAGCAGAACGAAATCGAGCGCGCGCGGATCGAAAGCGAAACGCGAGCGATTCTTCGCCTGGGTCGCGCGATTTCCTTGGAACAGGCCGCAGTCCACGAGGAACCGCGCGGCACCGGTTTCCACGAGAAAGCATGAGCCGGTGACCTCGCCGGCTGCGCCGAGAAATGTGAGTCTCAAGCGGTGCTCATTGGAGAGGCAACGCGTCGAGCAACTCGGCGGTGCGCGTGGTGAGCAGGGCGATTTCAGGGTCGCCGATCACATACGGCGGCATGAAATAGACGGTGTTGCCAAGTGGGCGCAGCAGCAGTTCCCGTTCCAGCGCCGCGGTAAAGAATTTGTGGGCGAAGTGGGGGTCGTCGGTGTCGATATCGAAGGCCCAGATCATGCCGGTGCTGCGAAAATGCCGGACGCGCGGGTGACGGGCGATCGCCTCCGTCGCGGCCGTCAGGCGGGCGCTCCGGCTGCGGTTCGCCTCGATGACGCGGTCCTGTTCGAAGATATCCAGGGTCGCGAGTGCGGCGCGGCACGCGAGCGTGTTGCCGGTGTAGGAGTGCGAATGCAGAAATCCGCGCATCACCTGCTCGTCGTAGAACGCTTCGTAGATGGACTTACGCGTAAGGACGACCGAGAGCGGGAGGTAGCCGCCGGTGATGCCTTTCGACAGGCACAGGAAGTCCGGCTTGATCCCGGCCTGCTCATAAGCGAAGAAGGTCCCCGTGCGCCCGAAGCCGGTCATGATTTCATCGGCAATGAGGTGTACGTCATAGCGGTCGCACAGCTGGCGCGCCTGGCGCAGGTACTCGGCGTCGTACATCGCCATGCCGGTGGCGCCCTGCACCAGCGGCTCGACGATGAACGCGGCGGTTTCCCCATGGTGCCGCTCGAGAAACTGCTCCAGCGCTCGCGCGCAGCGCAGTGCAAAGGCGCGCGGCGCTTCACCCTTTTCCGCCAGCCGGAAGTCGGGGCTTGGCGCCTGATGGCTACCCATCAGCAGGGGCGCATAGGTGTCCTTGAAGAGCCGAACATCGGTGACTGCGAGCGCGCCGAGGGTCTCGCCGTGATAACTGCCGGCGAGGCTCAAGAAACGGGTTTTCTCCGGCCGGCTGCGGTTACGCCAGCAATGAAAGCTCATCTTGAGAGCGATCTCGACCGCGGATGCGCCATCGCTGGCGTAGAAACAGTGGCCAAGCGCGCCGCCGGTCGCGTTCGCAAGGCGCTCGGAAAGTTCTACGACTGGCTCGTGGCTGAAGCCCGCAAGCAGCACATGTTCGAGGCGCTCGAGTTGTGCACGCAGCGCTGAATTGATGCGCGGGTTGCAGTGCCCGAAGAGGTTCACCCACCAGGAACTGATCGCATCCAGATAGCGCCGGCCATCGAAATCGTGAAGCCAGCAACCCTCGCCGCGCGCAATGGGAACGAGCGGCAGCCACTCGTGATGCTTCATTTGCGTGCATGGGTGCCAGACGGCAGCCAGGCTGCGTTTTAGCAGCAGATCATTGCGAGTGCTAGTTTGCATTTTGGGCGCGAAAGCATTAGAAAATCAGCGCACTCGTGCTAAGCAGCCAGGAGCGGATCTTCTTCAATCGGGTCAACCGTTACATCGGTCACGAAACCCCACGACCGGCAGCAGCCGGGCCCGCGTCACTACCTCTCCCGCCGGGTCCACCCCTAGCTATCGCGCGCGTGACGTTGGCATGAGCAGATTGGCATCATTCTTGCTCGTATTTTCTTGCGTGCGTAGTGGAGTTTATCACTCGAACTAAACGGAGCTGCCTATGGATATTCTTGAGCGCATCAGGGACCAGATCGCTGCGACGGGCCTGCCGCTGGTCGGCATCACGCTGGCGGCTGTTTCTTGCCCCGACACGCCGGTGATACTGACTTTGCACTGGCACGGCTTCATCAAGGAGAAACTGGTGGAGCTCGAAGAGGCCGAGGCGGTTTCGTATACGCCGGTTCCGAGCTCCGCACTGCAGCTGAACGATCGCTGGCGGAACTTGGTCGCGGTGGACCGTGCGACCATGGAAGCCGCATGGGAGCTCGGCGCGTGGGACGTCGCGCGGGCCGAGCGTCCGGGGTGCATGCGTCCCGGCGCCTCTTCGACGGAGGCGCTCGAATGCTTGCAGGCATTTGGCTCGTTCCCGTTCGGCGTCAACGGAAATCAGGTGGTGGTCTCCGACGCGCCCGATGCGGACGAGCTGGTGCAGCTCGCTGCCACTCGCGGTTACCTGATGTGGTTGTTTCGGCCGGTGAGCGGCGGCATCTGGGCGGACTACGCGGACGATGTGACGCTTGACGGCGCCGGGCGTCGCGCTCCGCCCTGCCCGCACCACCCGATCGTTCCCACGCTGGAGGGTCGCCGGAAGACCGTCTACCGGTTTGGCGTTCCCACAGCCGCCTCGCTCGACTCCGCGCACTAGCCCAATTTCGGCACAAAGATAAGTCGGCTCGGCACTTAGGTGCCTGGCACGGGTGTGGAGTGTGCGCTCACTCCAACACTGTAGCATCCCCACCTGCCTGTAACCCGTTGTCTTTGCTTGATCTTGCGTGTATTATTAGCACTCGATTGAGAGGAGTGCTAGTCAATCCGTTCTCCGTCGTTCAGTCATATCACAGGAGGTTTTAGCATGAAGATTCGTCCGTTGCACGACCGCATCATCGTCAAGCGGTTGGAAGAGGAGCGCAAAACTGCGTCCGGCATCGTCATTCCCGATACGGCGGCCGAGAAGCCCGATCAGGGTGAGGTCATTGCCGTGGGCAAAGGCAAGGTGAGCGAAGAGGGCAAAGTGCGCCCGCTCGACGTCAAGGCCGGCGACAAGATTCTGTTCGGTAAGTACTCCGGGCAGACAGTGAAAGTTCAAGGTGACGAGCTGCTCGTGATGCGCGAAGAAGACGTCATGGGCGTGATCGAAGGCAAATAAAGTTTTTGGAAATAGGAGA
>JAOTTL010000120.1:0-11199 GCA_029864385.1 Betaproteobacteria bacterium | reverse complement strand
GTGCCGGTCGCCATCACCGGGATCCAGTCCTTGATCTCGTACTTCACGCGTTTATCGCCCAGCAAGTAAGGGAAGTGGGTCGAGCCGGACGTACCGAAGACCACGGTGCCGTCGCCGTTCTTCTGTTTCTGGAACCAGTTGGCGCCCTTCGTGGAACCGGCGCCGGGCATGTACTTGACGATCACGGTCGGGTTACCGGGCAGCGCTTGGGACATCAAAGGCGCGAAGAAATTGGCCCATTTTGCCGAACCTCCCTTCTCGCTGAACGGGATGACGAACTCGACCGTTTTCCCGGCCAGGTTGACCTCAGCCACGGCCGGAAGCGACAGTGCCACGCCGCAAACCATCGCTGCACCTAGAATGAGCTTTCGATTGAATCTCTTCATTGGATGCTCCTTGTTGTCGGCATGAAAAACTTACTAGACCGCAGCGTGACGGTAGATCACCCTGCAGCCCCTCGCTGTTCTTATGCGGCGGTGGGCGCAATGCCTGGTCATAGAAGCAATCTGCACCAATGCCTTGGAAATGATCATGGCGCTAGCCGCGGATGAATAAATATAACATGGAATCCATATAGAACATCGATTCTACGCATGAGGCCAAATTCGCTAGATTCCCATGCGTCCCGTCGATACCGCCCCCGCCCCCAATTCGCCTTTATCATTGCGGCCGTGCTGGTGTTTCCGTGTTATGCAAACGAGATCTATTATCGTCATCTGCACCGCCGAATGCGCGCTGGCACACCTGCGGTCCATGCCAGAGCAAGGAGCGGCGCGCGCAAGTGGCATGCCAGTAACACGTCGCGGCAATTATCGTAGCAATTTTGATCGCCGTATTCGCCGCGGTATTTATTCCAACTTATCAAAGCAGGCAAGTCCGCGCTCTTGTATCGGCTGTTGTTTCCATAGCGAACCAGCTTCGGACAGAAATGGCAAAGTACATGGAAACACATGGACGGATGCCGACCCGCCCAAGCGATATTGAGCTCGAGAAAATGAAGAAGCTGCGCTACCTAGGCGAAGGGCGGATCGAGACAGGAGGGCAGATTCGCCTTGTGCTAACCGGACCGAACCTATTTGCTACACCTAACCTTGACGGTAGGTCGATCGTGTTTACCCCCGAGGTCGAGTCCGGCAAAATCACTGGGTGGCGGTGCCGCAGCGACGTTCACGATCAGTATTTGCCGGCGAATTGCCGAAAGCAGACGTTTGGGGATGTCCGCTTCCGACCCGAAGCAGACGTTCGCGCTGAGAGTCGATCGCAACGAGGCTATTTCAATCTATCCCATATGTCCGCACGCTGGCTGGCAATCAGTGCGGCGGCAGCTCGATCGGCTTGCCGTGCGGCGTCGCCTGCGCAGCGGCATCCCATTCGTCCACGCGGCGCTCCAACTCGTCCCCGGGGATGAGTTTCTTCCTGGCGACCAGCTTCTCGAGCGCGGCGAGCCAGTGCTCGTAGTAATGGGTGCCGTCGTCCGGCTCTCCGCGCGCCGACGCCGCGGCGAGCTCGGCGGCGAGGGCATCGGCCCACTCGCGCCACGTGAAGACGCCACGCGTGTGCAACGTCAACGTCATCGCGAAAGCCTGCGCCTCCCACGGCGCCTTGAATACCGGGCCCTCGTCGTCGCGCGGGAAGGCCGGAAGGGCGCCGAGGTCGGCCTCAGGCCGGATCGAGGTGGTCATCCCAGAGGTTCACGTAAACACTGTCGCGCGCGGAGGCATCGGATCCCCACAGTTCGCGCGCGGCAAAGCGCACGGTGTAAAGGTGCTGCGGCTTCCTGTTCCGGCTCATCGCGTTTGTGTCGGGGAAAATAAATACCCCGTGATCGCGGTCGATCACACCGCGGCGCCCGCGCGCGTAACGCGGGAGCCGCGTGTGGCCGGTCGGATGGGTGTTGCGCGCGATGACGCGGTCGCCGGGCCGGAACCTGGGGCGCACGTCGGCCTCGACGCGGGTGCGCACGCGGTGGCGCAGGTAATTCGCGACGTCCGCGGCGCGGAGCGTGCGCGCATCGTCCACTTTCGATTCGGCGTGCGCCGTTTCCAGCTCCCCGGCGGTCACCAGGCCCTCCTCGACGAGCAGCTTCTGCAGGCCGAAGAGCCAGCGCTCGTAGTAGGTCGCGGCGAGGTACTCGGCGGGCGGCATCCGCTCGCGCGAATGGCGGCCCATGTCGATGTTCCACCTGCGGAGAAACGCAGCAGCAACCGTCAACGCGAACACACGCGCTTCCCACTTCGAGTGGAAGACGGGCTCATTCCGCTCGATCTCGACCGGCCCCATGCCGTGCATGCCGCCCATGTCGTGCACGCCGTTCATCACTTCCTTCCCGCCGGCACCGTGACTTGGACGACGCCGATCATCGAATCCCGCGTGACGATCGCCGCGAGTTCGTCCTCGCTCCAGCCCTCCGTCCCCGCCGGACGTTCCGGCAGCACCAGATAGCGCAGCTCGGCGGTCGAGTCCCACACGCGCACCTCGACATCGTCCGGAACCTCGTTGCCCAGTTCCTTCAGCACGCCGCGGGGATCGATGACCGCCCGCGAGCGGTACGGCGCCGACTTGTACCACACGGGCGGCAGGCCGAGCACGGGCCAGGGGTAGCAGGAACAGAGCGTGCATACCACTATGTTGCGGACCTTGGGCGTGTTCACGAGCACGACGATGTCCTCGCCGCGCCCTACGTAACCGAGCTCGGCGATGACGGCGCCGCCGTCCGCGAGCAGGCGCTTCTTGTAGTCGGGATCGATCCACGCGCGGGCAACGACGCGGGCGCCGTTGCGCGGTCCCACCTTCGTCTCGTATGTGTCGATCAGCTCATCGAGCGTCTTCGGGTCGACGAGCCCTTTTTCGACGAGCAGCGACTCCAGCGCCTTCACGCGCAGCGCCGGGCCAGAGAGCGGGCGGTCGTGCTCGCGAACGGGGTCGTCGTCGTGGTGATGGTGATGGTGATCGCTCATGGGTGATTACGCCATCTTCCTGTAAAAGAACCCCAGCGTTGCGCTCGCAGGGGAGTCCTTATAGTGATTTGGTTGACAAAATAGGCGGTTTACAAAGCGCGAGCTTGCGCTTGCCAATCTCATCCCTCAAGCGGATCCGTATGTTAGCCCCTACTGGTACGAATATGAACCGGTTACTCGCCGAGGAGCAATATTTAGTAGGCCGGGCCGTCGGTTAGGCGCGTGGGAGTGTCCGCTTTTGGGCCGAAAGCCGATCTCTGGGAACGTCCGCTTTCGACCCAGAGCTGACATCTCAGACTGCGCATATGGCGCAGCATGGGGGGAGTCGTCGGGGCCCGAAATGCCCGCCTGCGCCGGGGCGGTGGGCCCAGGCCACGGATAGATATGCTTATCCCTTTCTGATTCCCCTCCGAATGCGAAGTGATTACCACAGGTGCCAGAATGCGCCCGGAAGGCGGTTTTGCGAAGCGCTCCAAGTACATGCAGCTAGGCACGCCAAGGTGTGTGGGGAGTGACTGGTTGCTTTGACCGGACGATCGGCGTATTGATACCGTCTTGCTTGGCAAAAATAGTCGTTTGAATTTCCTATTCACTAGACAGTCTCGTGCTTGGTTGACGGGGCGCGTTGCACTGTAGCCGGAGGCCCCATGCTAGCTAGAGTCGATTTCTCCAAACTCACACTGATGGACGCCCTCGATCTCGCCAGTCTGATCGAGATCGAGGCGTTTCAGCGGTACACGCTGTTCGCCGAACAAATCGGACGCCGCTATTCCAACGACACCGGGTCGGTGTTCCAATCGATGGCCAACAACGAGAAGAAGCACGGTGATCAGCTCGCTGAGCGCCGGCTCGCACTGTTTGGCGATAAACCCCCAAAAGTCAAGCTCGACGACATCTTCGATGTGGAGGCCCCCGATGTCGGCGCGCCTCGCTGGAACATGTCCCAGCTCAAGGCGTTCCAGGTGGCGTTGGCCTCCGAAAAGAAAGCCTTCGCGTTCTACGACGAGGCCCTCCCCAGCGTGAAACAACCGGACGTCAAGGCACTGTTCGAGGAGCTGCGGGACGAAGAGGCCGAGCACATTCACATGATCGAGACGATCATCGCGAAGTTGCCGCCGTCGGCGGCGATCGATCTTGAAGACGAGGACGCCGAGTAAATATCGTCCGGCTTTGCGGAAGGATATTTACTAGAAAGTCCATACCACGAATGTCCGGTGTGGATGTGCGCCGTGATAAGGCGGCGTTTTCCAGTGGGCAAGAACCCCACCCGGCGTAATATGCAGTTCTTTGTGGTGGCGCTTTAATTCAAACTCGCCACCTAGTGTGTTCTTTAACTGTTCCGGATCGTACCGTTCTACCGGCAGACCACTGCACTTGGGAGGCGCTTCTGGTGCAAACGTACCGATAATCAGGTGTCCGCCCGGCTTTAACGCCTTTAGAAGGTTGTCCCGATATTTCCGCTGCTGCTCAAGCACGGTGAGAAAGTGAAACACTGCTCCATCGTGCCACAATTCATAATAATGTCTCGGCAAATCAATCAAGGTGATATCACCATCCAACCACGTAACTAGCTCTGCCTTTTTACCCAGCCGTACCTTAACCGAGGACAGAGCTTTCTCCGATATATCGGGGACTGTGATTGATCGATAGCCCACGTCCAACAGGTCGTCAACCAATGTGGATGCGCCCCCACCGACGTCGATGATCGGAGCCTCTACGGCCAACCCAAGCCCCTTAATCCAACTTAAGGAGGTTTTCAAATGGGGCTCATACCAACCCAACTTCTCTCTCGGCTTGGTCGTGTAGACCTGTTCCCAGTGATCTTGTTGGCTCATTTCAATCCTGCCTGGCAGGATGGGAGAGACCGACGCGTCTCTCCATCCACAATTAAAACGACCCTCGAAGTACGCTAGGCCTATACCCGCTGACCGTTCTTGACCTACGTCAAAGTCGCAAGCAGACGCTCTCAAACAAAACAGACCCCCACCGAAACAGGGTCTGTGCGGGGTCAAAATGCCACGGTCTAGAAGCGGGAACTACCGGTTTGTTCGTCTGTCGCCGTAAGACACGGGAATGACCGCTTTCGACCTGCACCAGTCACTCGCAGAGGTTCATACGCGGTAACTGTAAACCGCCTCCTCAGGATTTGTTTCTGATGGTATCTGATCACCTTTTGATTTGAGTCAAGACGCGCGTTCGAGCGATGGAGCAGCATTGTTTTGTCAACGTTTTTTTGGAGGCGTGCAGAGATGAATGCAGCAGATATTTCGGCACTTGCGCACCACCTTTTTGAAACGCAAGGCACCAAAGCCATCGCCAAGGCTGCTCAAAAGGCCGGCTCCTTTGAGGACGCTGGCGACGACGAGCAAGCGAAGGCTTGGCGGCAGGTGGAGGCCGTATTGCTACACATGCGCGGCCCGAAGGAAAGTTAGGCGCCAGGTTTTAGAGGGCTGACCTGCAAGCGTCGGCCTTAAAGCGGCACCCGTTGCGCTCTAATTTCGCATCAGCTGCCGGGAGCGTCCTTCCTGGCGCAACGAACTTCGGCGAGTGACCGGTTGTGGCCGAAAGCGGACCTTCCTGAAGGTTCGGAAACGGCCCAAAGCAATCATTCAGCGAAGGAACCAGATCCACCAAAAACAAACGCCGCCGAAGCGGGTT
Source organism: Betaproteobacteria bacterium (assembly GCA_029864385.1). Classification (GTDB taxonomy): domain Bacteria; phylum Pseudomonadota; class Gammaproteobacteria; order Burkholderiales; family SG8-41; genus SG8-41. Next base: position 5,584 of record JAOTTL010000120.1, on the reverse strand, counting down.
GCGTGCGGTATTTAACAGAGCATTTCTCAGAATGCGGGTATAAAGAAATCAGTATCTCGGGTGTCCTCCTCCTGTTGGATACTTGTATTTGCCGCGTAGGGTTTCTCGACCTGCGTGGTTTTTTTTGCCCATTCGGAAAGCACGATACGCAAACAAAAACCCCGCCGAAGCGGGGCCTGTGTGAGTGCTGAGTGTCATGCGACTTGCAGTTTCCTGCGCCGACCGACCTTGGTACGCACGATTAAATAGGCTGTCATTTTGTTGTTTCCTTGGGTCTACACGCGAACCAGTCCCGCCAATTCCGCGCCCTCCACCAGCTTCACGCCCTTCTCCTTCGCGAACGCCCGCGCCTGCTCCGTCAACTCTCCCGCCACCGCATACTTGCATTCCCCAGCCCCGCGCTTCTCGCCGGCCGCCGTCAACTCTTTCAGCGGCTCCGTGCCCGTGCGCGCAGCCTTCCAGCGCCGCGCGCACACGAGCGACACGCACCCTGATTTCTCAAGCTCGAAGTCTACCGCGCCCTCGACGCGCTGCACGGCGTAGCCCTCGTTCCTGAACCCCGACTCCAGAGCACGCGCGAAATCCTCCCAAGACATGCTGCGGATCTTCTCCAGCGCTTTCTCTAGCCGCGCACCGCTAGGCGTGCGGATCTGTTTCCAGGCGACCATCAGTGCGATAACGGTGAAGGGCGTGGTGGCGAAGAGGGCGTAGCCCCACTCCATGAAGTTTCGCACCGCCCCGAACGTGCCGAGCGCGACCAGCGCGCTCACCCACCAGCTCTTGCGTAGCAGGATTCCGAACAGCGAGTTCTCGGCCATCTTCCACTTCATGCGTGGTGCACTGGATCCACGTAATAAACGGACGTCGCCAGAAGTATAGGAAATTTAAACACCATTTTTCACCAAACGGCAATGTATCCTTAGCCCGCCGAGGGATCAACCGCGTGAAAATGGTCGTGGCCGAAAGCGGACATCCGCGAACGTCCGCTTTCGACCCAAAGCGGACATCCCTGACAGGCAAAAAACAACCCCGCCGAAGCGGGGTGTATTTGAGTGCTGAGACGTGTTACGCCGCAGTTTTCTGCGTCGTTCGACCCAACCGGTCAGCCCCAGTCCCGCCAGCGTCAAAGATTAAATCAGGGTCAGAAAGCAATGGTTTCTAATGTTGATAAGAAATGCTCTCTACCCCGGTTATTGGACTCCGGCTTAGTCTGCCGCGAAGCAGTAAAACAGGCCAGCACCACCGGATTTAGGTAAATCCTTTTCTCCGCACCCGCGCGAGCCGTGGGCAGAATTCCAGGAGGTATTGCCGCCGCCATGGCGATCATGGTGGCCCACTATTGCGCTTCCTTGGGGATCCTCGCTGGTCCAGTCGTTACAGGTGTGATCTTTGCCGTCCCCGAAAAGAGCTGTGCCATCAGGGTTGGTACCGGTCAGAATATCGTGTCGATTGGGCTTGGAATAGCGACCATTTACTTGTTTGCCGTTTTCGTCTAAGGCGTTTTGTAAGTTAATGGTTTTGTTGTAGAGGTGTAAGTCGGTTAGATTGGTGGCGATTAGAGTGCCGTGAGCGTTGTACCAAGGACCATTGCCGATTCTTGAGCGAGCAAAGACACCACGCTTTCTCGGATTGTTTGGATCTGCTTTGGTGCTTAAGTAGGCTTTCCAATCGCGATTGCCCGCTCCTGCTGCAGTTGCGAGTTTTTTGCAATGCGCATCGGCGCCGGCGAGGCCGCCCAAATTAGCACCTTTTCCCATTCCTATGCTGGTTACAAAAAAGCTCATTGACCTATCTTCAGCGTTCGCAAAAAACGAGCTAAATAGGCAACTAAGGCCAAATACGACTGCAATTAGTTTTTTTAACATTGAGTTTCCTCCTTGCTAGGTGAATTTGCAGGACAGTTTAGGGACGTTTTAACTCAGTGCGGCCACAACGCTAAGTCTTGCTATCATTTTCGTTAAGCCGATTAGAACATCTATTCGTATTGCATAGGGGCTCCTTTAGCGGTGACGAATTGATTTCAGCGTAGCCACGCCCTGTTTCTGCGGGGGTCACGACGGATAAACACTCGTTGTCGGGCCGATATTCCCAAGTGCAGTCGTCCAGCCTGGCAGCGGGAGGACACGGGAACGTCCGTTCCTGTCCGAAAGCAGACATGGCCGTAAGGTCGCCTGCGGCCTAAATCGGACTGTCTTTCCGCCTTCTGACTTCTGACTTTGGGTAGGCCCCATCACCCGTCACCCCTCACTCATCACTGTCCAATTACGATTCACCATATACGAACCAAGATTCACAGCAGTTAGGCGGATCTGCACTATTCTGCTCCGATGGCTCTTCCGAGACTCGTCCGGCTGGTGGCGATCGTACTGGTCGTGTGCGCCTGCGCCGAGCCGCAGGTCGCTTCCGGACCGTCGGCGAGTGGTAATCCAGCCGTCGCCATCTACCTCGTCGCCCATGAGAGGCACACGGGACTCGTCATTCCTCGTGCGGATATTCCCGCGGGACTCTGGCCTGAGAGCCGGGATTTCCCCGGGGCCGATTACCTGGAAGTCGGGTGGGGGGATCGTGACTACTACCAGGGTCGTGACCAAGGTTTGTGGGGCACGTTGAAGGCGGCGTTGTGGCCCACATCGAGCGTGCTTCATGTGGTTGGCGTCCGCGGCCCGGTGGCCCGGTATTTCCGAGCGAGCGAGGTCGTCGAACTGATGCTTTCGCGCGACGGCTTCGCGCGGCTGGTCCGTTATATTCATGACGCGCACGAGCGCACTGGGGCTGCGGCTGTTGCTGCACTCGGTCCGGGGCTCTATGGCAACAGTGGTTTTTATCCCGCGTGGGAGTCGTTCCATCTCTTTCGCACCTGTAACGTGTGGACCGCTCGCGCCCTCCGTACTGCAGGACTGCCCATCCACGACTCGATCACCCGCGACGGGCTCATGTCCCAGGCGCGTGCCATCGGCAGAGTGCTCAACGTGCCTTGAAGCCACAACGAGTGCGCAGATGATGAGATGATGCGGTTATGACGCGATGAGGCAGTGAGTATTCATTTCTATTCGCGAAGATTTTATTGGACAGGCAGTGTCCGCTTTCGACCTTAAGGGACATCCGGGCATGTAAACTTGTCGCCTGCCAGAGTCGATTGGGCTTTCGTCTTGCGAGTTCGTTTTTTCTTGTCAATAGAGAAGGAAAAACAATGGATATTAAAGTTGGGCAGGTGCTGGAGTTTGTCTATCCGGTAAACGTGGATGGAAGAATCATTGAGCGCGGTACCCGTGCTCGCGTGGGTCATATCCTCGCCGACTTAATGGAGTCCAAGCTGACTCTTGTGCTGTTAGGTGAAGAGAAAGCCACGACGATCGTCGTCGATCACCATGTTGCTGGAATTCACTGCCGCATCGTAGCGGAAGGCACCTAGGTAGGCGCGACGCGGACCGTTGCACCGCGAGAGACCAGGACGCGGCGAGCGTCCGCTTTCGACCCTTAGCGGACATTAATCCGGGCACCACTGCCCATGGGAAGCGCGCCGCTCGATGCCGGCGCCTGGCCTGTCGACGCGAGCTTGCGCCCGCGACGCAGCCGCCGTTGCATCCCCGGCCCTCTCGCTTGCAAAGTGCCTGCATGCACAGCCCATCGACACCTCAGGATCGGCGGCTAAGTCCCAACACCAACTGAGCGCGCCGAATGGGCCGGATCGATTTTCCTATCCATTGAGGAGGCGCACATGCAGAAGCTGCCGGCTCTCGCCCGGGCCGGGTTGATGAAATCCCGGCTTACCCCGTTCTCGATGATGACGGCAGGCAGCCATTCCTAGACCATCGCCCCCGGCCGTTTCAGATACAGATCCTTGATCGAGTCGGCCGCCCAGCACGCCAGCGCGCCGATCGTGCCGGTCGGGGGATTGGCGCTGTTCTGCGGGAAGTTGCACCCGCCGATCACGAACACGTTGGAGACGTCCCACGACTGCAGGTATTTGTTGACGGCGCTCGTTGCCGGGTCCGTGCCCATGACCGCGCCGCCGACGTTGTGTGTGCTCTGGTAGGGCACGATGTCGTAGTGGCCCGCCGTGGGCTCGGCGCTCATGCGCGAGGGATTCATCGCCTTCGCGATTTCCTCCGCCTTCTTCGTGATCCACGCCGATGCCTTGCGCTCGTTGTCGCCCCAGTCGAAGGTCATGCGCAAGAGCGGTAGGCCGTTGGCGTCGCGGTAATTGGGGTCAAGGTCGAGATAGTTCTGACGGTAGCTCTGGCAGGCGCCGTGCAGCCGGACGGTGAAGTTGCGCTGGTAGTAGTGCGCCGCTGCGCGCTTCCAGTCCGCGCCCCAACGCGGCGTGCCCGGCGGCACGTGGATGGATTTTATCGGCATGGCGCCGCTGCTCGCGACCGCGATGTAGGCGCCGCCGAAGAAGTCCAGTCCCGAGTGGTCAAAATTGTCGCCGTTGAACTCGTCGATCGCGGTGCCGCGCGCACCGCCGCCCATGAACGGGTTGAACACCTTCTCCTCGAAGAAGAGCGTGACGCGGCCGGCCGACTGGTAGGAATAGTTCCGGCCGACCACGCCGCGGTTCGTTGCCGGGTCGTACGGCTCCCCGATGCCGGAGAGCAGCATCATGCGCACGTTGTTGAAGGTGTACGCTGCGAGGATGATCAGCTCGGCGGGCTGCTCGAATTCGCGCCCGCTCGCGTCGAGGTACGTGACGCCGGTCGCGCGCTTCCCGTCCGAATCCAGGTTCACCTTGATGACGTTCGAGAGCGGGCGCAGCTCGAAGTTCCCCTGCTTGAGCAGCGCCGGCATGACGGTGGTGAGCGGATTGGCCTTCGCGCCCATCGAGCAGGCGTGGCTGCTGCAGAAACCGCCGCGGATGCACTGGCCCAGCATGAGCTTGTAGGGATTGGTGTAGGCCTGCGTCTGCGCCGCGACCGGGTTGACGTGCGGGTGATAGCCCAGCTCGCGGCACGCGTTCGCGAACATCGTGCTGGCGTAGGTCATCGGGGAGGGCGGGTTCGGGTACTCGCGCGAGCGCGGCCCCTCGAACGGATTGCCGCCGGGCTGGATCTCGCCGTTCAGGTTCCCGGCCTTGCCGCCGACGCCGTAGAGGTGCTCGAACTGGTCGTAGTACGGCTCCAGCTCCTCGTAGGTGAGGCCCCAGTCCTGGCTGGTGCATTCGTCGGGGATCCGGCTCTTGCCGTAGCGCTCGATGGTGCGGCTGCGCGTCTCGAAGTCCCACGGCAGGAAGCGCCGGGCGTGGGTGCCCCAGTGCAGCGAGGTGCCGCCGACGGCCTCTCCCGGCTTGAACGAGCCCATCTCGCGCATCGGCAGCGCCATCTCGCGCGCGTTGTTGCGGAACGTGATCGTCTCGCGCGAGAGGTCCTGGAAGATGTCGCTGTGGCGGTCGTATTTCAGCTCGTCGAAGGTGTAGGGCGACACAAAATCATGCTGCGGGTCGATCACGCGCCCGCGCTCGACCGCCACCACTTTCAATCCTGCATCCGCCAGCTCCTTAGCGAGTATGGAGCCGACGACGCCGGTGCCGACGACCACGGCGTCGACCGGTTTGAGCTTGGTCGCCGTCATCGCCTGTTCCTCCCCT
>JAOTTL010000119.1:0-11295 GCA_029864385.1 Betaproteobacteria bacterium | reverse complement strand
AACGTCGAGCAGAACATGACGGTGATCGGTCGCAAGGCCGACGAGCTGCCCAAGCTGCGTGCCGCGTTGCATGGCGAGCTCGGTCGCGATCCGACGCACGCCGAGCTCGCGGCCAGGCTGGGCGTGAAGGAATCGGACATCCCGGCAGTGGAAGCGGCCGAGAAGGCTCCTTATGATCAGGGCGGATTCAAGATCTACGATATTTCCGACCGCGCGAAGCCGAAGCTCATCACGCATTACAAGACCCATGGGCGTGGCGTGCACCGCTTCGATATGGACGCGAACTACGCTTATATCTCAACCGAGATGCCTGGCTACATCGGCAACATCCTCGTGGTCTACGACATCAGCAACCCCGCGAAGCCGGCGGAAGTCTCCCGTTGGTGGATGCCGGGACAACACATCGCCGGTGGCGAGAAGCCAACCTGGCCGGGCCGGCAGCATCGCCTGCACCACACGGTTCGCACCGGCGACCGGCTGTTCGCCGGCTGCTGGCATGGTGGCGTGCGTGTGATTGACGTGTCCGATATTAAGAAGCCCCGCACTATCGGCGAGTACAACTACCACCCGCCCTTCCCCGAGCCCTCGCACACCTTCATGGGGCTGCCGAAGCCCGTCGCGGGGCGGAGCATCGCAATCGCCATCGACGAGGAAGAACATGCGGACAGCGCCGAGGAACTGGCGAAGCGCCGCGGGCGCCCCCACGGCTGCCTTTGGGTATTCGACATCGGCGATCTCAGGAACATCCAACCGCTCGCGATCTTCGAGGTGAGCGAGCTCGACTCGCCCTGGAGCCGCGCTGCGCCGGGACGCTTCGGCGCACACCAGTTCCAGGAGCACATGAAAGGCGGCGATACGCTCGTCTACTGCGCGTGGTTCGCGGGTGGGCTGCGCATCGTGGACATCGCCGATCCGACCGCGCCGCAGGAGGCGGGCTACTACATTCCGCAGCCCGCGCCCGGCAAGGTCGCGCCGCAGAGCAATGACGTCGATGTAGACGCGCGCGGGCTGGTCTACCTCGTGGATCGGTATGCGGGGTTCGACATTCTCGAATTCAATCGGTCGAAGGCGTGACTAGAATACGTCTAGAGTATCGAAAAACAATATTAGCCGCAGATAAACGCAGATAAACGCAGATAAACGCGGATCAGATTTGTGAATCGTGAGTCGTGAATAGTGAGCGGGCGAACTTCGTAGCGTGGTCCTTGTCGTTTTTTCCATTCACCATTTACCGATCACACTCACCGACTTTCAGCGGATCCATCGGCGGCTGAAATCCATCTTTGAGACAGACTCAGAGGGCTTAGCTCACCGAGGCCTATCTTTACCCTCGTAGACTTCGATGACGCGGCTGGCGTCATCTTTACCCCAGCCGGCAGCCTCGGCGCGCTCGAACATCTTCCGCGCGGCGGGGACGATCTGAAGCTCGATCCCGTGCTCCCGGGCAATCTCGATGGCAAGGCCCATGTCCTTCACGAAGATTTCCACCGCGCCGCGCGGAGCGAAATCGCGGTTGAAGAGCCGCGGGCCCGTCTGGGCCAGCATCGATCCCTGCACCGAGCCCTTCGACAGGCACTTCATCATGACCTCGTGGGAGAGCCCCGCGCGCTCGCCTACCACCACCATCTCGGCAAGCAACGCGGTGCACGAGTTCACGAAGAGATTCGTTACGACCTTCATGGTGGCGCCGGACCCGCTCGGGCCGGTGTTGGTAACGTCCACCGCCAGCGGGTCGAGGATTGGCCGTACCCGCTCGAAAACCTCCGGCTTGCCGCCGGCCATGATCGAGATGGTGCGGGTGTCGACACGGTTATGGGAGCCCGAGATCGGCGCATCGAGCATCTCAATTCCCCGGGCGGCGAGCTTCCCGGCAAGCTCCTTCTGCCACGCCGGATGCATGGTGCTCATTTCGACGTGGATGAGGCCTTTCTTCCCCGCCGCCGCGATGCCGTTCGGCCCGAGGGTGTTCTCCTCGATGTGATCGGCCTTGAGCAGGATGCTGAAGGTGATGTCGCTGCGCTGTGCGACTTCCTTCGCGGAAGCCAAAGGTGTGCCCCCTTCCTCCTTGAGCATCCGCATCCGCTCTGGGTCGATGTCGTAGCCGCAGACCGCGTGCCCGTCCTTCATCATCTGGCGCGAAAGCGGCAGCCCCATCTTCCCCAGCCCGATCATTCCCAGCTTTTCACCCATTCCGTTCCCCTTCTGTCGATTTGATTGACCGCCTGCCCCGGTAAGCCGGCATCTTCGCCGGCACGGGATCAGTCTTCGCCCAACAGGCCCCGCGCCGTCAGCTCGCAGATTCGCTCCCGGTCCCCCGCCGTCAGTCCCGGGATGGCGTCGATTGCCGCCAGCGGATCGGCGGGCCCCATGTCGAACGGATGATCGGTGCCGATCACAATGCGGTCCGCGCCTGCCATGTCAATCAAGTGCCGCGTCGCCTGCGGGTGATGGGTGAGCGAGTCAAAATAAAAACGCCTGAAGTGTCCTTCCGGCGTAGCCTGGGTATGCGCTTTCGGCTCCGCCCGCACATTGTAGCCGTGCATGAAGCGCCCGATCTGGTACGGCATGAAACCGCCGCCGTGCGCACACAGTATGCGTAGCGTCTTCAGGTCGTCGAGCGCGCCGCTGAACATGAGGTGCGCGATCATCAGTGTGGTGTCGAGTGGAAAGCCCACGAAATTGTGCAGGTAATAAGCGTCCATCCCGCCGTGCGCCAGGCACTGGTAGGGATGCGCGAAGACAAAACAACCCAGCTGCTCGATGGTCTTCAACACCTTGCGGAACTTCGGGTCGGCGAGCGGCACGCCCTCGATCGAGGTCGCGAGCTCGACCCCTTTGAACCGGTGCTCCTTCACCACGCGCTCCAACTCCGCGATCGCGGCATGCGGATCCTGCATCGGAAGATGCGCCATGCCGCGCAGCCGGTCGGGATATCGCTCCACCATCTGCGCGATCCCGTCGTTGGCGAGCTTCGCCGCCTCCAGCCCTGCGTCCGGCTTCAACCCGTAGAAGTAGATCGGCGGGCCGACCGAGACCACCGCGACATCGAGCCCGACCCGGTCCAGCCACGCCACCTTGGCGTCGGCGTCGCAGAATTCCGGAAGCAGTTCGGCGACGCGTCCATGGTTGTCGAAATAGCGTTTGCCGCCTTTTTCCTCGATCCTTGTGGCGAACTTTTCCGGTTCGCGTTTGATGGCCTGCACCACGTTCTCGGGAATGACATGGTTATGCAAATCGATGTTACTCATAACTTGGAACTCTCACCTACGAGGGGCGCATCGGTCTTCGGCCAAATGACCTTTTACACAAGACTTCCTACACCCCATTTAGCCGATACGCTCATCGTGGCGTGCTGCCTCTCCGTATACCTCGGGGTTAAGGACATCCAAGGGACGTTTACCGTCGAGGAACCGTTCAATGTTCTCGGCGGTGCGCATGGCCATTTCCTCGCGCGTCTCGCGTGCCGCCGTGCCGATGTGAGGGGTGAAGACGACGTTCGAGAGGCTCTTCAATCTGTCCGATGGACCGGGGAAATCCGCTTCGGGGATCTCGTTCTCGTAGACGTCCAACCCGGCTCCGCGGATGCGGCCTTCGGCCAGCGCCTGCTCGAGTGCGGCTTCATCGACCACGGGGCCCCGTGAGGTGTTGATCAGGATCGCGCTTGGCTTCATCATCGCGATGAGCTCGGCGCTGATCATGCCCTTGGTGTCCTTGGTCAGCGCGGGCGTCAGGACGATAAAGTCTGACTCCCGGAAAAGGTCTACGAGCGAGCGGTACTCGGCGCCGAGGCTGGCCTCCTCGGGAGGCGAGAGCTGCGTGCGCTTGTTGTAGACGATCCGCATGCCGCAGGCCCGCGCCCTGATGGTCACGCCCGTCCCAATGGTTCCCATGCCGACGACGCCGAGCGTCTTGTCGAACATCCGCGTGCCAAGGAAGGCCATTGACTGGTTCTGCTGCCACTGACCGCCGCGCAGGAACCGATCGGCTTCCGGGATGCGCCACGCGGTTGCCATCAACAGCGCGAACGTGAACTCCGCCGTGGTCCTCGCGATCCGGCTGGGGAGTATCGCCACTGGAATGCCCCGCCGGGTGGCGGCGTCCTTGTCCACGAACTTCGCCGAGGAGTGCATTGCCGCGATGAACTTGAGCTTTGTTGCGGTTTCGATCACTTTCTTGTCATAGGGAATTTCGCCGAGCGCGTAAAGGATGTCCTGGTCCCGTACCGCCTCGAGCATCTCGCCGTACGGCATCTGGCGGTCGGTGTGCGGGTAGATCGTGAGTTCGCACCGCCGCTCGAGCCGCTCCGCCGCGGCCTCGGGGATAGGTTGGGGGATGAATAGCTTCATGAAGTTCTCATTTCTGGTCAGTTGGCAACAGTTCCCGCAATTGAAGGGGTACGGGCAGGGAATTACGGAAACCCTCAGGGCTTGTCCTTTGCCCGCCCCTTCTCCGCAAGCACCGCTGCGCGCATCATCGAGGTGATGCTGTAGACCGCCGTCGCCAACGCCAGGAGCAGGACCACCACCGTGATGGGGCGCGACAGGACCGTCCACAGGTCCCCACCGGTGATCGTGAGCGCGCGGCTGAGATTCTCCTCGATGATGGGACCCATGATGAAGGCAAGGACGATGGGCACCACCGGGATGCTGATCCGCTCGAACCAATAGGCGATAGCGGATAGCACCAGCACCATGATCACGTGCGTCGTGTAGTTCGCATAGGCGTAGCTGCCGACAACGATGAGCACGAGAACGAACGGCCCCAGGAGGCGCATTGGCACCTTGGCGACGAGACTGAAAGGGCGCGTGCAAAGGAGACCAACGAATAGCATCATGACGTTGATTGCCAGCAGACCGACGAACACGGTCATCACGAACGTGCCGTGGTCGCGGAAAAGCAGCGGACCCGGCACGACGCCCTTGCTGATCAGCACGCCGAGCAGGATTGCCGCGCCCCCCGAGCCCGGGATGCCGAGCGTCAGCGACGGCACGAGCGTGCCGGCGACGACGGCATTGTTGGAGCATTCAGGCGCCGCTATGCCCTCGGGAATGCCGGTGCCGAACGCCTCGGGCCGCTTCGACCACCGCCTCTCCTCGCTGTAGGCGAGCATGGCCGCAACCGACGCGCCGGCGCCGGGAATGATGCCGATCGCCGTGCCGATCAGGCTGCTGCGCAGGATCGTGGGGATGAGCGCCTTGGCTTCCTGCGGGGTAATCCGGTTCAGATCGCCGGCGTCCGACGCGGCGGCCTCTTCCCGGGTTTCGACGGTGCGACGGTGCTCCACCAGGAGCCGGAAGGCCTCTGGGCCTGCAAGAAAAGCGATGATGATGATGACGAGCGGTATGCCGTCCATCAGGTAGCCCTGGTTGAAATCGAAGCGCAGGCCGCCGAAGCCCGAGCTGCCGACGGTGGCGAGCAGCAGCCCGATGCCAGCGGCGAGAAATCCGCGCGCGGCGTCCTTGCCGAAGAAGCTCGCCACGATCGACAGTCCGAAGACGCCCACCGCGAACAGCTCTCCCGGCCCGAACATGAGGGCGACATGCCCGAGCGACGTGCCCGCGACAATGAAGATCAGCGTGCTGATCATGCCGCCGATCACGCCGGTATAGAGCGAGATGCGCAACGCCTTGCGCGCGAGCCCCTTGCGGGCCATCGCGTAGCCGTCGAGCACGGTGATCGCCGACGCGCCCGTTCCCGGCGTGCGGATCAGGATCGCCGGGATTGAGCTGCCGTACTCAACCGCGGAATAGACGGCGAGAAAAAACAGCACCGCCTGGTCTACCGACATCGCGAAAGTCAGGGGAAAGAGCAACGCCAGGGCCTGCGAGCTGCCGAACCCCGGCATGGCGCCCAGAACGATGCCGATCGCAACGCCCGCCAGCATGATGAGCAGCAAGGTTGGCGAGGCAAGCGCGCCGAATGCGCCCAGCAGGTGCCCGAGTAATGCCTCCATGTCGGTCGAATCGCCCTGCTATTGGATGTACGTGGGCAGGAACTTGAGTGGCAGGCCGATCTTGAGCCCCGGGCCGAGCCCCGCGTACAGGATGAGCATCGTCGCCAGGGACAGTGCCAGCGCGAGCAACGCCGCCCGCGCCGGTGTCGCTCGGGGTCCCGCCAGCAGACGCGGGACCAGCAGCGCCATCATTAACACGACGGTCGTGATTTCGAATCCGACCGGCTCGACCAGGAGCGCGTACAGCAGCACCAGCACGATGACGGACGCGAACTCCAGCCAGTGCAGCACGACGTACGGCGCCTCGTAGCGCGCGGCGGCGGCGGCCTGGGACAGGAAGATGCTGCGCGCCAGGATGATCACCGCCCAGATCACGCAGAAGCCGAGCACTAGCCGGGGAAAAAAGGCGTCGCCCGGATAACCCGGCAGGATGGGCGGCATCATGTTGTAAGTCTCGACGGAGAGAAAGCTGAGGCCCAGCAGGATGACTCCGGCCGTGCTCAACAGCGCCGCCCTCGTCGGCACCTTGATCTCAAAAGCCCCCGAGGCGCCCCGCTTTGTTCGATCCGACATGCCGTTCCCCCACACCGAGGAGTGGTCCGCTTAACAGCCCGCCCCGCCGCAGGCAATCGGACGCGACGAGTTCCCTGCAGCGCACAAAAACGAGCGGCGGACAGGACCCGTCCGCCGCCCACCCCGAAAAACCCGGCTTATTTCTTGATGATCTTGTACTCGACCATGAAATCCCTGACGACCTTCTGGTTCTTCGACATGTCCTCGTTGAGCCACTTACGGTCGGTCTTGAGATCGAGGAGGATGTGCGTGCCTTTGAGAAGATAGTCCTGGTAGGCCGGCGACTGCACCAGCTTCTCCAGCGCTTCGACCAGCCGGTCCATGACCGGCTCCGGCGTGCCGCGCTTGACCATGAGGCCCTGCCAATGGTGCGGGATTTCGTATTTCAGGCCGACTTCGCGCACAGTCCGGACGTCCTTCCAGTGCTTGTCGGTCGTCAGGCGTGTCTCGGTCTTCATGACCAACGGGCACACGGTTCCCGCCTCGATGTGCGGCCGCCAAGTGCGCGGAGACGCTTGTCCCACGGCGAGATGGCCGCCGACGACATCCTTCACGGTGTCGCCGTCGCCCCCGTAGGGCACGAAACGCACGTTGCTGATGCCTGCGTCCCGGAGGAAGGCCAATTGGTGCCGGTGGTGGGTCGAGCCGATCTTGTTGCTGCCCATCGCCAGCTTGCCGGGATGCTTCTTGGCGTACGCGACCAGGTCCTCGTAGGTCTTGATGCCGTACGGGTTGTCGCAGCGAACGGCGACGCCGTATACGTGCTTCTCGACTTGAGCCAGCGTCTGGAAATCGGCATAGGACTTGGTGTAATGCGGCAGGTGAAAATACCCGTAGAAGCTGGCGCTAATGTGCATGATGGTGTGCCCGTCGGCGGGCTTGTTGGCAACGTAGAGCACGGGCTCGTGCTGCGAGCCCCCGCTCTTGAAGATCACCTGCACGGGTACGCCGAGCTGTTCCGAAAATCCCTTCGCGAGAACCTGGCACCAGACCGCGACGCTCGAACCCGGTCGTGTAGTGCAGATCAACTCCATCGGCCTGGACGGAAACTTCTCGGCAGCGGCCGCAATGCTGCAAGCCGCAGCCAAAACGAAAACACCCAAGGCTTTAATGATTGGTCCCATCTGTTTCCTCCTCGTTTTTTAGTGGAATGGACCTGACTGTTTTCGTTTTTTCTGAGAGTACGGCAGCCAGACGGTGGGCGCCAGCCATTTCCGGCTTTAGCGCCGTGCCGCACGTATTCTCGACGCACTGCAACAACGCGCGAGCAGGCGCTCGCTTATTGCTAAAACATCAAAGGAATCATAATCGGACTTTAAAAACCACCTGATTCCGGCTCGAGCTCATCGAGCGCAGAAATTGGGTCCGGTTACTCCGCTATTTCGAAGGTACTACCGGCAGGAGCAGGTGGGCGAGGCGATCCGGGCCCATGTGCAGCGCGACGTCGCCCCCGAACACCGCGGCCGGCCGGTCGCGCGGGTCATCGTGGCGGAAGGGCCCGACGCCAGTGAATACTGCGTTCAGGTTGCCGAGGCCTTGCGCTGCGCCGCCGGGCCACTCGTAGTCGCGCCCGCGCACGGTCAGGCCAACGCGATAACCCCTGGGCACCACGATGGACGTCGGCCACACCTCGACGTCGAGCTCGTAGACCTCGCCGGGCCTGAGCTTCTGGATTTCGTCGTGGGTGTGATAAGGCCGATAAGGCAGCGACAATTTCTTGTCGAGCTTGCGGTGGGACGCGCGCAGCCAGCCTTGCGCAATCGGTGTGTGCGGATCGAGCGCGCCCATGAACGTGATCTCTTTCAGATCGGGCGCGAAGACGCGCACCACCAGGAAGAGATCGGCGTCCTCCGTAGCCGAGGACATCCACAGCTTGGCCGCAATCGGTCCCGTGATCTCGGTGTCGCGCTCGAGCGGCGCCGTAAGAAACGAGACACCATCCGAGAAGCCGCCATAGCTGACGCTTCCCGTCGTCTTTTGCGCTTCGGCCGTGAGTGCATGCCCTTCCGGGTGCAGGTAATACTTCATCCACTGCGTGCGCGCGAGCGGCCACTCGTTTTCGTGGCGCTCGACAAATTTCTCGCCGGGATGGCGCACCAGCAGGGTCACCTTCGGCTGCTTCGACCATCCGCTGTCCTCGCCTTTCAGGAAGTGGCCGAAGAAGCGCTTCTGGATCCTGAGGCCATAGTCCGTATAGAACTCGGTCCAGTGCTCGATGCCGTGCACCTCAAGCCACTTGTCTTTCGACGCCGCGCGCACGAAGCCCTCGAAATTGCCGCGCGGGTGCAGGCCCTGGCCACCCCAGTTGGCCGACGAGAGGAGCGGCACATTCACCTTCGACCAGTCCGGCATGCGCGAGCGCCAGTAATCGTCGCTCGCCAGCCGGTTGGCGTAGCAGTCGTCGGCGAAGTCGCGCCGGGCGGCGCCGAGCTCTTCCGCCCGCAGCGTATCGGGCCCGGACACCCAGTCGCCGTTCATGCGGCTGCGATAGCCCTTCGTGCCCTGGCCGTACTGCACGGGGATGACCTGCCTGGGAAACCAGGTGTCGGCGAAGGTGCAGTAGATGCCTCCGTGATGGCTCAGATCCCGGTAGTAGTCGGCCGCGCCCTCCCAGACGCAGATCGCCGCCAGGTGCGGCGGCTGCAGCGCGGCCGCCTGCCACTGGTTCATCGCGTAATAAGAGATGCCGTTCAGTCCGATCTTGCCGTTCGACCAGTGCTGCTTCGCCGCCCACTCGATGCAGTCGTAGAAATCCTGCGCCTCGCGCGGCGACCACAGATCGAGCAGCCCCGGCGAGCGGCCGGCGCCGCGCGAGTCCACGCGCACGACGGCGTAGCCATCCGGCACCCACTTCTCCGGATCCACGACTTCCCAGTTCTGGTACTTGTTGGTGGAGCTTGTGGGCACGTCGGGGTGCTCCTCGCACATGCGGCGCCACTGGGTAACGTAGAGGTCTTCGAAATGCAGCCATTTGCCGTAGGGGCCGTAGGTCAGGATGACCGGATACCTTCCGTCCTGGACCGGCCGGTAGACGTCGGCCCGCAGGACCAGGCCGTCGTCCATTGCAACTGGCGCATCCCAATCGATCCGCATGCCGTCGCGGATCTCGCTCACCTCCCGATATCCCATGCTGCTCCTCCTAAAACTCGTGACGGGTGACCAGTGACTAGAACCCCTCGCGACAGGCCGCTAAGACCCCAAAATCATCAACCACGGAATCACACGGAAAACGATCCGATCCGGGCACTGCGCCCCAATTGATAACATTTCCGTGTGTTTCCGTGGCTGCAGTGAATTCTTGAGATAGCTTCTAGTGACTGCGATGGACGGCCGCTCTGCGCGCTCACCGTTCACCCGAATCAGGCGACCTTGACCGGTTGGCCCGTCGCCGCCGATTTCACGATCGCCTCGAAGACGGCCACACCGTGAATAATCTGGTCGGCGGAAATCGGAAACGCCGCGTCGCCGCGAACGGCCGCCGCGAACGCCTCCATTATCACCTTGACCGGATTGATTCCCTTGTGGTCAACCGCCTCCGGCTGGCTTGAGGGCGGCTGCCCTGGTTTCTCGGGCGCCGGAGTGAAGCGAAACCCGTCCAGATTCCTCTCGGTCTCCGCGAGACCCCGTGTCCCATAGACCGCGACGCGATAATTGGCGGCAGCCGCAATCGAGCAGTTAAAGCTCGACGTCACGCCGTTCTTGTGCCTCAATGTAACGGTGGTCGTGTCGTCGACGAGCGGGGCTGCCCGCCGCGTGTTGATGCAATAGACCTCCGTGATCTCGCCGAAAAGATCGATGAATCCGTCGACGAGATGGACGCCTATCCCCGTCATCGCGCCGACTGGGGTTTCAGCCGGATTGACGCGCCACGACTCCTTCGGCACGAAGAGACCGGCGGGGGCCGTCGCCTCGGCCGCGCCGAAACAAACGGTCCCCACGCGTCCGTCCCGGACGCGGGCGCGGATCTCGCCGATGGAGGGATGGAACCGGCGCTGATAGTCGATGCCGAGCACGACGCCCGCCTTCTTCACCACATCGAGCGCGGATCTCGCGCTCGCGACATTCAGCGTAAAAGGCTTTTCCACGCACATGTGCTTTCCCGCCTGCGCCGCACGCTTGATGTGCTCCTCGTGCTGGCTGTGCGGCGTGGTGTAGACGACCGCGTCGATTTTCGGATCCCCAAGAATCGCGTCGAGATCGTCGCGCAGCTCGATCTTGCGCTCCTTGCAGAAATCTTCGGCCTTCGCGCGGGTGCGCGTGTTGCCGGCAACGAACGTGATCTGCTCGCTTTTACCCTGCACAGCATCGACGATCGTCCTTCCCCACCAGCCAAGCCCAACGATTGCGGCTCTTACCATGTTTCCTCCTCACGGTCGGTTCAGCGTTATCGCAGGCGCCAAACGCATCGCAGCAGCGGCGCCATCGTTCGATTGTTTACCTCATTAGCAATTCACTTCGTACGTCGGACTCTGGAGCGGCATTTGACGTACGGAAGGCGCCAGTATAGGGGTGTGCGCGATCGCGGCAAGACGCGGTCGCGGTCGTGCTAGCTGATCCCCGTCGCGGCGAAGACCGGCTTAGCAGCGTCCGACGCAAAGCGCATTGCGAGCGCGCCGGCCGCGTCCGGCGCCCCGGCCGCGGCAGCAGCATCGTAGGCCGTGATATTCTGGATCGCGTCGGGCAAAGGCGCCGCAAGCTTGACAGCGCAGCCCTGGTCAATCATGACCATGACCTCCGAGATCTGCGCGAGCCCCACCGCCGCCGTGGGA
>JAOTTL010000118.1:0-11296 GCA_029864385.1 Betaproteobacteria bacterium | reverse complement strand
GGCTTGTCGCCTTACGCAGGCCTTACGTACGGCATACTTACTGAGAGCTTACAAAAGGGGACTGCGCGCACCGCTTTCGAGCGTCTTCATGCCAGCTCATCGTGACATGGCGCAATGAAGGAAATGTTGGGAGCAGATCACTTAGAAGAAACCGGGGAGTGCCGGCTTGTGGCCGAAGCACCGGCGACGCAATGCGCTAAACTACTGTCCTCGGAATTCTCGGAGCACCCGAGATGCGCATTCTGATTGTCGAAGACGATCCCGTCCTCGCCGACGGCCTCACGCGCTCCCTGCGCCAGTCCAACTTCGCAGTTGACTGCGTAAGCGATGGCGCCCAGGCCGATCATGTGCTGGTTGGCCAGAACTACGATCTCGTCATCCTCGACCTGGGTTTGCCGAAGATCGATGGTATCGATATCCTGCGGCGCCTGCGCCGGCGCGGTTCGCTTGCGCCAGTCCTCGTTCTCACGGCGCGAGACGCCCTCGAGGACCGTGTGAAAGGGCTCGATCTCGGCGCCGATGACTACCTGACCAAGCCATTTGACCTGCCCGAGCTCGAGGCGCGGGTGCGGGCGCTGATCCGACGCGGGCAGTCTGGCGGCAGCGCACTCCTGTCCTGCGGGGCCCTTACGCTCGACACGAGCGGCCGGCGCGCAATGCTGAATGGCGAGCCGATCGAGTTCTCCGCCCGCGAGCTCGGGGTCCTCGAAGTCCTGATGATGCGCAGCGGCCGCGTGGTCAGCAAGGAACAGCTCGCCGAAAAGCTTTACAGTTGGAATGAAGAAGTCGGCGCTAACGCCATCGAGGTCTACATTCACCGGCTGCGCAAGAAAGTCGAGCCTGGCGGCGTGTCGATCCGCACGATTCGGGGATTGGGCTACCTGCTCGAGAAACCGGGGCATGCTCAGGACTAGGACCCTTCGCCGCCAGCTGATTGCGTGGCTCTCCACACCGCTGGTGGTGCTATGGTCGATCAGCATCATCGTCAACTACGACATCGCCAAACAATTCGTCAACCTCGCCTACGACCGGGCGCTCCTCGAGGTGGCGCTCGACATCGGGCGGAACATCAAGCGCGTCAACAACCAGAGCTACCTGGACCTGCCCGCCGCCGCGCTGCAAATGCTGCAGAGCTGGGAGTCCGGGCGCCTGAGCTATCGCGTCACGGGAGCGAACGGCGAGTACATCAGCGGCGAACCCTCGTTTCCTAAGCCCGAGGAGTTTCCTGAGTCCGAGGACACGAGCGCGGACCGCGTTCGCTACTACGACGACGTTTTCCTCGGCCGCGACATGCGTGTCGTGGCGATGCACGTGCCGGTGGAGCCCGGATCGGGCAAGGGTGTCGTGCGGATCCAGGTCGCCGAGCGCGTAACGTTGCGCACCAAGTTCGCGACGGAACTCCTTCTGCGCATGGTCCTGCCGCAGGCCTTGCTGATCTTCCTGGCCATGTTCGCGGTGTGGTACGGTGTAGGACGAGGGCTGGCTCCGCTTTCCCAGCTGCAGCGTCAAATCGAGCATCGTTCGCACCGCGACCTGTCGCCGCTGCTTGAGTCGACGGTTCCGCGGGAAGTGCAACCGCTGATCCACGCGATGAACGGCCTGCTCGAACGGTTGAGCGCATCCATCGCGGCGCAACAGCGCTTCATCGCGGATGCGGCGCACCAGCTCCGCACACCGATTGCCGGGCTCAAGACGCAGACCGAGCTCGCCTTGCGCCAGACACCCGCGACCGAGGCTAAGGCTGCGTTCGAGCAGTTGCACACCGCTATCGAGCGGATGGCGCGGCTCGTCAACCAGCTATTGTGGTTGGCACGCGCCGAGCCGGACGCCGGGCGTGCCAGCGCGACCGAGCGGATCAATCTTACCGAGCTGGCTCGCGAAGCCACGACCGACTGGGTGCCGCAAGCGCTCGCCCGGAACATCGACCTCGGCTTCGAGGGTCCGCCCGGCGGAGCGCGCATCGAAGGTGACCCTTTCCTGCTGCGCGAGATGCTAAACAATCTTCTCGACAATGCCATTCGCTACACGCAGTCGGGAGGCCACATCACGGTCCGGGTGAACACTGCGGAAGGCCAGATTATCCTCAGTGTCGAAGATGATGGCCCGGGCGTACCGGAAGCGGAGCGTGAACGGGTATTCGAGCGCTTCTACCGCGTGCTCGGCACGAGCGCGGAAGGCTGTGGACTGGGTCTTGCCATCGTGCGCGAGATCGCGCAAAGGCACCGGGCCGAGGCCGCGCTTACCGCGAGAGGTGATGGCACCGGGACCATCGTGCGCGTTGTCTTTTCAAGCGCGGCCACTGCCGGTTGACCCGGCACGCTAGCCTGCCGCGACAGTATCTGCCCAGAAGCACCAATCTAGTCGCGGGTTACGCTCAATCGGTCACGCCTTATCCGAGGGTGGGCATGTTCAGTCCCGGCGCGGGCGTGTCCTGGTGCGGCCAACGCGTCGTCACCACCTTAGTGCGCGTATAGAACTTCACGCCCTCCATGCCGTGCACGTGGAGGTCGCCGAAGAGCGAGTTCTTCCAGCCCCCAAAGGAATAGAACGCGACCGGCACCGGAATCGGCACGTTGATGCCCACCATGCCGACCTGGATCTCGTTCTCGAAGCGCCGCGCCGCACCTCCCGATTCCGTGAAAATCGCGGTGCCGTTGGCGTACGGATTGCCATTGACGAGCCCGATCGCGTCCTCCAGCGTCTTGCTTCGCAGGACGACGAGTACCGGGCCGAAGATTTCGTCCTGGTAGATCTTCATGTCCGTCTTGACGTTGTCAAAGAGCGTCGTGCCGAGGAAAAAACCGGTCTCGTGTCCCGGGATCTTCAGGCCACGGCCGTCGAGCACCAGCTTCGCGCCCTCTTTCACCCCCTGATCGACGTAGCCCGCGACCTTGTCCCGATGCTGCCGAGTGACGAGCGGCCCCATCTCGACGCCCTCCTTGTCGCCCGGACCAACCATGATCGCCTCGGCTTTTTTCTTGAGCAGCGCCACCAGCGGATCCGCCGCCGCGCCGACCGCGACCACCGCCGAGATCGCCATGCAGCGTTCTCCCGCGGAGCCGTAGGCCGCGCCGATCAACGCGTCTGCAGCGAACTCGAGGTCGGCGTCCGGCAGCACCACTGCGTGGTTCTTGGCGCCGCCGAGGGCCTGCACACGTTTCCCGTTCTTCGCGCAGGTCTCGTAGAGGTACTTCGCGATCGGGGTCGAGCCGACAAAACTGACCGCGTGGACGCCGGGATGGTTGAGAATGGCGTCCACCGCTTCCTTGTCGCCGTGCACGACGTTGAAGACGCCGTCGGGGAGCCCGGCCTCCTTGAACAGCTCCGCCATTCGCATCGAGGCCGACGGCACCTTCTCGGAAGGCTTGAGCACGAACGTGTTGCCGCAGGCGATTGCCACCGGGAACATCCAAAGCGGTACCATCACCGGGAAGTTGAACGGCGTGATGCCGGCGCACACGCCAACGCCCTGGCGCACCGTGTGGCAATCGACGCCGGTGCCGACGTTCTCGGAGTGCTCGCCTTTGAGCAGATGCGGAATGCCGCAGGCGAACTCCACCACCTCGAGGCCGCGCTGGACCGACCCCATCGCATCGGGCAGCGTCTTGCCGTGCTCCTCGGTGACGAGGCGCGCGAGTTCCTGCTGGTTCGCCTGCAGCAGCTGCAGGAACTTCTGCATCACCCGCGCACGCCGCAGTGGGGGCGTATCGCGCCATTCCGGGAACGCCGCTGCCGCGGCCGTTACGGCTCTATCGATGTCGGCCGCATTGCAGAGTGGCACGCGCCGCGTGACGGCGCCGCTTGCGGGATTGGTGACGTCACCGAAACGAGCGGTCGTGGCGCGCTCGCGCCTGCCCCCGATCCACAACTCGACCCTCCCGGCGCCCTGCGTTTCAACTGGCTTGTTCATAGTGACCTCTGTGTCCAGTGGCTCGAACTCATCTCAAAGACCCAAAACAGACGTTAGCCGCAGACAAACGCGGATCGAAAAACGTAAAAATAGACAGGATTCACAAGATTTACAGGATTAAAGCGGGGCCTTGAGGATCTTGTTAATCCTGTTAATCCTGTCCATTCTGGTTTTGAGTTATGCCCGCTCATCGGCGTCCATCGGCGGCTGAAATCAGCTTTTCGAGACCGCTGGTCGTCCATTTTTCGCTTTCCGGTACATCCCACGAAACGTCTTGCCATGCGGCGCCGGCATGTCACGGGTGGCGGTCCAGCCGCCAGCCATTGGAATGCGATGGATGAGACGGTCGCGGCCGCCCATCAGGGCAAGCAGCCGCGCACCCATTGCCGCCGCCGCCGCATAGATCGCTGGCCGCTGGGCCACCCAGCGCCAAAGACCGAAAGCGGCTCGCTCGGTCCACGGCTTCAGCTTGCGCTCGAACTGCTGCTCGCGCAGCTTGCGCATGAGATCGGGAAGCGGGATCTTCACGGGGCAGACAACCCCGCACTGGTTACACATCGTTGCGGCATTCGGCAGATCGAGCGCGTTCTCGAGCCCGACGTAGGTCGGCGTCAACACCGAGCCCATCGGGCCCGGATAGACCCAACCATACGCGTGCCCGCCGATGCTCTGGTATACCGGGCAGTGATTCATGCAGGCGCCGCAGCGTATGCAGCGCAGGATGGGCTGCAGCTCGGATCCGATGAGGCTCGTGCGGCCCCCATCGACCAGAATGACGTGGAAATGCTCGGGGCCGTCGTGCTCGCCTTCGCCCTTCACGCCAGTCGTCACCGAGATGTAGTTCGAGATCGACTGGCCGGTACCGTGCGGCGGCAGCAGACGCATCAGCGTCGCGACATCTTCGAGCGTGGGCAGGATCTTCTCGATCCCGGTGATCGCAACGTGCACGCGCGGAAGCGTCGTTACCATGCGACCGTTGCCCTCGTTGGTGACGATCAGCGTCGACCCAGTCTCGGCGATCGCGAAGTTCGCACCGGAGATGCCCATGTCCGCCGTGATGAAATGCCCGCGCAGCCGATCGCGCGCCTCGCGCGTGAGCTCCGCGATGTCGGTCTTGCGCGGCGTTCCGTGCTTTTCCGCGAACAGGTCGGAGACCTCATCGCGCGTTTTATGCACGACAGGCGCGACGATATGCGAGGGCGGCTCCTTCGCGAGTTGCAGGATGTATTCGCCGAGGTCTGTCTCCAGCACCTCGACGCCCGCGGCCTCGAGCGCGTCATTCAACGCGCACTCCTCGGTAACCATCGACTTCGACTTGACCGCCTTGCGCACGCCATGGCGCCGCGCGAGCTCACAGACGATGCGATTGACGTCGTCATGGCTCTCGGCCCAGTGAACTTCGGCGCCGCGCGCCTTCGCGTTGCGTTCGAACTCTTCCAGATAGATATCGAGTTCGGCCAGCACGCGCTCGCGAATCGCAGCCGCCGCGTCCCGGATCGCCTCGAAGTTGTCCATCTCCGCGACCCGCTGGGCGCGACCGCGCACGAAGTTGCCCTGCAATTTCTGGAGCGCGTTCTGCAGATTGCGGTCTGCGAGCTTATCGCGTGCCCGCGCCTTGAAATGCATGGAGGCTACTTGCATGCGCGTGTCTGGGAAGGTTGGCGGCAGGATACCCGAGAATTCAATTATAGCGCGGGTTGCGGTTCAACCTCGCGGCGCCACGAGCCGGATCATGTAGACGCCCCTGGCGACCATGAAAGCGGCCAGCTGCCGCAGGCACATCACCCGGCCAATCGGGAAGTGCTGGGTCAGATGCTTGGAAACGGCGTCGTTGAGCTTAAGGAGTCCGGCGCCCGCCACCATCGCGAGCACCCCGCGCAGCACCGACAGCTCTTTCATCTTGCGCCTGGATTCGCAGGTTCTTCGACTGATTCAGATTCGGAAACGCTGCACGGCGTCTTCGTTCCACGCGAGCCCGTTGCCGGGGCGCGCGGAGGGAACGGCTAGGCCGTCTGCAATCCGCAGCGGCTCCCGCAAAAGCACGTCGGCCCAATCCACATACTCGAGCCAGTGCCGGGTCGGCGTCGCGGCAAGGAGGTGGGCGCTGATTTCCGGGAACAGGTGCGAGGACATTTGCGTGCCCCGCGCCGAGGCGAGCTGGGCCGCGCGCAACCAGCCAGTCACGCCTCCGATGCGATCGAGGTCCGGCATGACGTAGTCGCACGCCTCGGCTGCCAGCGCCTGCTCCATCGCGAAGGGGAGCGAAAAATTCTCTCCGATCTGAATCGGCGTCGTGAGCTCGCGTGCGAGCCTCGCGCAGCCAGCGTAGTCGTCGTGCCGGACCGGCTCCTCGATCCAGTAGACGCCGCCCTCCGCATCGAGCGCGCGCCCGCGTCGCAACGCTTCGTCCACCGACAGCACCTGGTTGAAATCCACCATGAGCTCGATTTCGCCGGGAATTCTCCGGCGAACCGCTCGCAGCGCCGCGAGGTCGGCCTCCAGCGTGGGATACCCCAGGCGCAGCTTGACTGCGCGAAACCCGCCCGCCAGCAGCTTCTCCGCCTCATCCGCGACCGCTTCCGGCGCCATCAGTCCCAGGCCGCAGCTGTTGTACGCCGGCACCGGCCGGGGTGCCGCGCCGAGGTAAACCGCGAGCGGCTGGTCCGCAGCGATCGCGAGCGCGTCCCAACAGGCGACATCGAAAGCCGCCATCGCCATGCGCACAATACCTTGCACACCGATCAGCGTGAAACGCTGGTAGAGCTTCGCCCAAAGGGCGACCGGTTCCACTCGGTCGCCTTTTACGGTACCCAACACTTCTTTCAGGAGTAACTCAATGGCGGGTGCGGCAGCAGGCAAATAGCAGAATTGGTACGCGCGCCCCACGATCCCTTCCTCGGTTTCGACGTCCACGAGGAGCAATGGTGCCTCGCGCACCGTTCCAGCGCTGGTGCCGAGCGTATAGGTCATCGGCACCTTCACGCCGACGGCGCGGATGTTCCTGACGGTGAGTTTGGGCTGCTTCACGAACGCATTTCAAAAAAGTCAGACTCGATTTATTCTATCGGCGTCCATCGGCGGCTGATGTTCTTCGTTTTTAATCTGTGACCTCTGTGGTTCAAGGTTCTTGTTTCATCCGCGTTTATCTGCGTTTATCTGCGGTTGCATGATGTTTTTGGATTTTGACATGCGCTCTAGTATTCACGGCGGCCCTGCGCGTGCAAGGTCAGAATGTCCCACACCGCGCGGTTGGCGGGCGTGGGCACGCCGGCCTTGGCGCCGAGTTGCACCACGCCGCCGGAAAGCCACTCGACCTCCAGACGATTGCCGCTGTCCAAGTCGTGGTGCATGGATGAGGTCATGTCCTCCGGCACGGTGTCGGCAAACGCGAGGCGTTGCTCCGCATAGTCTTCCGGCAGCGCGACACCATGAGCGCGTCCAACAGTCACAACTTCTCTCATAAGGTCAAGTAAGAACGCACGCGTTTGTGCGTTCTTGCGGATCGGGCCGATCGGCATGCGCATCGTCGTGGTGGTCGCGGACAGGCCGACGAGAAAAGTGTATTTTTCCCACAGCGTGCGCCGGATGTCCGGCACGATCTCGGCCTGAATGCCGGCGCGCAGCAAGGCCTCCAGAAGCGCCTCGACGCGAGGCGTGCGGCGACCGTCGTATTCACCGATCATCGCCCGCTGCATAGTGCCGGTCTGGTGAATTACTCCGGGGCGCGAGATACGGGTCGCGACGTAGCCCACGCCGCCAATGACCGCCTCGTCGCCCAGTTCGCGGCGCAGAATGTCGTCCTTGATCACGCCATTTTGCAGGGAAAGCACGGCGGTACTCGGCCCGACGATGGTCTTCACGGCGCGCGCAGCCGCCTCGGTGTCCCACAGCTTGACAGCGATGAGCACCAGGTCGACCGGGCCGACCGTGGCCGGATCATCAGTCACCTTGACCTGCGGCAACCGGATGTCGCCCTGCGGCTCGTTCTCGATGACGAGTCCGTGCTTGCGCATGGCTTCGAGGTGCGCCCCGCGTGCGACAAAGGTGACGTCGCAACCCGCGTGCGCGAGTCGCCCGCCGTAGAAGCCGCCGACACCGCCAGAGCCCATTACCAGGATTTTCATAAGGCGTGGCTGGCAATTTGTGAGTCGCGAGTCGAAACACCGATGAACATCATATAGCCGCAGGTAAACACAGATAACTTGAAAGAAATCTTAGCCGCCGATGAACGCCGATAGAACCGGTGTGTCAGGTGTTCCAATGGCGACAAGTCAGAATGCTTTCGCGAGGCTTGTAGAACGAGAGAGCGGTTCTCCGGAACCCGCGAATCTGCGGCTTAATCTTGATTTTTCTTGGCGACCCTGCGATGGACTCAGGACATGTTTGGAGGTTCAAGCTTCTTCTATCCGTGTTCTCTGTGCTCTCTGCGGCCAATGGAATTGTTCTTGATTTTATCGGCGTGTATCGGCGTCCATCGGCGGCTAAATTGATTTTGATTTTATCCGCGTTTATCTGCGTTTATCTGCGGTTTCAATTCCACGCCGGCGAGCACTTCGGCGACGTGGAGCACTTTCGTCTTCATGTCACCCCGGCGGCGCAGCCGTCCCTCGATATTGAGCATGCAGCCCAGATCGCCGAGCAGCACCGCGTCCGCACCGCTTGCCGTTACGTTTGCGCATTTCCGCTCCGCGATGTGCGCGGAGATCTCGCCGAACTTGAGCGCGAACGTGCCGCCGAAGCCACAGCAGGTCTCCGCCTCCTCCATCTCGATCAGCTTCAAGCCCGGTACTTTGGCGAGGAGCTGACGCGGCTGACTCTTGATACCCAGTTCCCGCAATCCGGAGCAGGAGTCATGATAAGTAACGGTTCCATTTAGTTTTCCTGGGACGGCGCCCAAACTGGCGACGTTTACCAGGAAATCTGTCAGTTCGTATGTACGCGCGCACAGGTTCCGTACTCGCTCCAGTTCATCCGGAGCGTCGCGAAGCAGCTCCGGATAGTGCGTGCGAATCATGCCGGCACATGAACCGGAGGGCGCGACCACGTACTCGAAAGCCTCGAATTCATCGAGCACCTTGCGCGCGAGCGCCTTCGCGGCGTCGCGCGCGCCCGCGTTGTAGCCCGGCTGGCCGCAACAGGTCTGGGTTTGAGGCACGACGACTTCACAACCAGCGGCCTCGAGCAAACGGATGGCCGCGAAGCCGATCCGCGGCCGCATCAGGTCAACGAGACAAGTGACGAAAAGACCGACGCGCATTTGCGGGAAAAGCGTGACTTTTGACGGGTGCTGGGCCTTGCTCAGACAACCTTCGTGCCAGAGATTATCTCAGAAAAAGGGCCGCACACCCGCGCCTTTCGTAACGCGTCGATGCGCAGCGTAAGGAGCCTCCGTGATCGGCGAGTGGTAATCGGCAAGATCGGATCAATCCGCTCACCACTCACGGCTTTGGGCTAAGCGCGCCAAGGGCGCAGATACTCCATCCGGTCAGCAGAGCGTACAGTCAGCTGCCGCACTATTTTCTTTTGCAGGACATGCAGCACTACCGACGCTCCCGCCTCTCCGCTGGCCCACAACCGCCGATAGAACTCGCTTTGATGACCGATCGCCTGGCCCCCAATGCCGAGAATGACATCGCCGCGGGACAGGCCCCCTTTGGCGGCGGGCGACCCGGGCAGCACGCGCGTTACCACGACGTGGCCCTCGATTTCCTCGGAATAGACGCCCAGCCAAGGTCGCGGCGCCTTGCGCCGGTGGCCGCTCGCCAGCAGGTCGCCAAGCAGCGGCTTGAGCAGATCGATCGGAACGAACATGTTGCCAGGAAACGCTGCGCCGATCTCCAGCGTATCACTCACCCAAAGCGAGCCGATGCCGACGAGCCGCCCCTCCGCATCGAGCAACGCCGCCCCGCTGTGCTCGAAGCGCGGGGGGGCGGTAAAAATACCATCCTCGATCATGTACTCCCACCACCCCGTGAAGCGGCGCCTCGCGACCACGCAAGCGCGCGAGGCCCCACCGGCAGCGCCGTGCGCGGCGACGAGGACGGTGGATAGTTCCGCGAGCTCGCCGGAGTCTCCGAGCTGGACCGGACGGCAGTCCAGGCCCGCACGCAGGAGACCGAAACCGGTGGCATGGTCGTAGCCCACCACACTCGCTGGAAATACGCACCCGTCCCCGGTGACGACGAGGATCGATTCCGCCTCCAGGATCAGGTAACCGATGGTGAGGATGAGGCCCTTGTTATCGATCACGACCCCAGTGCCTTCGCGCTCAGCGCCCAGGTTGTCCGCGGTGCGGGCCTCGGGCACCGTCTTGATGCTGAGCTTCACCACTGCGTCGAGCGACAGCGAGTCGGCGCGCAGGTCGGGTACCGCGACGTGCGCGGCGCGCCAAGCCGAAAGCGTGGCTGCGAAAAACGAGACCGTCACAGTAGGAGAATCAGCGAGTGTGGAGCGGGTGCTGGCGTCCGCCAGCCCTGCGCCCGCAGTCCAATCTTATAGGGGCACCCGCCGCGCAGCAACGGGGCCCGGGAAGGGGCGGGTTACGCCCCGTTGGCGTAACGTACGGTGATAATTTCGATTTCAGACTCGCCCGCCGGGGTGGCAAGCGTCACCACGTCGCCGGAACGCCGCTTGAGCAAGACCCTGGCAATGGGCGATTGCCAGCTCACGTGACCGCGTTTGGTATCCACCTCGTCCATGCCGACGATGGTGATCGTTCGCTCTTCGCCGCCGCCATGGACATAGGCATACGTGACAGTCGCGCCGAAAAAGATCTGGTCGCTGTCGCCGCGCCGCGCCGGGTTGACCACCGAGGCGTTATCGAGGCGCTTCGTCAGGTAATGGATGCGGCGGTCGATCTCGCGCAGCCGCTTTTTGCCGTAGATGTAGTCGCCGTTCTCGGACCGATCGCCATTCGACGCCGCCCAGGAAATGACTTTCACCAACTCCGGGCGCTCGACATCGAGCAGGCGTGTGAGTTCGGCCTTGAGTCGGGTATAACCCTGCGACGTCATGTAATTCTTGACGTCCTGCTGCGCCGGTTGTTGAAGTGCGGCCGCATGACGGCCATTGCGGTTACGGGTAGCTGACTTGCTCATAGGACACCACGGGAATTGCGGAGCGCTATAGTATAGCAAAAACAAAGCATTACTGGCGATAATCATCTTGAGCGCGTCATCTCACTGTTAGCTCCGGGTTTTTAGTTGTTCCAGTACATTTCATCATATAAAATCGCCCGCCAAAGTTCGCGATGGGCACCCGCACCGTGGCACAGACCGAAGCCAAGTCCTCGATTCAGGTTATTGAGCGCATGATGAGCCTGCTTGCGGCCCTCGCCCGGCATGCGGCGCCGGTCAACCTCAAGCAGCTCGCCACCGAGACGAGACT
>JAOTTL010000304.1:0-2824 GCA_029864385.1 Betaproteobacteria bacterium | reverse complement strand
AACCCCATCACGGCACCCGGTTTCCGTTCGCGCTGCTCTTGAGGGCGACAAACATCCAATGAGCGGTCTGGCCGCGGACAGGTTGTTGCTTACCGGGCCCGAAGCGTCGGCTTCAGGCCCGGTTGCCTGCTTCAGGATTGTGGATCGTTATGAATTTTGCGTTCGTGACGGTGTTTTCCACGATGCCCCATACGCATTTTTTCGAAGCGCTCGAGCTGTTCCGGAGTCAATATGTGCTTTATCTGGGCATGAACGCGGGCGTGTAAGATCGTCATGTCCGCGACCAGGTCACCCCGCTGGCCGGCAATTGCGCGAATTTCCGCTTCGCTGAAGGTCTCGCTTTCCCGGAAGGCCTTCATGGCCTGTCGGTTGGCGAGCATCGCATCCGCCAGCTGGTCCGACTCCGGACGCGCCGCGTCGAGGATTTCCCGCAGCTGAGCCTTCTGCTCCTCGGTCATGTCCAAATGCTGCGCCATGTAGGCAGTCCGGGAGGAGGATGAGAACAGCTTACCGCCTCCGCGGCCGCCGCCGAATTCCCCGTGTGCCGCGGCCGCGTTCGCCAGGGCGATCAGGCCGGCGACAGCAACCGCGCCGAGTGCTGCAAAAATCGATCTTTTCATCAGATTATCTCCTAATCACTGAGGCTTTTGTTGAGCCTGGAAGTCGCCCGGCTGCTTACGCCTGGCGGCGTCCCTGTCGCGTACGAATGTATACGCCCTGGTTGTGAAGGTGGGTCAGGCGGCAGTAAAGGAAATGTAAAGTTGGGTAAAGACGAGGACCTCGGGCTCATTGCAAGCGTAGCGCATGTGCCAAAATCTACTGTTGAGGACTTCTGACCGGCACTCTCGAGAGCAGATGGCGACGGATTCAAAACTCACCCGTATCTTGCTGGCCGACGACGACATCGAGCTTTGCGCTCTGTTGTCCGAGTACCTCAGCTACGAAGGATTCGAGGTCGACGCGGTCCACGACGGAGCTGCGGCCGTGGAGCAGGGACGTGACGGGAACTATGACATCGTGGTCCTCGACGTGATGATGCCCAAGCTGAACGGATTCGATGCTCTGCGCGCGCTGCGCGAGCACACGCGCACACCGGTTCTCATGTTGACTGCACGGGGCGACGACGTCGATCGTATCGTTGGCCTGGAAATGGGCGCGGACGATTATCTGCCGAAACCCTGTAACCCAAGGGAGCTGGTCGCGCGTTTGCGCGCCATCCTCAGACGCTCGCAGGCCTGGTCTTCCGGCGACGACGGCTTCGAGCCGGTCATCGCGGGCGAGCTGGAGCTTCGCCCCGGTACCCGGGAAGCACTGCTGTCCGGCGTGGCTTTGGCCCTCACCAGCGCTGAGTTCAACGTACTGGAGGCGCTGGTCCGGCGTATCGGAAAGATCGTTTCGAAGAGCGATCTGAGTGAGCAGGCGCTGGGCCGCAAACTCGAGCGTTACGATAGGAGTATTGACGTTCACGTGAGCAATCTGCGGAAAAAACTCGGCCCTTTGTCCGACGGTGCACCCCGAATCAAAACCGTGCGCGGCGCCGGCTATATCTACGTCCTTACGAACGCTTGATGAGGATTTCTTCGCTCATCAAGAGAATCACGTGATGCGCAGCCTTTACCTGAAAATTTTCCTCTGGTTCTGGGGCGCCATGGTGCTGATTGTGGCGGCCGTGTTTTGGGTGAGCTATCAGGTTGCGGACTCGGACGGCGCATCCCGTCCCCGCGCTGCACGTATGGCGATCCGTGCCATTCGGGATATGCAGGGGCTCGCGGAGGTCATTTCCAGTCGCGGGATTGAAGCAGCGCGGCCCCTTCTGTTGCGCCATCAGCGAGACGGACATCCGCGGTTGTTCGTAGTGGACGCCAACGGTCGCGATGTGCTCGGCCGGCCTCTGCCGCTGGGGATTGGCGGCATGGAAGGCGCTCCCGAGGTAAGCAACGGGCGAGCCACCTTCATCACTGAGGGCGTGGCTGCGCCTTCCGGGGGGCGCTATCGAATAATAGCGCTCGCTGGTGCGGATAATCCATCGGCGGTGCCTGAAAGGAGAGCGCCCCCGGGTGCGACTTCGAAGTCTTCCGGCGCGCGAGCGCTGAAAACGGCGGGGCGGATTTTTCGAGGTCCGCCGGAAACACAATGGCTTCGGCTTGGCGTCGCGATACTCGTGAGCGGAATGGTGTGCTTTCTGCTGGCGAGGTACCTCACCGGTCCGCTGGCCCAACTGCGCCGCGCGACCCGAAGTCTTTCAGAGGGCGATCTTGCGGCGCGCGCGGGGGCCTCGGTCACCGCCAGGCGGGACGAAATCGGCGCCCTGGGGCGCGATTTCGATGCCATGGCGGAGCGCGTCGAAGGCCTGCTAAGGTCCCAGCAGCGATTGCTCCGGGATGTCTCCCATGAGCTGCGCTCGCCCCTGTCACGACTTCAGGTGGCGCTGGGTCTTGCGCGCAAGCGGGCCGCATCTGAGGTCATTCCGGATCTGGACCGAATAGAACTCGAGACCGAGCGTCTCAATGAACTCATCGGTCAAATACTGACCCTTACC
Organism: Betaproteobacteria bacterium; assembly: GCA_029864385.1. Taxonomy (GTDB): domain Bacteria; phylum Pseudomonadota; class Gammaproteobacteria; order Burkholderiales; family SG8-41; genus SG8-41. Next base: position 285 of record JAOTTL010000304.1, on the reverse strand, counting down.
CGCCTGGAGCGTGAGCTTGCGGCAGAACAGTCGGTTTCAGTGGAGCTGTCCGATATTGTAAGAGACGTGGTGGAGGATGCGAACTACGAAGCCGGGCCGACTCAGCGCAAAGTCGACCTCGACTCAATGGTTGAGGGAAAAGTGCAGTGCCGCCCGCAGCTTCTCCACAGCGCTATCGAGAATGTCGTGCGCAACGCCGTGCGCTACACCCCCGAGAACACGACGGTGGAGATTTCAATGGCGTCGTCGGACGGCAAGATCACGATCCGCGTGCGTGACCACGGA
>JAOTTL010000116.1:0-11443 GCA_029864385.1 Betaproteobacteria bacterium | reverse complement strand
GTGGCGACTGGCGCGTGTTTCAAGAATCAAAAAAACATCATTAGCCGCAGATAAACACCGATATCACAAGAATCAAATCCATATTAGCCGCCGATGGACGCCGATGCACGCCGATAACAAAAAAACAAACCAGGCCGATCGACTTACGATTCAGGGTTGTTCAGAAGCTTCCTGATTTCGGCTCCACAGCGCTCGGGCGCGGTGAGATTGATGCGGTGCCTGAACCCGGGGAAGAGGACGAGTTTCACAGCCGGCAGCCGCTACTGCATTTCCTTCATCTGCGCTTCTTTCGCGATGGGCTGTTTTCACTGGCAAGGACGAGCGTCGGCACCCTGATTAGCGGTCGAAGGCCACTGCGGCAGGTCGAAAAAGCGGCACTGGCCGGACCTCCGGTCGGCAGTGGCTCCATTCTTATCCAGCCCGCGAAGGAAAGCAAAGGCGCGGGGTCACCTGGCGTTGATGTTATCGCGCACGGGGCGTACCGTCAAACCACGGGTGCGTCCACGAATGGCATTCGGAACGCCTCATTCGAAACGAGGAGGTTCGTCATGTCGCAACGTTCCATCAGATCCATTATCGAGCATCAGGAGCTCGTAACGTCTTCCGGCGGCTCGACCGTTGCGGAGGCGGCCCGTCTGATGAGAGAGAAGGCGGTTGGCGCTGTCATGGTGTTGGAAGAGGGTAAGCTCGCCGGGGTCTTCACCGAGCGTGACGCGTTATTCCGCGTTGTCGCGGAGTCCCGTGATGCGCAGGCGACGCGATTGTCAGAGGTCATGACGCGCGACCCCCAAACCGTCCATCCAGACAGGGCGTTCACCGACGCGCTCCACATCATGCACGAGGGCGCCTTCCGGCATGTGCCCGTGGTAGAGGACGGCCGCCCGATCGCGATGATCTCCGCGCGCGATGCGCTCGGACCGGAGCTGGAAGATTTTATCTACGAGCTGCTGCGGCAGGAACAGGCCCAGGACGTTCTTTCCGGGTAGCCGGAGAGGCAGGAATGCACAGCGCAGAAAACGAAGCGGCGGGGATTTCCCGCCGCTTAACCACTTCATTACATATCGCTTGCTACCGGAGCGCTCAGCGCGGTGAAATTCCCGCTACCTTCGCGGCCTTTTTGTAGCGAGCGATTTCCCGGACAAGAAGCCCGTTGAGCTGCGCGGTAGTAAGCGGCCAGGGTTGCGCGCCCTGGTTATCCAGGAATTTCTTCATTTCCGCGCTGGCCAGGATCTTGTTCACCTGGGTATTGAGCGCCCTTACTACGTTATCCGGCGTGCCGGCCGGCGCGAACAATCCCCACCACAGCTCATAGCTGTATCCCGGAACGCCCGACTGAGCGATCGCCGGCAGCCCGGGCAGGAGCGGCGAGGGCTTGAGGCTGCTGGCGGCAATGGCCCGCACTCTGCCGGCCTTGACCTGCGGCATAACGGCCGCTGCGCTCGAGACCACGAGATCGACTTCGCCCGACACCAGCGCCGTTACCGCGGGCGCGATGCCCTTGTACGGAATGTGCGTGATCTTGATGCCGGCGGCGGCGGCGAACAGTGCCCCGGAAAAGTGATTGTTGCCACCAACCCCTGAAGATGAATAGTTTAGCTTTCCGGGATTTTTCTTGGCGAGCGCCACGAGTTCCTTCACGGTCGTTGCCGGCACCGAAGGATGAACCGCGAGCAAGTTGGGGGCTTTCGCAATCATGGCGACGGGAATGATCGCGGTTGCCGGATCGAAGGGAAGCTTCTTCCGGGTCGCTGCGGTCGCGGGATAAGAGGATGTGGTCACAAGCAGGGTGTGGCCATCGGGCGTTGCCTTGGTCACCAGCGCGGCGCCGATCATGCCGCTCGCGCCGGCGCGGTTATCGATGATGACGTTCTTGCTCCAGGCATCCGCGAGCCTCTTGCCCATGGCGCGGGCCATGATGTCCGACGAGCCGCCAGCGGAGTAGGGCACGACGATCGTGATGTTTCTGGACGGGTACGACTGCGCCGCAGCGTCGATCGCGGCGAACCCCCATGCCGCTGCGAAAACGGCGGGCGCAATCAGGCTGAGACGAAATGAAATGGTTCTCATGAGCTTTCCTCTCTTTATTGGAAGAGACCGTCTCGAACAAGGTCTCGATAGATTATCCCGGCGTCTTGCTGCCGCCTTCTCCCAGCACTCGTCGCGCCCTGCAAGGGAAGGTCTCACGGATGGGTTTGTGTTGGAGCAGGATTGTCGCCCAAAACTGCGCCGGGTGATACCCGCGTGCGCGGAAGGCTCCCTGGAACGCGTTGGCCCCGTTAACGGATCGCTATGTTTTCGCGCGCGTCACATGGATGCTCACGCCTTGTCGAGCGCGGCGATATCTGCGGCCGAAAGCTTCACACCCGCTGCGGCCGCATTTTCCTCGAGATGGGCGATGGAGCCGGTTCCGGGTATCGGCAGCATTACCGGAGAGCGCGCAAGCAGCCAGGCGAGCGCCACCTGCGAGGGTGTTGCGCCATGTCGTGCGGCGACGCGCTTTACTTTCGCCGAGTGCAACGCGTGGCCCGCGCCAAGCGGATACCATGGAATGAAGGCGATGCCAGCCTTCTCGCAGGCCGCGAGCACGTCATCCGAGGCGCGATCTTCAATGTTGTACTTGTTCTGCACGGAGACGACTGGCGCGATCTGTCGGGCCTGTTCGAGCTGCCGCACGCTCACGCTGGAGACGCCAAGGTGCCGAATCTTGCCTGCCTTTTGCAGCTCTGCGAGGGTGCCGAAAGACTCGGCAAAGGGCACTTTCGAGTCTGGAGTGTGAAACTGGTAGAGATCGATGCGCTCGAGCCGCAGCCGTCGCAGGCTGCCGTCGAGGGCGAGGCGCAGATGCTCGGGCCGTCCGTCAGGCACCCAGCTGCGGTTGGGGCGCGCGAAACCGCCTTTGGTTCCGATCACGAGCTCGGCGGGATAGGGGTGAAGCGCCTCGGCGATCAGTTTCTCCGATACCTCGGGGCCGTAGCTGTCGGCGGTATCGAAGAAGTTGTGCCCCAGCTCGAAGGCACGAACGAGCAGCCTGCGCATCGCCGCCCGGTCCTTCGGCTCGCCCCAGATGCCAGGACCCGCGACGCGCATGGCCCCGAAACCGCTGCGGTTCACGGTCAGCTCACCCAGCCGGATCGTGCCTGCGCCGGCGGCAGGCCTTGTCGTCTCACTCATGAATATGCCGCGTGATCACTTCATCACATCGTCGCCCGGTTGGTCAGGCGAGCTGAAGGCCATCCTTGTACTTGAGCAGCCAACCGTCGAATGACAGCAGCGAGGGGTTGAGGCTGCGCGAGAGCTCGACATTGCGCGCTGCGCAGAACTCGACCTCGAAATCGTGCTGGAACTGGAACATGTTCGTGAGGTCCTGGGCCGCCGGAAAGTCGAGAGCGCGGTACTCCTCGAACGGTATGTGTTTGTAGACGACTTTCTGGCGCAGCGTCCGGGTCATGGCGGCGGCCATCTGCATGCCGGTCAGGTGCTCGCCGGCGATGCCGACGGTCTTGCCGACGAACTGCACGCCGCGCTTGAAGACGCCGAAGGCGCATTTGCCGATATCCTCGGCAGCGATGCCAGGCAGCCGCTTATCGCCCAAGGGCAGAGCGAATACAAGCGTGCCGTCTGCCTGTTTCTTCGGTCCCATCTGCATGTAGATCAGGTTTTCCCAGTAAAAGGACGCGAGGAGATAGGACGTCGGCAGCCCGATCTGCCTGAATGCATCGTTCGACGCGCCCTTGCCGTCGAAATGCGGCACCTTGTACTTTCCCATGATGGTAGGGAGGCGGGTATCCTTGAGCGGAACGAGCTTGCGCGTGTCCTCCAGGGTGGACCAGATGACGTGCGTGGCTCCTGCGTTCTTCGCGGCCTGGGCCATGGCGGCGGCCTGGGCCATTTCCCGTTCCGGCATGCAGTGCTCCCAATAGAACGTGACGCAGTACACGCCGTAGACGCCGTGGAACGCCAGCTTGAGGCTGTTCAAGTTGTCGATATCGGCTGCAACCACTTCCGCCCCCAGCTTTTTAAGCTCTTGCGCCTTTTCGGAATTAACGTCCCGCGTCAGCGCGCGCACGGTGAAGGGCCCGTACGGCTCGCTCAGGATCGCACGCACCAGGGCGCCGCCTTGCGTGCCGGTGGCGCCCACGACAGCAATGATTTTTTTGTCGGCCATGAAATTTTTTCCCGTGCAGGTTTGAGGGGCAATGAAGATCCGGATAATGCAACTTACCCCGAGCCAGTGTGGGTTACAAGAGGGATTTTCGCCTGTTCCAGGCGGAATCCTGTGTGACGAGTGACCGTAACGGGCGGTTCATGTCCACATCCAAAACTAAATAGCCGGCCGGGGCGGCGTGGAAGGCATACCCGGATCTGGTGGTCGCAACCCGGTTGATTGGGAGGGGGTGCCCGCCCTTGCCCGTCGGGACTCCCGGGCGTATCGTTCGCATCCAACAAGTATCTGATAAAGGGAGGGCGATCTGCTCCGGGCTCTTTTGCTGGGGTTGGTGTCCGCTATTCGTTACACGGTCAAGATAGTGAGGATTAGCACCGCCTGATCGAGATCACGCCTGCTCTACGGCTGGAGCCATTTCCCCGCCTCAATTTCTGAGCATTTCTGTTTAAGAATCTGCATAAGAAAGGCACGACATGTATAAAAACATCCTGCTGCCCCACGACGGCTCGGAGCTCTCCGACGAAGCAGCGGATCACGGCATTGCGTTAGCCCGGTCCGTCAAGGCAAAACTGACCGTGATGCACGTGATTGCGCACCGCAACTTGGTTCTTGACGAAGGCGTGTCGTCGAAGCTGGTCCAGAAGCTCGAGAGCGATTACGAAAATCTGGCCAAAAAGAACGCCGAGGCATTGCTGGATAAAGTAACGGCACGCGCGAAGGCGGTTGGCGTCGAGAGCAACGGCTTGGTCGTAGTCGGTGATGATCCCTACGAGGAAATCATCGACAAGGCCGGTCAGCTTGGGTGCGACCTTGTCGTCATGGCCTCGCATGGGCGCAGGGGTCTGGAAGGCCTGCTCCTTGGCAGCGAGACGGTCAAGCTTCTTACCCATAGCCGGATACCGGTCCTCGTTGTGCGCCACCGGTAGCAAAAGCCCGGCGACCCAGCCCTGGAAGAAGCGATGCGAGCCGTGCTGGCGCGAGCTGCGTGAGGGGCGTGTGCCGTTTGCAACAGGCGTCAACCTTCACCCATGGCTCGTCGCCCGCTACGAGAAGCCTGTCCAAAAACAACACGGCCACGGAAGCACACGGAATTTCCTGTTTCACTACAGAGCACTTCCCGGTTGACGGCTTCGTCGGTGTGTTTCCGTGTGATTCCGTGGTTAATGATCACTAGATTGCCGTAACGCCGCATCGTTTTCACCAAGGGTACTGAGAGATCATGATCATCGATTGCCACGGGCATTACACGACCGCACCCCGGGCGCTTGAGGACTACCGCAAGCGCCAAATCGAGGCGCTCAGGCAGCCTTCTCACCGGCAGTCGAAAGGAACGGTGGGGATCACGGATGACCAAATCCGGGAGAGTCTGGAGGGCTCGCAGCTCAAGCTTCAGCGTGAGCGCGGAACCGATGTCACTATTTTCTCGCCGCGGGCCGGCGGGATGGGACATCACATCGGCGATGCGATCACGAGCCAGTACTGGTCGGAGACCTGTAACGATCTGATCCATCGGGCCTGCACGCTTTATCCGAAGAATTTTGTCGGCGTATGCCAGTTGCCCCAGAGCCCCGGCGTGCACCCGAGCAACTGCATCGGGGAGCTCGAGCGCTGCGTGAACGAATTGGGTTCTATTGGCTGCAACCTGAACCCGGACCCGTCGGGCGGCTACTGGACCGATCCGCCGCTCACGGACCGGTGGTGGTACCCCCTGTACGAAAAAATAGTGGAGCTCGACGTGCCGGCGATGGTGCACGTCAGCGCGTCCTGCAATCCGAACTTTCACTTCACCGGGGCCCATTACATCAATGCCGACACGACGGCATTCATGCAGTTCATCACCTCCGATCTGTTCAAGGATTTCCCGACCCTGAAGTTCGTCATTCCGCACGGGGGCGGCGCTGTGCCGTATCACTGGGGCCGTTACCGCGGGATCGCGCAGGACATGGGCCGCCCGCCGTTGAAGGATCTGCTGCTCAAGAATGTCTTCTTCGACACCTGCGTCTACCACCGTCCCGGGATCGAGCTCCTGCTCGAGGTCATCCCGGCGGACAACATCCTGTTCGCATCCGAGATGGTCGGCGCGGTGCGCGGCATCGATCCGGAAACGGGTCATTACTACGATGATACGAAGCGCTACCTGGACGCCATCGACTGGCTCTCCCCCGGGGACCGGGAGAAGATCTTTCACCTCAACGTGCGGCGCGTCTACAGCCGCCTCGCGCAGCATGGCGCGTAAGGCGCCAGGAAAACGGGGAACCGGGATCGAGCAACGATATCCGATCACGATTCACGAGCGACGGCTTCGTGCAACCCGCGTCGTCGATCAGTGATCGAAGCTGCTCGGCACGTGTCATGCCCGCGGCCGCGAGGCTGACGGCGAATGCCGACGCCGGCCCCACGAGCGGCGCCGCGTCGCACTCGAGGAAGCAAAGGCGCCCGCGCCGAGGGTCGTAAATGAAGTCAATCCGCGCCGCCCAGTTGACGCCGAACAGCCGGGCAATCTGGAGCGCCGTGTCGCGGACCCGTCCGCCGAGAGCGTCATCCGTCAACACCTCACGACGGGGCCTGTACAGATACTTGCGGACGAACGAATACGGTGTCCCCTCCGGCAGGAGGATTCGCAATGGCAGTCCGGTCCGTTCGCGGATTACCCCTATCGTCAGCTCCGTTCCGCGTACCTGCTCCTGCGCAACATGCATTTCGGTCTGCAAGCGCGGTGGAATCGGTCCTTCCCGCACGACTTTCACGCCAATCGAGTCGGAGCCGCGCCGGGGCTTCAGGACCAGTGGGAATGGCATTGCGCCAGCCTCACCGGCCAGCGCGGTCGCGGGGCAGGCGACGCCGTGCGCCACAGCGAGACGGAGGGCATCGTACTTGTCATGGCAGCGTTCCATCACCGCTGCTGCGGGCCCCCAGAAAGGTCTCGCTGCGCGGGTGAGTGCCCGTGTCGCAAGCAGCATGACGGGGTCGGAAACGCGCAGCAGGAGCGGGCCTGGCGGCAGGCTCGCGATCCGGTTTTCGCGAAACGGGATCAGGTTCACCGTGTGGCCCGCGCGCTCCAGCTCGGCAACGATCGAGCGCGCCTCGACGCGATGGATCCAGGCAAGCGGACGCAACCGCCAGGGCTCGTACAGGACCGTCAGGTTCACGCGATTAGCGACTCAAGCTGCATTTACGGATTATCATCTCGAATGAGGGCATTGGAAAACCGCATCGCGCTGACCTGATGGACCGGCTCTTGCGCTTTCTGTCCGGGCGCGGTATCCCTGATCCGTCCCTGCCTTGGGACGTTTCGCATGCCTCTCGAGGAACGAGGAGAAGGATGAAGCGATGAAGAATCGAACCGTCGTCTGGATGCTCGTATTCCTGTTCGCGGTCGCCGTGGTGGTCGCGGCGCTGTTTGTACCTTTGCGCGCCGCGTTTCTCGCCAACCCGCTTTTTAACGGCATGATCATTGGCGTCCTCGGGGTCGGCATCGGCATCGTGTTCCAGCAGGTCCTGAGCCTGCAAAACGAACACGTATGGCTCGACCGGCGTCAGGCAGGCGCCCCGGCTTTCGAGGCTGGCGAGCCGCGCATGCTCGCGCCGCTCGCCCGGATGCTCTCGGCGCGCGAAGGCACGCCGCGCCTGTCGGCCACGGTGATGCGCTCGCTGCTCGACGGCATCCGGCTGCGCCTCGACCAGAACCGCGATATCTCGCGCTACTTTGTCGGGCTGCTCATCTTCCTCGGGCTGCTGGGAACCTTTTGGGGCCTGCTCGACACCGTGGTCGCGGTCAGCAAGGTAATCGCCAGCCTGCAGGTGGCGGGTGGAGACGTGGGCGAGGCGTTCGGACGGTTGAGGGACGATCTCCAGGGGCCCCTCGCCGGGATGGGCACGGCCTTCAGCTCCTCGCTGTTCGGCTTGGCGGGAGCGCTCGTTCTGGGCTTTCTCGACCTCCAGGCGGGGCACGCCGAAAACCGGTTCTTCAAAGAACTGGAAGACTGGCTCGCCGAGTTGACGCATCTGCCGAGCAGCGCGCTGCTTGCCGAGGGTGAACACTCGATCCCTGCTTATGTCGAGGCGCTGCTGGAGAAAACGGCGGACAGCCTCGAGGGCCTGGAGCGCATCCTGTCTCGCGGGGAGGAAGACCGAACCATGATGCGCGAGCAGCTGCTGCAGCTGACGGCCCGGCTCGCCGACCTAACGGACCAGATTCGCGGGGAGCAGCAGCTCATCAAGGGGCTCGCGCGTCAGCACCAGGATCTCCAGCCGATCGTCTCGCGTCTTGCGGCCGCGGCCGAGTCGGGTTGGGGCATGGACGACGCGATGCGCGCGCATTTTCGCAGCATGGACCTCAACCTGCACCGCCTCGCGGAGGACGGGGCCGCCGAGCGCAGGCAGATGGCGGAGGACCTCCGTAACGAGCTGCGCCTGCTGACGCGCACGATCGCCGGGCGCTCCGGCGGAGGCGCCTGAGGGCACACGCCCATGTTTCAGCTCGGCCGCCGCACGCGCACCATCGACATCTGGCCGGGGTTCGTCGATGCGCTCGCCTCGGTGCTACTCGTTTTCATTTTCATGCTGCTGCTGTTCGTGCTGGCGCAGTTTTACGCCTCGTGGGAGCTGGCGGGACGCGAGGCGACGATTACCCGGCTCCAGCGCAGCATCAACGAGCTTGCCGAGACGCTCTCGCTCGAGCGCGACCGCAGCACGAGCCTGGAGAGTCGGCTCGCCGACACGGAGGCGCACCTGCGCGCCACCCTGGCCGAGCGTGAAGACGTCTCGGGGCGGTTGCGTCTGGCGCTGGAGCGCGCCGCCGTGACGGAGGCCGATCTTGCCGAAGCGAGGAAAATCATTTCTGCCGACAAGGAGGCAATCAAGGCGCGGCTCGCGGAAATTGCCAGCTTGCAGCAGGACATCGCGGCCTTGCGCGAGCTGCGCCGCGAGCTCGAGCAGCAGATCGCGCAGCGCGATACCGAGCTCACGGCATTGCGCGATCGTTCGAAGCTGCTTGAAGCACGTCTTTCCAGTGAAGAGGAGCGGACGCGGCTCGCCCAGAAGGAGATCGACAAGCGCGACATCCGCGTCGCCGATTTGACCGCCCGCGTCGAGGAGCAGGACGACGCGCTCGCCGAGGAACGGCGGCTGTCGCGGCGCGCGGAGAGCCGCATCGCCGAGCTCAATCAGCAGGTGCAGGCGCTGCGCCGGCAGCTGGCGGAGTTGTCCGCCGCGCTCAAGCTCGCCGAAGCGAAGGTGAAGGATCAGAAAATCGAGATTGCGGGTCTCGGCGAGCGCCTGAACATTGCACTTGCGCGCAAGGTGCAGGAGCTCAACCGCTATCGCTCGGAGTTCTTCGGCCGGCTGCGCGAGGCGCTGGGTGAGCGCGACGATATCCGCATCGTCGGCGACCGCTTCGTGTTCCAGTCGGAGGTGTTGTTCGAGACCGGGTCGGCGGAGCTCGGTGCGCCGGGCCAGCGCCAGATGAAGCGACTGGCTGAGACTCTGAAGGAGGTGTCCGTACGCATTCCAGGCGACATCGATTGGGTGCTGCGCGTCGATGGCCATACCGACCGGAGGCCGATCAGCACGCAGAAGTTCCCGTCCAACTGGGAGCTGTCTGTGGCGCGGGCCCTTTCCATTGTGCGCTTCCTCATCGCGGAAGGCATTCCTGCGCGGCGCTTGATCGCAGCCGGTTTTGGGGAGTACCACCCGCTCGATCCAGCCAACACGCGGGGGGCGTGGCAGCGCAACCGGCGCATCGAGATCCGGCTGACGCTGCCGTAGCGCGCGTCAAAAATTTCGTTTTCTTCAGAAGCCGCTCTCCCGAATCAGGCCCGCGAGCGCTAACTCGGCCCCGATGCCCGCGCCCGCGATAGCCATTCGCTGGCGCGGATCAGACAGCTTCCAGGACTCGGCCGTGTCGGTGTAGAGCATCGGCCACAGCACCACAAATCCGCCGCTGCGCCCGTCTTCAGAGGACGAGAATAGTGCGGTAGTCATTGACGTTGGTGCGCGTGGGGCTGGTGACGATCAGATCGCCAAGCTCACTGAAAAAATCATAGGCGTCATTGTTCTCCAGCAGGCTCACGGCATCGAGCTTCTTTTTCTCGGCGCGCTTCAGCGAGTCCGGTGCAAGCACGGCCCCGGCGTTATCTTCCGAACCGTCGATCCCGTCGGTATCGCATGCCAATGCGTGGATGCCATCGGTGCCGGCGAGATCCACCGCCAGTGCGAGCAGAAACTCCGTGCAGCGCCCGCCACGGCCCTTGCCTCGGACCGTCACCGTGGTCTCGCCGCCGGAGATGAGCGCCACGGGTGGGACCCACGGCTGGCCGCGGCGCTTTACCTGTCGCGCGAGCGCGCCGTAGACCTTCGCCACCTGGCGGGCTTCACCGGTCACGGAATCGCCGAGAATGGCCGGGTGGATATCGTGCCCGGAGAAAAAGTCCGCGGCCGCCTGCAGCGACTGCTGAGCCGTCGCGATGACCCGGTTCTCGACGCGCCCGAAGAGGCGGTTCCCGGGCTTCGGCGTCTCCGGGATCTTCTTCTTCGCTCCCTGCGCGAGATGGTCAAGCACGGCCCGGGGCGCGTTGACCTTGTAACGCCTGAGGATGTCGAGCGCATCCTGGTAAGTCGTGGGATCGGCGGCGCAGGGCCCGGACGCGATGTGAGTCGGGTCGTCGCCGGTCACGTCCGAGAGGGTTAGAGCGAGCACCGGCGCACGTGTAGCGGCGGCGAGCTGCCCGCCCTGGATGGCGGAGAGATGCTTCCGCACGGTGTTCATGTCCTGGATAGGAGCGCCGCTTCTCAGCAGCTCGCGGGTCGTGGTCTTGAGCTCCTCCATGCCGATGCCTGCCACCGGCAGCGAGAGCAAGGCGGAGCCGCCGCCCGAGAGAAGCACGAGCAGGAGATCGTTCGGGGTGAGGGATCTCACCTGCTTCAGGATCTCATGCGTCGCCCTTTCGCCGTTCTCGTCGGGTACCGGGTGCGCGGCCTCGATCACGTTGATGCGGTTGGTGAGCAGCCCGTGCTGGTAGCGCGTGATGACGAGACCGTCGAGCGGGGCTTTGCCCGGCCAGTTCTGCTCGACGGCAAGGGCCATGGACGCGGCGGCCTTGCCCGCGCCCACCACGAGCGTGCGCCCCTTGGGCGGTTCGGGCAGGTGTTGCGGGACGATCTTCAGCGGGTCGGCTGCCGCAAGGGCGGCCTGGAAACTGCCGAGGAGAAGGTCGCGGGGAGACATCTCTAAACTGCGTGACGGGTGACGGGTGACGGGTGACGGGTGACGGGTGACGG
>JAOTTL010000303.1:0-2848 GCA_029864385.1 Betaproteobacteria bacterium | reverse complement strand
CTGCCCTGGTAAACCCGGCGCACGGCCTCCACGCAGTCCTGCGGTCCTTCGAGCGCGATGATGGAGGCCACCTGGATCGGCGTGAACATGCCGTAGTCGTGATAGCTCTTCATCCGCGCCAGGGCCGTCACGAGATCGCGGTTGCCCACCATGAAGCCGACGCGCCACCCCGCCATGTTGTAGCTCTTCGACATGGTGAAGAACTCGACGGCGATATCGCGTGCACCGGGCACCTGCAGGATGGAGGGCGCCTGGTAGCCGTCGAAGACAATGTCGGCGTAGGCCAGGTCATGCACGACGTAAATCTGGTGCTCGCGAGCAATCCCGATCAGGCGCTCGAAGAATGGCAGGTCCACACACTGCGTGGTGGGATTGCTCGGAAAATTGACGATCAGCATCTTCGGCTTGGGATACAGGTCGCGCAGGGCGCGGTCCAAGGATTCGAAGAAGTCCACTCCCGGCAGCATCGGCACGTGGCGAATGTCGGCACCGGCAATGACCGGTCCGTAGATGTGGATCGGGTAGCTCGGATTAGGCACGAGCACTATATCGCCGCGGTCGAGGGTCGCTAGCGCGAGATGCGCGATACCCTCTTTCGAGCCGATCGATACGATTGCCTCGGCGTCAGGATCGAGCTCCACGCCATAGCGCGCCAGATACCAGCTGCAGATCGAGCGCCGCAGCCGGTAGATTCCCTTGGATACCGAATACCGGTGCGTGTCCGGCCGCTGCACCGCCTCAATCAGCTTGTCCACGATATGCCGCGGCGTCGGCTGGTCCGGATTGCCCATGCTGAAATCAATGATGTCCTCGCCGCGCCGGCGCGCCGCGAGCTTCAACTCGCCCGTTACGTTGAACACGTAGGGCGGCAGGCGGTTGATTCTCGGGAACTCTTCCATCGGGGCGATCGAGTGGCGGTGCGTGGTGGCGCACAAGCGTATAATTCTAACGGAGCAAGTTACCGTAAGCAAATCAGCGGCTTATCCAAAAGTTATGAAACTGCACCTGTCAACGGGAGAGGGCCAGCACCTGTTCTCCGGCCACGGCCCCGGCTACGTCGCGGTCAACCGCGTGCGCTACGAGGCCAGCATCGTGGTAACGCCAGCGTCCGTAACGGAGTGGACGGTCACCGGTTTTGACGCGCTCAGCGCAGCAGATTTCGCCCCCGTCCTCGCCCTCAAGCCCGAGGTGGTGATCTTTGGTACCGGTCGGATCATGAGGTTTCCGGCACGGGAACTGGCGCTCGCGCTCGCAGCGGCCGGCATCGGCCTGGAGGTGATGGACAGCGGCGCCGCCTGCCGCACCTACAACATCCTGGCGGGCGAGGGACGCAAGGTCGCGGCGGCAATATTGGTCGACTAGCGGGCGATGCCCGCTCGTTCGCGCGGCAGGTCTCAGGCCGCTATCGGGCGTGCCATCCGGCTTCGCGATTCAAGCGCAACGCGCACTTCGAACCGCAGCTCGTCCTCACCCGCAGAGCTTGCGATAAAGCGCGCTGCATCCTCCTTACCGGCGGCGTCCGCCCTCATGCCAAAATCGGAACTTGCGCAGGTGATGATACGCAATGTATCCGGGAAAAGCGCTCTGATGTGCTCCAGTAACTCCGTGCCCGACATTCCGGGCATGTTATGGTCCGCGATGACTACATCAACGTGCTGCGTGCCGAGTTGCTCAAAGGCTTCGTGTGCATTGTAGGCGCCAAAGATCCGGTATCCGTCCTTTGCCAGCGACTGGCTAAGATGGGTGAGGGCCGCCCCGTCGTTATTGACCAGGAGCACCACGGGAGTATCCGCCGGATGCTCGGGTGACACCTGCCGCAGCCGACGCATCTCGCGCAGCAACATCCCGCATTCATCCGCTGGCAGCGGGTGCGAGAAGAAATAGCCCTGGATCTGGTCGCAACCGTACTCGGTCAGAAACGCGAGCTGGCGCTCGGTCTCAACGCCCTCGGCCACGACCTTGAGCCCCAAACTGTGCGCCATCGAGATCACGGCTCGAGTGATTGTGGCATCGTCCCCGTCCGTCGTGATATCGCGGATGAATGAACGATCGATCTTCAATGAATCCAGTGGAAAGCGCTTGAGGTAGCTCAGGCTCGAATAACCCGTGCCGAAGTCGTCGATCGAGATCGAGACGCCCAGAGCGCTGAGATACTCTAGCGTGCGGACTGCCTCCTCGGTATTCACCATAAGGGAGCTTTCCGTGATCTCGAGCTCGATCAGACCTGAATCGATCTGGTGCTCCTCGAGAATGCGCTTGATCGTCGCGCCCAGGTCCTTCGAGGTGAATTGCCGCGCCGACAGGTTGACGGCCACCGGGACGGTTTGCACCCCGGCGTTTTCCCACTCCTTGATCTGCCGGCAGACCGCATTGAGGACCCATTGCCCCACCTGCACGATGAGCCCGGTTTCCTCGAGCACAGACATGAATTCGCCTGGTGATACTAGCCCGCGTTCAGGATGGCGCCAGCGGATCAGCGCTTCCAGGCCGGTGATCTCACCGTTCGCGATTCCGACCTTCGGCTGGTAGTAGAGCAGATACTCGTTACGGTCGAGCGCGCGCCGCAGGCTGTTCTCCATGCCGAGGATCCCGAGCGCCCGCGTATTCATCTCCGGCGTGTAGAACTGATAGCTGTCGCGGCCGATCTCCTTCGCCTTGTACATCGCCGCGTCGGCATTCCTGATCAGTATGTCCTGTTCGGTGCTGTCATCCGGATAGAGCGTGATGCCGATGCTGGCCGTCACGTAGACCTCCGTGCCTTCAAGCCAGAACGGCTCCGTGAAGCAGGCCATCATTTTCTGTGCCACCAGATTCGCGTCCTGTGCACCCGCCAGATTGGACAGCACCA
>JAOTTL010000302.1:0-2888 GCA_029864385.1 Betaproteobacteria bacterium | reverse complement strand
AGTGGGGCGAGGGCCTGCGCAAGGTCTTCGCGCAGCTGCCCAATCCCGATTGGGACGTGGGAGTGCAAGCCTAGGCGCGCAATTTTACTGGCAACCGGGAGTCCCACAGCGTGACGACGCGTGTCGCACTGCGGCATCAGACGTGCTACCGATACGAACGTGCAGTACGGCTGGGCCCGCATGAAATCCGGCTGCGGCCTGCTCCGCTCTGCCGCACTCCCGTGCTCTCGTACGGGCTGTCCGTGCGGCCGCTGGACCACGTGATGCGCTGGGTCCACGATGCCGCTGGCAACCATGTTGCACGCGTCTGGTTTCAGGAGCCGGCCGAGTTTCTCGAGATCTCAGTCGACCTCACCGCCGATCTGGTGCCATTCAATCCGTTTGATTTTTTGGTGGAGCCCTACGCCGAGCGCTACCCCTTCGCCCACCCGGCGGCGGTGGCCCGTGAGCTCGCGCCCTTCACGCCACCAGCAGAGAATGGCGCGCTGCTTGTGCGCTGGGCGGACGAGATCAGACGGGAAGCGCGTGCCGACGCCAGCAGCACTGCTGAGTTTCTAGTGCGTGCCAACCGGCGCCTGCACCGGGACATCGCCTATGTCACGCGCATGGAGCACGGCGTGCAGCCCTGCGACGACACTCTGCAGCAACGCCGGGGCTCGTGCCGTGACGTGAGCTGGCTGCTCGTGCAAGCGCTACGCCATCTTGGCCTGGCGGCGCGGTTCGTGTCGGGCTACCTTATCCAGCTCGCCAGTGCAAATCCTGACGCGCCGAAGGCCGATCAGGCCGATTTGCACGCCTGGTGCGAGGCCTACGTGCCCGGCGCGGGCTGGATCGGTCTCGATCCCACCTCGGGTTTGCTGGCAGCGGAAGGCCACATCCCTCTCGCTCGCAGCAGCTCCTACGAGCTTGCCGCCGCCTTGACCGGCTCAGTCGAGTCCTCAGGCGCGCAGCTTGACGTGTCGATGTCCGTGCGGCGCCTGTAAGGGCAACCCATGCTGGTGTCCGTGAGCGACGAGGACTGGCGGGCAATCGACGCCCTTGGTCTGCGCGTCGATGCAAACTTGGAAGCGCTCGATACGCGTCTCATGCAAGGCGGCGAGCCGACCTTCATTTCGCTCGCCAATCCGGACGCGCCCGAGTGGAACACGACGGCCATCGGACCTGGCAAACGCCGACTCGCGGAAAAGCTGCTACGGCGCCTGGCGCCGCGGTTCGCACCGGGCGCGCTGCTCCACTATGGCCAGGGCAAGTGGTACCCGGGTGAAGCCCTGCCGCGCTGGTCGCTCGGCGTCTTCTGGCGCAAAGACGGCGTTGCGCTCTGGAGCGACGATTCGCTCGCTGCCGATGGCATGCGTGATTGCGGATTCGGGCTTGAACAGGCGCGCGGGTTGGTCGAGGCAATCGCCGCAGGGACAGGACTCTCCCCCGATTTCATCATTCCGGCGTTCGAGGATCCCTGGCCCGTCATTCACGAAGCCAGCCGGCTTCCAGTGGACGTCGACCCGTTGCAGCACGACTTGCGCGACGCCGGAGAACGCGCACGCCTGGCGCGGCTCTTGCACGGCGATCTCGCCCAGCCTGCGGGCCTTGCGCTACCACTTCGCCCGGGGAAACCGGGAAAGCATCGCTGGATCAGCAGCCGCTGGCCGCTCAATCGTGCGCGTCTTTATCTAATCCCCGGGTCGTCACCCTCGGGCTACCGGCTGCCTCTGGACACGCTGCCCGAGGCCGCCGCAGACCAGGTGGTGCGCACTGCGCTTTGCATCGAGCCGCGCGCTGGCGTGCTGCACGTGTTCATGCCACCGCTGGAGGAACTGGACGACTACATAGCACTGCTCGGGGCAGTAGAACGCGCTGCTGCCTCGCACCGGCTTCCCGTATGCGTCGAAGGCTTCGATCCGCCCGCGGATCCGCGGCTCAACGTGCTACGAATCACGCCGGACCCGGGCGTCATCGAAGTCAACCTTCCTCCGGCCGCGTCATGGTCCGAGCTCGCGTCCAACACGCGGGTACTCGACGAAGAAGCTCGTGCCGTCGGCCTCACCACCGTCAAGTATTCGTTCGACGGCAGACCGCTGGCAACCGGGGGCGGCAATCACGTGACGCTAGGCAGTCCATCGTGGGCGGAAAGCCCGTTTCTGAAACGGCCGGACCTGCTGCAAAGCCTTTTGACCTACTGGCAGCACCATCCAGCCCTGTCCTATATGTTCTCGGGACTCTTCGTCGGGCCGACGAGCCAGGCGCCTCGCATCGACGAGGCTCGCGACGACCTGCTCTGCGAGCTCGCGATTGCGTTTCAGCAGCTGGACGCCGCCCGCCAACCGGTCGGAGCCATGCTTGAGCCGCGAATCATCGACGGACTGCTGCGGCATCTTCTCGTGGACGTGACGGGCAACGCGCATCGCGCCGAGTTCTGCATCGACAAGCTCTTCGCTCCCGGCTCGCCCGGCGGGCAGCTTGGCGTTCTCGAGCTTCGCGCCTTCGAGATGCCTCCCGACTGGCGGATGGGAATGATCCACTCTCTCCTCGTTCGCGCTCTCGTTGCGCGTTTCTGGAAAACGCCCTACCGGGGCGAGTTCAGACGGTGGGGCGGCGCATTACACGACCGCTTCATGCTGCCCCACTTCCTGAACGCCGATTTGCGCGAAGTGTTGCATGAACTCGCCGCAGCAGGTTGCCGCTTTGATCCAAACTGGTTCATGCCGTTTTTCGAGTTTCGTTTTCCCCTCATCGGCTCGGTGCGACACGACGCTATCGAGATCGAGTTGCGGCAGGCGCTGGAACCCTGGCTGGCCCTTGGTGAGCAGGCTGCGTCGGGAGCAAGCTCGCGTCCGGTCGACTCGTCTTTGGAGCGAATCCAGGTGATGGCACGAGGACTGGATCTGGCG
>JAOTTL010000006.1:0-42847 GCA_029864385.1 Betaproteobacteria bacterium | reverse complement strand
CTTGGCGGCTTGGCGGTTCAGCGTTTCCGCTTCGCACGCGGATGCGCCGCGTCATACACCTTGGCCAGGTGCTGACAACACGCCGGGAAACTAATCAATTCGTCTGAGACTGTCCCTCCGTCAGTCTCAGACAATCTCCTGGCCCGGCGTGTTGCGGCGTAGGCTAACGTGCCCGTTGGTCTGATTAACGGGCACGTTAAGGCCATCTGGCCGGCCGGAGCCAAAATCCAAATCACTTATCCTTCCGTTTAGCACGAGGGTGGGCTTGATCGTAGACCTTTGCCAAGTGCTGAAAATCTAGGTGCGTGTACACCTGCGTCGTGGAAATGCTCGCGTGCCCGAGCATGTCCTGCACCGCGCGCAGGTCACCACTGGATTGCAGCACGTGCGATGCAAAGGAATGGCGGAGCGCGTGAGGATGCACGTTTCCCGACAGACCGAGCTTGAGGCCCCATTGCTTGAGCCGGGCCTGCACAGAACGCGCCGAGAGCCGCGCGCCAGTACGGGCGACGAACATGGCCTGTTGTCCCGGCCGCGCGAGCGGCGCGCGCTCGACCAGCCAGACCTTGAGCGCGGCCAGCGCATAACTGCCAACGGGCACGACGCGCGTCTTGGCCCCCTTGCCCGTCACTCGGATCGTGGCGTCCCGGTAATTGACGTCGTCGAGTGCCAACCCGGTCAGCTCGGACAAGCGCAGCCCGGAGGAATAGAGCAGCTCGAGGATGGCCCGGTCGCGCACTGCCAGCGCGTCGCCCGCGCCCAGGTCCATCAGCCGCCCTGCCTCGTCCGGAGATAACGCATGCGGCAACCGCTTGGCAGCCTTGGGCGGACGGATGCCGAGGCAGGGATTGTGCTCGTAGCCATGGTCGCGGGACAGGTAAGTGAAGAAGCCGCGCCAAGCCGAGAGGATCCGCGCGAGAGATCTCCCGTCTAGACCCTGCGCGTGCAGCTGGGACACAATACGGCGGATTTGCGCCGGCTGCAGGTGGCGCAAGGGGACCGCTCCCACCAGCTCGAGCAACGCGCGAACGTCGCGCTCGTAGCTCCGGACAGTGTGAGCGCTCAAGCGGCGCTCATGGGCGAGGTGCTCAAGGTAGCCCTGAAACAGGGGATCCCGGGCCGCAGAAGGCGTCTCAGCGAGCATAAAGTCAGCACCCACTTACGTATCGTAACCTATTGTTATTAGGATATTTAAAGCTCCGGCTCGCGTCACGCTCTGACCTCAGGCCGACGGCAAATGCCGTCTGATTGCCGCACCGATCAATTCTCCGAGTCGCTTCAAGTAAAGGGTCCCCATTTCGGGGTAGAAGCGCTGTGGATCCTCGCTCGCGAGCACCAGGAGGCCGAAGGTTTCACCGTTGCGCAGCGGCACGTAGGAGAACGAGCGCAGGTGCGCGCCCGCCTCCCCGAACAGGCTCGCCGTGTCCACCATGGCGCGGCTGCTGCAATAGGGGTGGGTGAGGCTGGTCGTGAATTCCCGTGAAGCCTCGCTCACCGGCGCGAACTCTCCCAGGTCGACGTCGCCATTGAGGCCCCAGACGCGCAACGCCACGTGAGGCACCGCGAAATCCTCGCGCAGGCTCAGGTAAACGGCGTTCAATACGCCGCGGATGTCGGACGTGCCAAGCAGCGCGATTGAAATGCGCTGCACCTTCTCGCTGATCGCGTCGTTCTCCTCGCCGAACTGGATCACGTCGTGCAGCTTGTTTTCAAGCTGCTTGTTCTTGTCGCGCAGCGTCAGGATCTGGCGCTCGCTGATCGACACCGCCCGCCCGCCGTGAGGATGCGGAATGAAGATCTCCGCCAGCATGTCCGCGTAATGCTCAAAAAATTCCGGGTTGTCCCTGAGATAATTTGCAACCTCGTCTGGCCTCATCGCACTCCCTTGTCTCATCGGCAGCCGGCAGTTGGCGGTTGGCAGCAACACTGTTCAACCGCGCCGACAGCGCTCCGCTGCAAACTGCAAACTGATAACCGCCCCTCACAGTTCGATCTCGCCTTCGAATACCGTGACGGCAGGTCCGGTCATCATGACGGCCTCCCCGTCCCCGGCCCATGATATACCGAGGTCGCCGCCACGCGTGCTCACCATCACGCGCTCGTCGAGCAAGCCGCGTGCGCGCGCCGCGACTACCGCCGCGCAGGCGCCGGTGCCGCACGCAAGCGTCTCGCCCGCGCCGCGCTCGTAGACGCGCAATCGAACCTGGCGGCGACTGACGATTTGCATGAAGCCTGCGTTGACCCGTTGCGGGAAACGGGAATCGCGTTCGATGAGCGGGCCGTCGGTCGCGACGGCCGCGCGCTCGATGTCAGGCACCACTTGGACGGCATGGGGGTTGCCCATGGATAGCACGCTTATTTCGAGCTGCCTCCCGTCGATCGCGAGCTCGTAGGTGAGTGCGCGCCGTGGCGCATCAAAGGGAATCCGGGCCGGATCGAACTCCGGCACCCCCATATTGACCGTGACCTGGCCGTCGCTCTCCAGGCGCGGCACGATCACGCCGCCACGAGTACCGACCCGGATCTCGGTTTTGGCGGTCAGGCCGCGCTCGTGCACGTAGCGCACGAAGCAACGGGCGCCGTTGCCGCATTGTTCCACCTCGCCGCCGTCGGCGTTAAAGATCCGGTAATAGAAGTCGGTGTCAGCCTGGCGCGGGGCCTCGATTTGCAGGATCTGGTCGCACCCGATCCCGAAATGCCGGTCAGCGATCCGGCGCAACTGGTGGGCGCTCAGCGCAATTTCCCTGGTTGTAGCGTCCAGCACGACGAAATCATTGCCCAGACCATGCATTTTAGTGAATGTTAGGCGCATTTAGGAGAGGTTAGCTGCATAATTGCAGATGATCGCGGAAGATACAACGATCCATTACGACCGTCATCCCATTATCCCGCGCCCGCTCGGCGGCGGCCTCATTTACGATACCCTCTTGAATCCAAATGGCTTTTATCCCTAGAGCCAGGCAGTCATCAACGATCGGTCCGATCCACTCGGCCCGGCGGAAAACGTCCACCAAGTCGATCGGATCGTGCACCTCGGACAACCGCCGGTAGGCCTTGGCGCCGAGCACCTCCGTCGCTGCGGGGTGGATCGGAATGATCGAATAGCCGAAGCGCTGCATCGCCCGGGCGACACCGTGGCTCGGTCGGGCGGGGTTCGGCGAGAGCCCGACGACGGCAATCGTCTTGACGCGGCGGAGCAGCGCGCGACGATCCTCATCGGACGGATTCTCAAACATGGCCCCACACCAACCAATGGCGGTCGCTCACGACCTCAACGTCCAAGTGCGTGAGTCCTGTGGCGCGCAGCTGCAGCGCGACCTCGTCCGGCCGGTACGCGGCCAACAGCGACTTGAAGAAATCGCGCGCCAGAACCGGCGCAGCGTCTCCGGCATGCAGACGGACGAGCCCGAGCGCCGCGTCGCGCGATATGGGCCGCAACAAATCCATCACCAGGATGGGTGCGCCCGACCGGGCGGCTCTCGCCACAGCTTGCCACAGCGTTGCGGGCCGGGCCAGGTGATGCAAAAGGCTGTTACTGATCACGGCGTCGTAGCCGCCGTTCAAAGCGGCAGCCGGCAAGCGCAGTGGGCGCAGGACGATGCGCGAGTCGACCCCGGCGCGTGCTACCGCTTCCCGCCCGAGCTGTAGCATCGGCTCGGCACCGTCCACCCCCTCGAGCGTCGCCTGCGGGTAGGCATGCGCGAAGCGAATCGTGACGTCGGCCGCGCCGCAACCAAGATCGAGGACGCGCCCGTGCGCGAAATGCGGGAAGAGCCGCGAGAAATGCCGGACGAAGGCATCGTGCGGCTCGCTGAAATCGGCCAGGGCGTAGGCTCGCGCTTGCTCCGGGTCCTCCATCAACTCCGGTTCGGGAATACGCTCCATGCGCTGACACGATCTTCAACGCACGCCGCGCTTAGAGCGCGCCCCGCAGCGCCTCGCACACGAGCTCGATGCGCTCCCCGTCCAGTTGAGGATACATCGGCAGTGCAAGCACCTCGCGCGCCGCCTGCTCCGAATGGGGCAGTCGCACGTCGCCGAACTCAGGCTCGTAGGCCGGCTGCTTGTGCACCGGGACCGGGTAGTAGATTCCAGTCGCGATGCCGCGCGCGGCGAGCGCTTCGCGCACCGCATCGCGCCGCGCCACGCGAATGCAGTAAACGTGGTAGACATGCGTCCCGCGCCCATGCTCGTGGGGAAGCTCGACAGGTGCGCCGGAGAGTTCCTCACGGTACGCGGCGGCGTGGGCGCGCCGCGCAGCATTGAAGCGGTCGAGATGGGCGCACTTCGCGAGCAGAATCGCTGCCTGCAGCTCATCGAGCCGGCTGTTGTAGCCGACGATCTCGTGCTGATACGGCATGCGGCTGCCGTGATGGCGCAACATCCTCAGCCGCTCAGCCAGCATCGCGTCGCCGGTCGTAATCAGCCCCGCGTCACCGCACGCCCCGAGATTCTTGGTCGGGTAAAAGGAAAAACAGCCAAGCGCGCCCCATCCCCCCACCCGCACGCCGTCGTAGTCCGCGCCGATTGCCTGCGCGCAGTCTTCGATGAGCACCAATCGGCGGTCCCTGCAGATGGCGCGGATCTCAGCAACCGCCGCGCTTTGGCCAAAGAGGTGTACGGCAACCACGGCTCGCGCGCGCGGCGTGAGTGCCGCTTCGAGGCTGGCCGGATCCATGTTATAGGTCAGGGGATCGATGTCGGCAAAAACAGGCCGCGCACCGACGTGGGTGATGGCTTCGGCGGCCGCGATGAAGGTAAACGCCGGCGTGACCACGTCGTCGCCCGAGCCGATCCCGGCGGCGCGCAGCCCGAGAATGAGGGCATCCGTGCCCGAACCCACCGCCACCGCATGCGGGACTCCAATATAACGCGCCACCGTCGCCTCGAGACGGGTGACTTCCTGGCCAAGGATGTAATGGCCCGACGCAAGGACGCGTCCCACAGCGGGCTCAATCTCCGCGCGCAGCTCCCGATACTCGCCCACGAGGTCAAGCATCGGCACCTTCACGCCGCGCTCACCGCGTCGTTTGGGAAAATCCGGTCGAGGCGCCCGCGCACCAGCTCGCCGATCTCCAGCGCGAGCTTGAGCGCCCGCCGGCCGGCTTCACCGTCTACCGGCGGTGGCCGCCGTCCGCGCACGGCGCCGATAAATGCGGCGACTCCAGCACCCAGCGCGTCGGTGTTTTCGAACGCCTGTTCCTCGATTGCAATACCGCCCACCGCCGTCGCCGACCTGCGCAGAGAGCGCAGCCGGGCGGCCTGTAAATCGGCCGACACATAACCATGGGGCTGGAACACCCGCAGCTTGCGGACGGGAGTTTGGCTCACGCGGCTGGCGGAAATGTTGGCGACGCACCCGTCTGCGAACTCGAGCCGCGCGTTCGCGATGTCGAGGGCGTCGGTAAACACGCTGAAACCGCACGCCGACACGTGGATCGGATCGGCCCCGGTGAGCGCGAGCACGAGATCCAGATCGTGGATCATTAGATCGAGCACGATATCCACGTCGGTGCCGCGGCCGCGATACTCGGTCAGCCGCTCCGCGTCGATGAAAAGCGCCCGGCTCATTTCCGCGCGCAACGCCGCGAATGCGGGGTTGAATCGCTCCTGATGCCCCACGGCGAGAAGGGTGCCCCGCTGCGCCGCCAGCTGGACCAGCTCGTCGGCCTGCTCAAGCGTCTCGGTAATCGGCTTCTCGACCATCACGTGCACGCCCGCGTCGATCAGCGGGCTCGCGACGGCGTGATGCGCCCGCGTCGGAACCACGACCGAGGCGAGATCGATGCCGCCGATCAGCTCGCGAAAATCGCGCACTGGCCGGCAGCCGGTTTCCCCTGCGACGCCATCGGCGCGCGCCGAGTCGAGGTCGGCGACAGCCACCAACTCCACTTCCGGATTGGCGGCCAGCTTCGTAGCATGCAGGCGGCCAAAATAACCGGCGCCGATGACGGCTGCTCGCAACTTGCTCACATTTCGCTCCTGCGGTCCTCCATTGACCGCATGTCCGGCTCCATTCTATCGCGTGCCCATCGTGCGGCGCACGTGGCAGCGCCAATCGCTGAGCGCAGCGCTCAGTACACTCCGAGCGCGCCGGGCGGTCGGGTCTTAACCCGCTTATGCAGCCACCAATACTGCTCCGGCATCTCCAGCACGCGCTGCTCGATGAAGCAGCCCAAGTGCGGCGTGAGAACGAGGATGCCTTTGCCCCTTGCCCGCGCTGCCTCGACGGTATCCCACCCGTTGCGTACCACGACCTGCTGGAGCCGCGCTAAGGGTCCGAACCAAAAGGCGAACAGCTCCACCGCGCTTTTGCCGGTTTCTGCGATCGACTGGCGCAGCAGCGCTCGACACTGCGCTTCGTCCGCGCAGACGCCGCTCGCTTAAAGGTTTTCGCGCCGGCGTTGGGAGTAGGTCGGAGACGCCAGGTACTCCACCCAGCCCAGCGCGGCGCCTACGGTGCAGCCGCGCGAGCGGTAGCCGCCCGAGCTGGCGCCGAATCCAAGGTATCATCAATTATTGTTTATAAATCGAGGCTTATCTGGTATTCTATGCGCCTTTTGCCATTCGAAGAAACTGCAATGAGCGACTTCCTCTTCACTTCTGAATCGGTCTCTGAAGGCCATCCCGACAAGATCGCCGACCAGATCTCCGACGCAGTGCTTGACGCGGTGCTGGCGCAGGATCGGCAAGGTCGCGTCGCTGCCGAGACGCTGGTTGCGACGGGCCTCGTGGTCATGGCCGGCCAGATCACCACCCACGCGGCAGTCAATTACGGCGAGCTCGCGCGCGATGTGATCAAGCGCATCGGCTACGATGATTCCGCGATGGGCTTCGATTATCGCTCATGCGCGGTGCTCACCGCCTATGACCGCCAGTCCGCCGACATCGCGCAGGGCGTCGACGAGGGCAAGGGACTCGACCTCGATCAGGGTGCGGGCGACCAGGGACTCATGTACGGCTTCGCCTGCGACGAGACGCCCGCGCTCATGCCATTGCCGATCTACTATGCGCACCGTCTCATGGAGCGGCACGCAGAGCTGCGCAAGGACGGACGGCTGCCCTGGCTGCGCCCGGACGCGAAGTCCCAGGTTTCCGTGCGCTACGTGGACGGCAAGCCCCACCACATCGACACCGTCGTGATCTCGACGCAACACCGTGAAGACATCTCGCACGAGCCGCTCACCGAGGCGGTGATCGAGGAGATCTGCAAGCCCGTGCTCCCGAAAAACATGATCACGAAGCATACGCGCTACCTCATCAACCCCACTGGCCGCTTCGTGATCGGCGGGCCGCAGGGGGACACTGGTCTCACCGGACGCAAGATCATCGTGGACACCTATGGCGGCTACTCGCGCCACGGCGGGGGCGCCTTCTCTGGCAAGGATCCCTCGAAGGTCGACCGCTCGGCGGCCTACGCGGCGCGCCATGTCGCCAAAAACATCGTCGCCGCCGGTCTTGCGAAGAAATGCGAGCTCCAGGTCGCCTATGCCATCGGCGTTGCGCGCCCGGTCAGCGTGCTGGTCGAGACTTTCGGCACCGGTACGATCTCCGAGGAAAAAATTGCGGCACTCGTTGAGAAGCACTTCGACCTGCGCCCGAAGGGCATCATCCACGCGCTCGACCTGCTGCGCCCGATCTACACCAAGACCGCGGCCTGCGGTCACTTCGGTCGGGATGAGCCTGAGTTCAGCTGGGAGGCCCTCGACAAGGCGGCGGCGCTCAAGGCCGACGCCGGACTCAAGTAACAACAAGCCACAGAGTTCACCGAGAACACAGAGGGTAAGAAGCCTCAGGAATTGTCTGCCTTACTCTGTGATCTCTGTGTTCCCTGTGGCTGAAGCCTTTCGGGGTGGCGGGGTGGCCCGCGGCTGCGCTATAATCCGTTCCCGCTGAGGAGCGTTGCGACCGGGATAGCCCGGCCAGGCTCAGCGAAAACACAACGGCGCTCGCATCGGAAACGATGCGGGCGTTTTGCTTTTTGGTCCCGGCTTTCGAGGGGCGCTGCGACCAGGTCAGCCTGGCCAGGCTCGGGAGCGAGCCTTATGCGTGGAACGGCGCCCTTCGTTTAAGGAGCTCGATTCATGAACGCTGCCGTAATGCAATCCCGATCCACCGACTACGTCGTGGCTGACATCAAGCAGGCTGATTTCGGCCGCAAGGAAATTGCCATCGCCGAGACCGAGATGCCCGGCCTCATGGCGGTGCGCGAGGAGTACCACGATCAGCAACCGCTCAAGGGCGCCCGCATCGCGGGCTCGCTGCACATGACGATCCAGACCGCGGTGCTGATCGAAACCCTGGTCAAGCTCGGCGCCGAGGTGCGCTGGGCCTCCTGCAATATCTTCTCGACTCAGGACCACGCCGCCGCGGCAATCGCCGCCGCCGGCATCCCCGTGTTTGCCCACAAGGGCGAGAACCTCGAGGAGTATTGGGATTACACGCATCGTATTCTCGATTGGGGGGACGGTGGCACACCGAACATGATCCTCGATGACGGCGGCGATGCCACCCTGCTGGTCACGCTCGGCGCCCGTGCGGAGAAGGATCCCGGCCTCGTGTCGCGCCCGACCAACGAGGAGGAAACCGTCCTCTTCACCACGATCAAGAAACAGCTTAAGGAAAAGCCGGGCTACTACTCGCGCATCCAGGCGGCAATCAGGGGTGTGACCGAGGAAACCACCACCGGCGTTCACCGGCTCTACCAAATGGAAAAGGAAGCCCGGCTCCCGTTCCCCGCCATCAACGTCAACGACTCGGTCACCAAGTCGAAATTCGACAACCTGTACGGCTGCCGCGAATCGCTCGTCGACGGCATCAAGCGCGCAACCGACGTCATGATCGCGGGCAAGATCGCACTCGTGGCGGGTTACGGTGACGTTGGCAAGGGCTGCGCGCAGTCCCTGCGCGGGCTGGGTGCGATCGTCTGGGTGACCGAGATCGACCCGATCTGCGCGCTGCAGGCCGCGATGGAAGGCTATCGCGTCGTGACGATGGACTACGCCGCCGACAAGGCCGATATCTTCGTCACCGCGACCGGCAATCTGCGAGTCATCGCGCACGACCACATGAAGCGCATGAAGCACAATGCGATCGTGGCCAACATTGGCCACTTCGACTCCGAGATCGACATCGCCGGCTTGAAACAGTACCAATGGGACAACATCAAGCCGCAGGTGGACCACGTCATCTTCCCCGATGGCAAGCGCCTCATCGTGCTCGCCGAGGGCCGGCTCGTGAACCTGGGCTGCGGCACCGGCCACCCCAGCTTCGTGATGTCCAATTCCTTTACGAACCAGGTGCTCGCGCAGATCGAGCTCTTTGCGCACGCTTCGAAGTACGGCAAGAAGGTCTACGTCCTGCCCAAGCAGCTCGACGAGCGCGTGGCGCGGCTGCATCTGAAGAAACTCGGCGTGGATCTGACGGTCCTCGCGGAGGAGCAGTGCCGCTATATCGGCGTTGACGTCGACGGGCCCTACAAGCCGGACCACTATCGTTACTAAGGAGGTGGGCGGAAGGCAGAAGGAATATTAGGCGCGCGGGGCGTACCCGGGGCGTCCTTCATCCTCGAGGCCTTTACCCTTCGCTTTCGTGCAGTCCCAGAGAAAACACCCGCGCGCCTTCAGCTTCGAGTTTTTTCCGCCCAAGACGGCGGAAGGCAAGGCGAGGCTGCGCGACACGTGGAAGCAACTGGGCCAGCTCGGCCCGAAGTTCTTCTCGGTGACCTTCGGAGCGGGGGGCTCGACCCGTGAAGGCACGCTCGAGACCGTCCTCGAGATCCGCGCCGCCGGCTACGAGGCGGCACCGCACATTTCCTGTGTCGCCTCATCGCGCGCCGACATCAAGGCACAGCTGGAGAAGTATCAGGCCCAAGGCATCCGGCATGTCGTGGCGCTACGCGGCGATCTACCGTCGGGTCTGGCTGCAGCAGGCGAGCTGCGCTATGCAAACGAGCTGGTTACATTCATCCGCGAGAGCACCGGCAACTGGTTCGAGATCGAGGTCGCATGCTATCCCGAGTTCCATCCGCAGACGCGCCCGGCTGCCGACGAGATCCGCAACTTCAAACGCAAGGTGGACGCCGGAGCCAACTCGGCGATCACGCAATATTTCTACAACGCCGACGCCTACTTCCGCTTCATCGATGAATGCGAGGCGGCGGGCATCGCGATCCCCATCGTGCCCGGCATCATGCCAATCGGAAACTTTACCCAGCTCGCGCGGTTCTCGGACGCCTGTGGCGCCGAAATTCCGCGCTGGCTGCGGTTTCGGCTCGAGAGCTTCCACGACGACCGGGCATCGATTCGCGCGCTAGGACTGGACGTGGTCACTCGCCTGTGCGAGGACCTGCTGCGCGCGGGCGCGCCCGGGCTGCATTTCTACACGCTCAATCAAGCTGGGTTGACCACGACGATCTGGCAGCGCCTCGGGCTCTAGCCAAAAAGCGTGACCGGTGACCAGTGCCTGGAAGCAGCCGTTTCTGACTGTGCGGTCAATCTTCATAGGGGAAATCGAGCGAAGTGACCGCTAACTTCAGGCCCAATTTCGACCCGTTTCGGGCCTTCGCATGCCGGCTTACCGCGTCAGGCTGCGGCCTTCGCGGTGGCCCCTTTGCCCTTGGCTTTAGCCTTTGCTGCCCGGGCGTGCATCGACGCATAGGCGGCGTGCGCCGCGGCTTCTGCATCGCCCACGTGCACCGGCATACCGAGATCTTCGAGTACTGATCCAAGCGCGGATAGGCACAGCATCACGTTGTCGGGACGACAGGAATAGCCCATCAGGCCGAAGCGCCAAATCTTGCCAGCCAGCGGCCCGAGTCCGGCCCCGATCTCGAGGTTGAACTCCGTGAGCAGCGTGCGCCGCACCAAGGCCTCGTCCACGCCTTCGGCGCACATAGCCGCGTTCATTTGCGGCAGCTGGTGTTCGGGTTTGACCAGGAACTTGAGTCCCATGGCCTCCAGGCCGGCCTTGAGCGCGGTGTGGTGCCGCTGGTGCCGCGCCCAGCTGTTTTCGAGCCCTTCCTCGTTGATGAGCAGCAACGCCTCGTGCAACCCGAACAGTGAATTGGTCGGCGCCGTATGATGATAGGTGCGGTTGGTGGCGCCCCAATAGCCCAGCAGCAAGTTCATGTCCATGAACCACGAGTGGATCTTGTCCTTGCGCGATTTCACACGGTCGACCACGCGGTCGGAGAAGGACACGGGCGAGAGACCTGGCGTACAGGAGAGACACTTCTGGCTCGCCGAGTAAATCGCGTCTATCCCCCATTCATCGACGA
Organism: Betaproteobacteria bacterium; assembly: GCA_029864385.1. GTDB lineage: Bacteria > Pseudomonadota > Gammaproteobacteria > Burkholderiales > SG8-41 > SG8-41. Next base: position 31,569 of record JAOTTL010000006.1, on the reverse strand, counting down.
GGACGGGAACGCCCCCGAGTGAGGTCACGGCGTCGACAATGGTGAGCGCGTCATACTGGTGCGCGATCCCGACCAGCGTTTTCGCGGCGGATTGCACGCCCGTCGAGGTTTCGGCGTGCACGAAAGCGACCACGCGCGCGTCGCGGTTCTTCTTGAGAGCCTCCTCGAGCTTGCCGGGATCGACCGGCTCGCCCCACTTGTCCTCGACGACGATCGGCGTGCCGCCGCAGCGCTCGACATTCTCGATCATGCGCCCGCCAAACACGCCGTTGCGGCACACGATCACCTTGTCGCCAGGGGCAACGAGGTTCACGAAGCAGTATTCCATTCCCACCGAGCCGGGGCCCGAGATCGGGAAGGTAAGCGCGTTATTCGTCTGGTAGACGTAGCGCAGCAGCGCCTTCAATTCCTCCATCATCTCGACGAAGACGGGATCGAGGTAGCCGATCGCGGGCTGGCTCATCGTCGTCAGCACACGCGGGTGGATCTCGGTCGGGCCAGGACCCATGAGCGTTCTTTGCGGCGGGTGAAAGGAGCTCAGGCGTTTCGGGGGCGCGTAATCGTTCATGGCGTCGTTCCCTGTAAATGGCGAGCCGAACAGGCTCTCGCCGTCCGGCCGCGACTTGAGACGAATGGGTTTTCTGGCGGTCGCCTCATTGAGCAGCTCGAGAGCGGTAATCTGGCCAGCCGTGAGCGCCTCCACTTCCACCGCCCAGCGTGCCGGCACGTAGCCCGACTTTACCCAGTTGTTCACCACGGCGCGGTCGACCAAAAGCCGCCGGGCAACCTCGGCTTGGCTTCCAAACAGGCTGACGAGGCGTTCCGCGCAATTCATGGTAAGAATCTGTCGCGCGTTAGGCCGACCAATTCTTTACGCAAAACCGCCTGGAAAAAATCAACAGGGAACAACGTGGGCACGCGAACCTGCTCCCGCAATTCTCCTCGGTCTCGGGCCAAGAAACACTGTTCGACCGATTTCATACTCCAACGCAGTTTGGTGTAAGAAGCCGGCCGGAGCAGTCCCTCCCGCAGGCTTCTCAGGAGGTTACCATGACATAATCATTTTGACAAAATGGAAACAACGCGAGCGTTGTTTCCATAACAAGTAATCTGAATATTATTATTTTAATTCATCGGATTGTACGTGCGATCCGATGTCGCCTCGGCTCGTCGGCAGCCGATCGAAGTCGAACACCTCGCGGTCGAGCAGATGCGACGGTCGCACATGGCGCAGGCTGTTCAACATGGTCTCAACCCGCCCGCGATGCCGCTTTTCCCACTCCCGCAGCAACGCCTTCATTTCCGCCCGTTTGAGGTTGTCCTGTGAACCGCAGAGGTTGCAGGGAATGATCGGAAACTGTCTCAACTGCGCATACGCGGCGAGATCAGCCTCCTCGCAGTAGGCAAGCGGCCGGATGACCACGTGGCGTCCATCATCCGAGCGCAGCTTCGGCGACATCGCCTTCAGCTGACCCCCGTAGAACAAGTTGAGCAGGAACGTCTCGAGGATGTCGTCGCGATGGTGGCCCAGCGCGATCTTGGTTGCGCCCAGCTCGCCGGCTACGCGATAGAGCACACCGCGCCGCAGGCGGGAGCACAGCGAGCACATTGTCTTGCCCTCGGGTATCAGCCGCTTGACCACGCGGTAGGTATTCTGCTCCTCGATGCGAAACGGCACGCCAAGACCGGTGAGGTAATCAGGCAGCACCTGTGCGGGGAACCCTGGATGTTTCTGGTCAAGGTTCATCGCGACCAGATCGAAGCGGACGGGCGCGTGTTGGCGGAAGTAAATCAGAATATCGAGCAGCGCGTGGCTGTCCTTGCCGCCCGAAAGACAGACCATCACCTTGTCGCCGTCCTCGATCATCCCGAAATCCGTGATTGCCTGCCCCGCGAGCCGGCGCAGGCGCTTTACGAGCTTGTTCGACTCGTAGGACTCCTTCCGCTCGCTCGTGCTGCGAGGTTGTATGCGTACTGCCATCTGATCCATATCGTCCGTCCCAAAATGCGTGACCGGCGACCAGTGACTGGTATTCAATCCCACGGCTCAGCCCTGGCTCGAGCGGGGTAAGGCAAAAGTATCTTTGGCGCTTGAGCTTCCCACCCGACCGGTCACTGGTCACAGCTCTCAACGGCTGACACTGCGGCCGCCATCCACCGCCAGCACCTGCCCCGTCACATAGGGTGCGCTGGCGACCAGGAATTCTACCGCCTGCGCCACATCGTCGGGCTCGCCGATGCGCTTCAGCGCCGTCCGGCTGATGATTCTCTGGCGTGCCACCTCATCGCTCCAGCTCTCATCCTCCGGCCACAGGATGGTGCCGGGCGCAACACCGTTCACGCGCACCTCGGGCCCGAGGTCCCGAGCGAGCGCGCGTGTGAGGGCGAGCAGGCCGCCCTTGGCGGCGGTGTAGACCGAATGATTCCTCATCGGCAGCTCAGCATGAATATCGATGATGTTGACGATGCAACCGTGGACCTTCCGCAGTTCAGGTGCGGCGGCTTGCGCGAGAAACAGCGGCGCCTTGAGATTGGTGCCGACAATATCGTCCCACGCCCGCTCCGAGATTTCGCCGACCGGCGTCGTGTAAAAGCTCGAGGCGTTGTTGATCACTGCATCGAGCCGGCCGAACTGCTCCAGCGCGGCCGCGACGAGCTTCGCCACGGCGGACAGCTTGAGCAGGTCGGCCTGCCCCAGCGCCACCGAGCCGCCACGCCGGGCGTTGAACTCGGTCTGCAGCGCATTGGCCTCGAGCGCCGACGCGCGATAGTGTACGAGCAAGCTCGCGCCCGCCGCGTGCATGCGCCGGCAAATCGCGGCGCCAACCCGCTTTGCGCCGCCCGTGACCAGCACTACTTTCCCGTCCAAAGCCCCGGCCATGCGTACACCTATGCCGTCATAATGAGCGTGTAGAATTCTATTCCAACTAACACGGTCCCCGCTTGGCTATTCCCGCCGATCACTCGGGTCTACCCGCGCCGCCACCCGAGGCGCTTGCAGTGAGCGAGAGCTTGCGTCGGCTCATCGCTCAGGAGATCGAGCGCGCCGGCGGCTGGATCAGCTTTGCCCGCTACATGGAGCTGGCGCTCTACGCGCCAGGGCTGGGCTACTACATGGCGGGCGCTCGCCGGCTGGGGCGTGACGGCGATTTCGTGACAGCGCCGGAAATCTCCCGGTTGTTCGGTCGTACTCTGGCACGCCAGTTGAAACAGGTCGCGGGATTTGGACTGCGCGAAATCCTCGAGATCGGCGCCGGCAGCGGCGCGCTCGCCGCAGATCTCCTGCTGGAGCTTGAGCAAGCTTCATGCGTGCCCGAGCGCTACCTGATCCTCGAGCTGAGCCCGGACCTGCGCGATCGCAGCCGTGACACGCTGGCGGCGCGCGCCCCGCATTTGCTCGAGCGCGTCGCGTGGCTCAACCAGCTGCCGCCCGCCTTCACCGGCACGGTGATCGGCAATGAGGTGCTCGATGCCATGCCCGTGCACCTATTCGAGCGCGGGGAAAGCGGCGTCGTCGAGATGGGCGTGGGGTTGCGGGATGGGACTTTCGCCTGGGCTGCGCGCGCGACCCCCGAAGCAGCGCAGGCCGACCGCAGCTGTTTTCCGGAAACCCGTTACCGCACCGAGATTCAGAATGTCGCGTGCGCTTTCACGCGGTCGCTCGCCGCCACGCTCGCCCGCGGGGTGGTGCTGTTCATTGACTACGGCTTCCCGCGCCACGAGTACTACCACCCGCAACGCGCCGGCGGCACGCTCATGTGCCACTACCGGCACCGCGCGCACGGCGATCCCTTCTTTTTACCCGGACTGCAGGACATCACCACGCACGTCGATTTCTCGGCGATTGCGCGCGCCGGGGGCGAGGCGGGGCTGAATCTGCTTGGCTACTCCAACCAGGCGCAATTTCTAATCAACTGCGGCATCACTGACCTGCTCGCGGAAACCCCCGCGGAGGACGTGGCGGCCTACGCCCCGCTCGCCTCCGAGGCACAGAAGCTGTTGAGCCCGGCGGAGATGGGCGAACTTTTCAAGGTGGTTGCCCTGGGAAAGGGCCTCTCGGAACCGCTCGTGGGCTTCGCCCAAGGTGATCGCCGGCATACGCTTTGAGGTCGGGCGACTCGTGATTGGTGATTGGTGATTACTAATTGGTGAAACGTAACATCAATTCCATATTAAATAGCAGTTATCCGGGCGCTCTGTTGGGCGCGCTTGCGCTCGGCCTCTTGACCACCGTCAGCACCCGGAGCGTCGCCGCTCCGGATACGGCGGGGATCGCGCGTGCGAAATACCTCTGGTCGCAGAGCCCCCACGGGAAGCTGCTCGAGCGCATCCTGCCGCCTTCGATCGCGCCGAGCGAGCTGCCCGAGCCGCATTCGGAGGGCGCGCGGGTCGCCGCCCGTTACTGCGTGCAGTGTCACTACCTGCCCAACCCGCAGATGCACGCCGCGGACAAATGGAAGGTCATCGTGGTGCGCATGGTCTGGCGCATGCAAGGGAAGGGCAACCTCGGCGCGATCATGAAGGAAATGATGGATCGCGTGGAGGCGCCCGATGATCAGGAAGTCCGGGTCCTCACGGCCTATCTCCGAAAGCATGGGCAACGCGAGATGGACCCGATGCACCCTGCGCTGAAATCGGAAGCCGGCCAGATGTTTACCATTGCCTGCACGCAATGCCACGGGCTGCCCGATCCGCAGCGCCACACTGCACGGGAATGGCCATCGGTGGTCGAGCGCATGCAGCGACACATGGCCTGGGCGAATAGAGTGGTCGGTGTCGATGAGCTGAGGACAACGCCGGTTCTTGATACGTCCGAGATCGTGCGTTTTCTTCAGCGCCACGCCCGCCCCGACTCCGAGAACCGGTGACGGGTGATGAGTGATGGGTGACGGAAAACGAACACACGCCGCTACGCGGGACGCTCGTCACTCATCACTCGACACTCATCACGCCTCATTTCGATGAAGGCCATGCAGCTCGCGGCGCCGCGCACGCCGCTCGCGCTCGTTGACCTGCCGATGCCCCGGCCCGGGCCGGGGCAGCTCCTCGTCAAGGTGCGCGCGTGCGGCGTCTGCCGCACCGATCTTCACGTGACGGACGGCGAGCTCACGCAAGGCAAGCTCCCGATCATTCCCGGTCACGAGATCGTCGGGACCGTGGCGGAAAAAGGCACCGGCGTCGAGCGCTTCGCGCTGGGCGAGCGTGTCGGTGTGCCGTGGCTGGGCTATACCTGCGGGAGATGCCGCTTCTGCGTCAACGGACGCGAAAACTTGTGTGACGCGGCGCGCTTCACGGGCTACCACCTTGATGGCGGCTACGCGGAGTACGTCGTGGCCGACCAACGCTATTGCTTCCCCATTCCGGCCGGCTACGATGACGTGGCGGCCGCGCCGCTGCTCTGCGCGGGCCTCATCGGCTATCGCTCGCTCGTGCTGGCGGGTGACGCCGAACGCCTCGGAATCTACGGGTTCGGCGCCGCTGCGCATATCGTCGCGCAAGTCGCGCGCTACCAGGGCCGGAAGGTCTACGCCTTCACCCGCCCGGGAGACACTGAGGGCCAGCGGTTTGCCCAGGAGCTGGGCGCGGCATGGACGGGCGATTCGACTGCGTTGCCGCCCGAGCCGCTCGACGCTGCGATCATTTTCGCCCCGATCGGCCCGCTCGTCGTGCACGCCCTGCGCGCCAGTGCGAAGGGCGGCACGGTGGTATGCGCCGGCATTCACATGAGCGAGATCCCCGCGTTTTCCTACGAGCTTTTGTGGGGCGAACGCGTCGTACGTTCGGTCGCCAACTTGACGCGCCGGGACGGCGAAGAGTTCATGGCGCTCGCACCCAAAATCCCGGTACGTACCGCGGTCGAGCCGTTTCCCCTCCTGCAAGCAAACGAGGCGTTGACGCGTTTGCGCGAGGGCCGGATAACTGGCGCCGCCGTGCTGGTTCCAGACAGCGCAAGCCGTAATTCATGAGCCGTCATATTCTCTCATCGCTCGTCACTCGTCACTCGTCACTCAATCATGCCGTATCTAGACCTGCCTGACTGCAAGCTCTTCTACAAAATAGACGACCACACTGATCCGTGGTCACATCGGCACCGACACCGCGCGCCGCGGTCGATCCGTCTTCGAGAGCTGGCAGAAGACAATCCCCAATTCCGAACTGGCGATCCGGCCCGTCGACGGCTACCATGCCGCGGGCACGGACCCCGACGGCACCGCCCGCGTAGCGCTCGATTTCATCGCGCGGCATTCATCGAAGGGATAAGTAAAGGCCTGGCCCTATCACTATCCTCGTGATGGGCAATGGCTCCGAAATCGCGGGGTGACGGCGTGACGGTGTGACTGCCTTGCGCCTCGTTTTCGATTATCACAGCGCGACAGCGATCCCGACTCTAGTTCTGATTTCTGGCGATTTAGATTGCCGTTTAACCACCGGCGCCAAGCTGCGCAGCCTTTGCCGCGTCGACGGCACAAACCCACTCCTCGCGCGTCGATGTTCCGTCAGCGTGCGCGTCCATCAGGGTGATGACCATGGCGAGCGTTTCCGCGTCGAAGGTAGCGATCTCCGCGCGCCGGAACTCGCCCTCTTGGTAAATCAGCGCAGCCAGTATGCGGGTCAGCAGCCGCGATTGCGTAAACGCCGGGTTCTGCTCTATCTTTCTCACCGCCGCGGCCAGCGGATCCCCGACCGAAAGACGTGGACGAAAGCGCGCGACCCGCCGCAGTTCTTCCTGAAACCGGACTGCCGACAGCAGTTCGGTCGTCTCAGCCGCGAGTTCCAACCCGCCGCCTTGCTCGCTCACGCCAGCAGCCTGTCGGGCTTAAGCATCCGACAGGCTGCTAAAAGCAAAACCGCCTGAGGATTTCGCATGAAGCTGCGGATAACGACCAATCTAGGCTTGCTATGGGGCATACAAATGGGATCGAGGACAAGGTTTACACTACTTTTTTCCCGTTTTGAGGCGGTTTTGCCTCAGGAATTTGTCTCACCTAAGTCCGACAAATTCCTGAATCACACGCCGAAGCGGTCGGAATACAGGTTGCCGATGAGCAGGCATCCGGCCGCGCTCGCCAGCGCGATAACCAGCGAAAACAGGCTGAAATCAGTCGAGGTTTCCGTGACTGCGCCGAGCATCGGTGCAAGCACATTCCCGCCGAAGAGTCCTCCGACTGCGCCGATGACGATCGAGAGCACCATGCCCTGTTCTGCGTTGGCCTTCAGAATCGCAAAGCCTATCCAGCCGAGTAGGCCTCCCGCCAGGACCCACATCGCGATGTTCATTGTTTCCTCACGGAGAAAGTACAGTAAGAGCCGCCAATGTACGCCAGGCAATCCTGCGGATCCGTACGCTGTCGTACATTACGAGCCGATTCCAGGGGTCGGGGTGCAGCAACGCCTCGAATACGTAGCGAAAATTATCAGCTTCACGGCCGAGGCACTCTGTACGCAAGCGCACATACTGCGGGATATTCCTGCTGTAGCCTTTGCGTCATGCCGGCTGCGAACCAACTCCCTGTTGCAAACAGCCTGCTTGCCGCCCTGCCCCGCAAGAACTATCTGCGTCTGCTCGCCGGTCTCGAGCCGGTCACGCTGACTTTCGGCGAGGTGCTCTACGAGCCCGGGCAGTCGATCCGGCATATCTACTTTCCCAACGATTCAGTCGTGTCCTTGCTGACCCTCGTGGACGGCCACCTGGCCCTGGAAGTGGGTCTCGTCGGCCGCGAAGGCATGGTCGGTATTCCCCTGGCGCTGGGCATCGGCGTTTCATCCGTTCGTGCCCTGGTGCAGGGAAGCGGGACGGCCATGCGGATGAAATCAGAGCGCTTTCGCAAGGAGTTCAGGCAAAGTCCGCCATTACAACGCGAGGTGCACCGCTACACCCATGTATTGATGGCCCAGGTCACGCAAACCGCTGCGTGCAATCGTTTTCACGTGGTGGAAGCGCGCCTCGCTCGCTGGCTGCTGATGACCCGCGATCGCGTACGGTCAGACCAATTTCGCCTTACCCAGGAATTTCTCGCGCACATGCTTGGCGTGCGACGAGTCGGTGTCACCGAGGCTGCCGGCGCGCTGCAGCAGCGGGAACTGATCAGCTACAGCCGAGGCAATATCAGCATCCTCGATCAAAGAGCCCTCGAGGCAGCCTCTTGCCAGTGTTACAGGGTCGTCAAGGACATGCACGACGGCAATCAAGCTTAGTTCCTGGCTGAATGGCTTTTCGTGGAGCCGACCGCCCGCCAAAGAAATGGCCCGGAACGGGGTTGCCGCTACCGGGCCAGGTACCTCAGGTGTTCAGAGGGGGAGAAAGAGAGCTGAACACCAATTTTCATTATTCTCTTCCTTTCCAAGACGCTCTGTGCGTTAGCGTACATATGGAGTATGGAGTATCCTGTTTAGTCAACTCTTCTCGCAATGCGAAATTTGACCGGGTCGGCAACGACACCTTTAAAGGTGGAAAGTATCAGCCCGCGATGCCTACGGCACATAATCCCAAGCAAAACCATCTGCTTGCTGCCTTGCCTGCAGCGGGCTACGCGCGCCTGCTGCCCCATCTGGAACCCGTCGCATTGCCGCTTGGCTTGGTTGTCTTCGAATCCGGCAGCAAATTGCGGCACCTGTATTTTCCCGCCGCCGGTATCGTGTCTTTGCTCTACGCCATGGAAGACGGAGCCTCGACTGAGATCGCGGTTATAGGCAACGAAGGCGTCGTCGGGATCGCGTTGTTCATGGGTGGTGAAAGCACGCCAAGTCGGGCAGTAGTGCAAAGCGCCGGCCACGGCTACCGGCTTAAAGCAGCTGTGCTGAAAACGGAATTCGAGCTCGGCGGCCCGCTTCAGCATCTGCTGCTGCGCTACACCCAGGCGCTGATTGCGCAGATGACGCAGACCGCAGTCTGCAACCGGCACCATGCAGTGGACCAACAACTGTGCCGTTGGCTGTTGTTGAGCCTGGATCGCTTACCCTCAAACGAGCTGGCCATGACGCAGGAGCTGATCGCCAACATGCTGGGGGTGCGCCGCGAGGGCGTCACGGAAGCCGCCGGAAAACTGCAAGGGGACGGACTGATTCATTACAGCCGCGGTCACATCACCGTTCTCGATCGCCCGAAGCTGGAAGCGCGAGTGTGCGAGTGCTACGCGGTGGTCAAAACAGAAATGGATCGCCTGCTTCCCGATAAAGCGGCAAGTTGATCTCTCATCACTCGGAAGTAATGGGGCCGGAGTCCCCTTTCCGTCACCCGAAGCGCAGAAAGACCAGGTTGAAATCGGCGATTCTTCGCGCCCTCGGGCGCGCGTCGCAGGCTGCGCCATGGGATAACGAAGAGTCCATCCGCGAGGAGCTCTTCAGTATCGAGCGTCTCGAGCAGCATGCCGAGAGCCTGGCGGCGGCCCAACCCATCACCCCGGGGCGGGTGAGGGGGCGATCCCTCGCCGTTCGACTGAGGGAGAACGAGTCGGTTCTGCTCGAAGCGTATCGCGCCGTCGCCAACGCGGTCGCCGCGGGTCGCGCCATTACACCGGCCGCCGAGTGGCTGCTCGACAACTACCACCTTGTCGAAGAACAGATCCGCGAAATTCGTGACGATCTGCCGCCTGGCTACTATCGGCAATTGCCGAAGCTGGCGACCGGACCTTTCGCCGGCTATCCGCGGGTCTTCAGCGTAGCCTGGGCCTTTGTCGCTCATACGGACAGCCGCTTCGATCCCGGGATGCTGCGCCGGTTCGTGCGCGCCTACCAGCGCGTTCAACCGCTGACAATCGGGGAGTTATGGGCGGTCGCGATCACGCTGCGGATCGTGCTCGTGGAGAATCTTCGGCGCGGGGCGAGGCGCATCGTGGCCAGCCGGGCCGCGCGCCAGGAGGCGGACGCCCTGGCTGACCGGCTCCTGGGCGTGAACGCGCACCCGGCCGAGCCGGTCGGGACAGTCTTTCAGCATTACGAACAGGCATCGTTGCCGGCGGCTTTCGCCGTCCAGCTCGTTCAGCGGCTGCGCGACCAGGATCCGAAGATCACGCCGGCGCTGCTGTGGCTCGAGGAGCGCCTGGTGGCACAGGGAACGACCTCCGATACGATCGTGCACGACGAGCACCGGCGACAGGGTGCGACGAACGTGACGGTCCGCAACATCATCACGAGCATGCGCCTGATCTCCGACGTCGACTGGGCGGAGCTGTTCGAGACCGTCAGTCTGGTCGACGAGACGCTGCGGTCCGGCAGTGACTTCGCGGGCATGGATTTTCCGACGCGCAACGTCTACCGCAGCGCGATCGAGGAGCTCGCGCGGGGCTCGAGATTGACGGAACTGGAAATTGCGCGGGCGGCTCTTGTGGCCGCAAACGATCCGGAGCATCAGGCACAACAAGAGGGCAACGGTGCCGGTAGCCGCGAGCGCGATCCCGGTTATCACCTGATCGCCGGGGGGCGTCGCACGTTCGAGGCCAGGATCGGATTTCGCGCACCCTTACGGAGGTGGGCCGGTCGTTTGACCGCAACCATCGGCATCGGCGGCTATATCGGCACCATCGGCATGGCCACTGCGATTATTCTCTCCTTCCCGTTGTTTGCGCTGGCGGGAGCGGGAATCGGGAGCGGATGGCTCGTTTTCCTCGCCCTTCTCGGTCTGATCCCCTCGATCGATGCGGCGATGGCGCTCGTGAACCGCGGCGTCACGAGAGGGTTCGGTGCGACAATCCTGCCGGGCCTGGAGCTCCGCGATGGTGTGCCTTCGCACCTGCGCACAGTGGTCGCCGTCCCGATCCTTCTCACGACGCAGGCCGCGCTCGAAGAGCAAATCGAGCGCCTGGAGATCCACCACCTTGCAACTCCGGAACGCGAGCTTCATTTCGCGCTGCTCTCGGACTGGACGGACGCCGCGACCGAGACCGTTGCAGGAGATGACGCGCTCCTCGACGCAGCCGCCGCGGGCATCGCCCGCCTGAATCGCCGCTACGGACCGGCTGGCGGCGGGAACCGCTTCCTGCTGTTCCATCGCCGGCGAGTCTGGAACGACGGGCAGCGGCGGTGGATCGGGTGGGAACGCAAGCGTGGCAAGCTCCACGAACTGAACCGGCTGCTCCGCGGCGCGGCCGATACGACATTCGTGGACGTCGGCGGACGGCTTCCCGCGTCGCCTTCCGGCGTCCGTTACGTCATCACACTCGACGCGGACAGCCGCATGCCGCGGGAAACGGCCCGTCGGCTGGTCGGCAAGATGGCGCACCCGTTGAACCGTCCGCGGTTCGATGCCCGCACCCGGCGCGTCGTCGAAGGATATGGGGTGCTGCAGCCGCGCGTCACACCGTCGCTGCCGATCGGCCGCGAGGGGTCGCTCTTCCAGCGCATCTTTTCCAGCATGAGCGGCATCGATCCTTACGCCGCTGCCGTCTCCGACGTGTATCAGGATCTCTTTGGCGAGGGCTCCTACACCGGCAAGGGCATCTACGAGGTGGATGCATTCGAAGCGGCGCTCGACGGGCGCGTGCGCGAGAGTACACTGCTCAGTCACGATCTGTTCGAGGGGACGTTCGCCCGCGCCGGCCTCGCGTCCGATATCGAGGTCGTCGAGGAGTTTCCGTCACGCTACGACGTGGCGGCGGCACGCCAGCACCGCTGGGCGCGTGGCGACTGGCAATTGCTGCCGTGGATCCTCGGTCGCGGCGACGCCTCCGCCGGCGATGACCGGGACGCTATCAAGCGTGACCGGGGGGTGCGGGGGGGCCGGGAAGGCCCCGATCGGAACGGGCCCGGCCCCTCTGCTTCCGACGCCAGCACACTGCCGCTGATCGGCCGCTGGAAGATGCTGGATAATCTGCGGCGGACGCTCTCGGCACCGGCGAGCCTCGTCGCGCTGGTGGCGGCGTGGACACTGACCCTGCAGGCTGCCGTCCTCTGGACGGGTTTCATCCTGTCGACGATCGCGCTGTCGACGCTGCTCCCAGTTCTCTCTGCGATTGTGCCGCGACGCACCCGGGTCACGGCACGCAGCCACCTGCGCGCGCTCGCCGCGGATGTGCGGCTCTCCCTGTCCCTGTCCGCACTGCTGGTCGTATTTCTGCCACACCAGGCATGGTTGATGGCAGACGCAATCGGAAGAACGCTGTTTCGTCTGCTCGTGAGCCACCGGCACCTGCTCGACTGGACCACGGCAGCTCAGGCGACGGTAGGCCCCCGACTCGACCTCGCCGGGTTCTACCGGCAAATGAGCGGCGGTGTCGCCATCGGGATCGTTGCCGCGATCGTCGTCTGGTGGGTCGGGAACGACGCCTGGCCGGTTGCGGCACCGTTCCTTGTCGCCTGGATGGCATCGCCGGCCATCGCGCGATGGACAAGCCTTTCGCCGCTCGTCGCAGGGCGTATGTCGGTCTCCGCCGCGGACGCCCGCGCTCTGCGGCTGGTCGCGCGCCACACCTGGCGCTTTTTCGAGACCTTCGTAACGGCAACGGACCACATGCTGCCGCCGGACAATTTCCAGGAAGAGCCGAAGCCGACCGTCGCGCACCGGACCTCGCCCACCAATCTCGGCGTCTACCTTCTCTCCGCGGTCAGCGCCCGCGACTTCGGCTGGGCGGGGACGATCGAGACCGTGGACCGGCTAGAAGCGACGCTCGCCACGATGGGCCGCCTGCAGCGGTTCCGCGGCCACTTTTACAACTGGTACGACACACGTGATCTTCGTCCGCTTGACCCGCCGTACGTCTCGTCGGTGGATAGCGGCAATCTTGCCGGGCACCTGATCGCGCTCGCGAATGCCTGCCAGGAGTGGATCGGCCGCCCGGTGGCAGGCCCCGAGCTGTTCGCCGGCGTCGACGACGCCCTGCAGCTCACGCGCGAAGCCCTGCAAAGACTTCCCGACGACCGGCGCACGCAGACAATCACGGGGCAGCAACTTGGCGATGCGCTCGACGTGCTCGCCGCCGCGCTCCGCCGGGCGCTGACGCCGCCGGAGGAAATCGGTGCGCGACTGGCGGAAGTCGCGCCGCACGCCACCACGATGGCGGATATCGCGCGCACGCTCGCCAGCGAACGCGAAGACGACGCCGGTGCCGAGATGCTGTACTGGGCGGAGGCGACGCTGGCGTCGATCGAGAGTCACCGGCACGACGTCGCGACGGACGCCCACGCCGCCCGCTCCTTGGAACAGCGCCTCGCAACGCTGGCGGCGACGGCGCGGGCGATGGCCGGCGCGATGGAGTTCGGCTTTCTCCTCGACCCGGAGCGCAAGCTCCTCTCGATCGGTTACCGGGTCGCGGAGGGCGATCTCGACCCGAGCTGCTACGACCTGCTCGCCTCGGAGGCTCGCCTTGCGAGCTTCGTGGCGATCGCCAAGGGCGACGTGGCCTCGCGCCACTGGTTCCGGCTCGGGCGCGCCGTCACACCGGTCGGACGCGGCGCAGCGTTGATCTCCTGGTCGGGATCGATGTTTGAGTATCTGATGCCCGCGCTCGTCATGCGCGCGCCGGCCGGCAGCCTGATCGAGCAGACGAGCCGTCTCGTCGTCCGCCGGCAGATCCGTTATGGCGCCGCGCTCGGTGTGCCCTGGGGGGTTTCGGAATCCGCGTACAACGTCCGTGACCTGAAGTTCACCTATCAGTATTCGAATTTCGGCGTCCCGGGTCTGGGGTTGAAACGCGGTCTCGGCGAGAACGCCGTCGTCGCGCCGTACGCGACGGCGCTCGCGGCCATGGTCGATCCGGGAGCGGCCGCGCGCAACTTCGCACGCCTCGCGGCCATCGGCGCGCATGGCCGCTACGGCTTCTACGAGGCGCTGGACTACACGCCCGCGCGGCTGCCCGAAGGAAAAGACGTCGCGATCGTGCACGCCTTCATGGCCCACCATCAGGGCATGACGGTGGTCGCCCTCGCCAACGCTCTCCTCGACGGGGCAATGCGGGCGCGGTTCCATGCCGAACCGTTCGTGCAGGCGACGGAACTGCTCCTCCAAGAACGCACCCCGCGCGACGTCGCGGTAGCTCATCCCAGGGCGGAGGACGTCAGGACGGCAGCGACGGTCCGCGACCTGGACCTGCCGGCGGTGCGACGGCTCCGCTCCGCGCACGACGCCACGCCGGAGGTGCACCTGCTCTCGAACGGCCGGTATGCGGTGATGCTGACGGGCGCCGGCTCCGGGTACAGCCGCTGGGGCGACGTCGGGATCACGCGTTGGCGCGAAGACGTCACCCGCGACGACTGGGGCGCCTACGTTTTCCTGCGCGACGTGCAGAGCGGCGATGTGTGGTCCGCCGGCTACCAGCCGTGCGGCGTGGAACCGGACGGCTACGCCGTCACGTTCACCGAGGATCGCGCCGAGTTCGTCCGGCGCGACGGATCGATCACCACCACGCTCGAGGTCGTCGTCTCGCCGGAGGACAACGCCGAGGTTCGCCGCATCTCCGTCGCAAATGCGGGCGGCCGCGCACGGGACATCGAGCTCACGTCGTACGCCGAACTCGTGCTGGCACCGCCCGCCGCCGACTCGGCACACCCGGCCTTCTCCAAGCTTTTCGTACAAACCGAATATCTCGCCAAGGTCGGGGCCATCCTGGCGACGCGGCGGCGTCGCTCGCCCGGCGAGCCCGAAATCTGGGCGGCGCATCTTGCCGTCGTGGAAGGCGAGATGGTGGGCGAGCCGGAGATCGAAACCGACCGCGCCCGTTTCCTCGGCCGTGGACGCGAAGTCCGGACACCGATGGCCGTGATGGATGGCCTGCCGCTTTCCGGCACCGTCGGTACCGTCCTCGATCCCGTTTTCGCGCTGCGCCGCCGCGTGCGGGTTCCGCCGGGCAGGACGGCGCGCATCGCATTCTGGACGGTCGTCGCGTCGTCCCGCGGCGATGTGCTGGACCTGGCTGACAAGCATCACGACCCGGCGGCCTTCGACCGCGCGGCCACGTTGGCGTGGACCCAGGCGCAAGTGCAACTGAGCCATCTCGGCATCGACGCGGAGCAGGCGGGCCTCTTTCAGCGTCTCGCCGGCCACGTGCTCTACGCCGATCCGTCGCTGCGTCCGTCATCGGAGGTCATCCGTCGCGGCGGCGGCGGGCCGGCGGCGCTCTGGGCGCAGGGCATCTCCGGCGACGTCCCGATCGTCCTCGTGCGGATCGACGACATCGAGGATGTCGCGATCGTCCGCCAGCTGTTGCGCGCCCACGAATACTGTCGGATAAAGCAGCTCGCCGTCGATCTCGTGATCCTGAACGAACGCCGATCCTCCTACATTCAGGATCTTCAGGTCGCCCTGGAGACGCTGGTCCGAGCAAGCCAGTCCCGACCGCAGATCGGCGCGGACCTCGCGCGCGGCTCGGTGTTCGTCCTGCGTGCAGATCTCTTTCCGGCGGAGACGCGCGCCCTGCTTCTCGCCACGGCCCGGGCCGTGCTGGTCGGAGGACACGTAACGCTATCGGAACAGCTTGGCCGTCTCCACGAAGCGAACACCGCCACGGTGCCACCGCCGCGGCGCGTGCCATCCGCGGACGTGTCGCCGGCCGATCCGGTGCCGCCGGACCTCGAATTCTTCAACGGGCTCGGCGGTTTTACCGCGGACGGACGGGAGTACGTGACGATCCTCGGCCCCGGGCGCTCGCTCCCCGCCCCGTGGATCAACGTCGTTGCCAATCCCGCCTTCGGCTTTCAGGTCGCGGTCGAGGGCAGCGGCTACACCTGGTCGCTCAGCAGCCGCGAGAACCAGCTCACGCCCTGGTCGAACGATCCGGTCACCGATCGGCCGGGCGAGGTCCTCTACCTGCGCGACGAGGAGTCCGGCGAGCTGTGGGGGCCGACGGCGCTGCCGATCCGCCGCGAGGCCGCGCCCTATACCGCCAGGCACGGCCAGGGGTATAGCCGGTTCGAGCACGCCGCACATGGCATCGCGCTCGATCTTCTCCAGTACGTGCCGCTCGACGATCCCATCAAGATCTCGCGACTGACGATCCGGAACACATCGGGGCGATCACGGCGGCTTTCGGTCACGGCCTATGTCGAGTGGGTGCTCGGGCCGTCGCGCAGCGCATCGGCACTCTCGGTGGTGACGGCCATCGATCCGAAGACGGGCGCGATGTTCGCGCGCAACCCGTGGAACATCGCGTTCGGTTCGCACGTCGCCTTTGCGGACCTCGGCGGACGACAGATCGCCTGGACCGGCGACCGGCGGGAATTCCTGGGGCGTAACGGCACGCTCGACAACCCCGCCGCGCTTGCCGGGAACGCGCCTCTCTCGCAGCGGGTGGGCGCCGGGCTCGACCCTTGCGGCGCCCTTCAAGCGCCGGTCGAGCTCGAGCCTGAGGGTACGGTGGAGATCGTCTTCCTCCTCGGGCAGGCGGCGATGGCAGCCGATGCGCAATCCCTGATCGATCGCTACCGGGCCGCCGATCTCGACGCGGTCCTGCGCGCGGTGGTCGGGCATTGGGAAGAGGTGCTCGGCACGGTGCAGGTGAAAACGCCGGACCTTTCGATGGACATCATGCTGAATCGTTGGCTGCTCTACCAAACGCTTGCGTGCCGCGTGTGGGCGCGCTCGGCGTTCTACCAGGCGAGCGGTGCTTACGGCTTCCGTGACCAGCTCCAGGACGGAATGGCGCTCGCCCTGTCGCGACCGGCGATGACGCGCGAGCATCTCCTGCGTGCCGCGGCCCGGCAGTTCGTCGAAGGGGATGTTCAGCACTGGTGGCTGCCGCCGTCCGGCCAGGGTGTGCGCACACGCATCTCGGACGACCGAATATGGCTCGCCTACGCCGCCGCACACTATGTCGAGACGACCGGCGACCTCGCAGTGCTGAACGAGCCTGTTCCATTCCTCGAAGGCCAGCGGCTACGGTCCGGCGAGCACGATGCCTACTTCCAGCCCATGATCGCGGACGAGAGCGCAACACTCTTCGAGCACTGCGCGCGCGGGCTCGACCAGAGCCTCGCCCTCGGTGAACACGGATTGCCGCTGATCGGCACGGGCGACTGGAACGACGGCATGAACCGGGTCGGCGAGATGGGCAAGGGGGAGAGCGTCTGGCTCGGCTGGTTCCTGCACGCGACGCTCGCGGCGTTCGCGCCTTTGGCGAAAGGTCGCGATGAGCATGCGCGCGCCGCGAAGTGGCTGTCGCACACCGCTCGGCTTCGAACCGCACTCGAGCAAGAGGGTTGGGACGGCGATTGGTACCGGCGTGGCTATTTCGACGACGGCACGCCGCTCGGCTCGTCCGCGAGCGGCGAATGCCGGATCGACTCGATTGCGCAATCCTGGGGCGTAATCTCCGGGACGGCGGATCCGGTTCGTGCCTTGCGCGCCATGGCCGCTGTGGACGCGCAACTCATCCGCGGCGACGAGGGTCTCGCGCTGCTGTTCACGCCGCCCTTCGACCGCACGCCGCTCGATCCCGGATACATCAAAGGCTACCCGCCCGGCATCCGGGAGAACGGCGGCCAATACACCCACGCCGCCGCCTGGTCGGTGATCGCTTTTGCGGCGCTGGGCGATGGCGACAAGTCCGCCGAGCTGTTCTCGCTCTTGAATCCAATCAACCGCACGAGCACGCGGGCGGACGTGCAGCGCTACAAGGTCGAGCCCTACGCCGTCGCCGCCGATGTCTATTCGGTCGCCCCGCATGTCGGGCGCGGCGGATGGACCTGGTACACCGGCTCGGCCGGGTGGCTGTACCGGGCCGGGATCGAAGCGATCCTCGGCTTTCGACTACAGGGAGCGTCCCTGCTCCTGGCGCCCTGCATTCCCAAGGAGTGGCCGCGTTTCGAGATCGTCTTCAACTACCGCTCTGCGCGCTACGACATCGCCGTCGAGAACCCTACCGGCGTTAGCGGTGGAGTCGCTTACGCCGAGCTGGACGGCAAGCTGCTGCCGGGCGGCCCGACGCGAGTACCACTCGCGGATGATGGTCAAGCCCACAAGGTGCGCGTGATCCTCGGGTAAGTCCGACAGGCTGCTAGCGCAACGGTCGTCCGGGCCGCTAGCCTAGCTTCGCGAGCGTGACGTCGAAGCCCGCGGCGAGCGCGCCGCCCGGCATGCCGAGCGCCCTCCCCTTCACCGTGAGCATGCGCCCGCCGGCCGAGCCGCTCGCGCACAATTCCGGTTCGGCGGGCGCGCCGGGTTTGCAGTACGGGCCCAGCGCATCCCGCGGGGTTACTCGACAACGCTGGGCAAACGCCATCGCCGGCGCCGCAAGCATCGCCGCACCGGCAATGACCCAACGCCTTCGCTCACGTTTCATTTGTGTCTCACGGAGTTCCGGTTCCCGGCCCCGAGTCACGAGTCACTCGTCATTCGTCATTCGTCATTCGTCATTCGTCACGCAGTTATTTTACGAAGGAACCTTCATGCCCCGTTGCACCGCCGGCCGCGCCGAAATCGCATCGAACCATCGCTTCAGGTATGGAAAGTCCTCGAGACGCGTCTTGTGCCACTCATAGCGTGCGGTCCAGGGATAGGTCGCGATATCCGCGATGGAGTACTCGTCAGCAAGAAACTCGTGATCCTTGAGATGCGCGTCGAGGACGCCGTAGAGCCGGCGCGTTTCCTTCACATAGCGCTCGATCGCATACGGCACGGCCTGTTTCGCCGCGCGCAGAAAATGGTGCACCTGGCCGAAGAATGGCCCCACGCCGCCCATCTGGAACATCAGCCACTGCAGCGCTTCATAGCGGCCGCGGATGGACTCCGGCAGCAGTTTACCGGTCTTCCCCGCAAGATAAACCAGAATCGCGCCCGATTCCATCATTGCCACGGGTTTCCCGTCGGGGCCGTCCGGGTCCACGATTGAAGGGATCTTGCTGTTCGGATTGATCTTCACGTACTCCGGCTTGAACTGATCCCCCTTGCCGATGTTAATCGCGTGCGCGCGGTAGGGCAGCCCCAGCTCTTCCAGCATGATCGAAACCTTGCGGCCGTTGGGCGTCGTCCATGTGTACAGGTCAATCATCATGCTCCCTTACTCGTGATAGGTGATAGGTGATGGGCGAAGCGCTCATGTCTTCGCCTCGACGCGTTACTCATTACCGGTCTTCCAGGGCTTTGCGAATAGCGGTCAGGCGTGCCTCCGCGACCCGACGGCCGATTTCTGCCGGCGTCGCACTCGACTTCGCGATGGCTCCCGCGTCGATCGTCGCCGCAGCCGCCAGCGCGCTATCGAGCCGCAATCTCGCCGGCCCACCGTTCTGCTCGCCCGCCAGCGACGCGCTGACGAGTTTCTTTAAGCGCTCTGGCCGCCGCCACGCATCAGTCACCTCGAACAGCTCGAACAACTCCTCGGCACTCAGCTCCCCGGCGTCGGCGACGCTGTTGCCGTACCGCGCGGCGAGCAGGGCCAGATCGCGGCTATCGGCAGGCATTTTGAGCCGGCCCGCGAGCGATTCGACCGCGAGTGGGTCGAGCAAGCGCGCGAGTGCTGCGACCCGCGCTTCGAGGCGGTCATCGGCGACTGCCGAGGCGTCGAGCGCGCGCAAAGCCTCGCGCGCCGCGTCGTGATCTTCCCAGAGCGCATCGAGCTCGGGCATGACCCGAGCGAGCGCGCCGCACTCGCGCAGAACGCCGAGCATGCGCGAGGGCTTCGACTCCATGAGGCCCCGCGCGAGTTCCTGCCACACGCGCTCTGCGACGAGCGCGTCGGCTTCTCCGTTTTCCGCCATCGCGCTCATCAACGCCAGCGTTTCAGGAGCGACGCGAAATCCGAAGCGCGCGGCGAAGCGTGCCACCCGCAGGATGCGCACGGGATCCTCCGCGAACGCGGGGCCCACGTGGCGCAGCACGCCGGCCTTCAGGTCAGATGCCCCGTCGAATGGATCGATGAGCTTGCCCTCCGCGTCCTTGGCAATCGCATTGATCGTAAGGTCGCGCCGCGCGAGGTCCTGCTCGAGCGTGACGTCCGGCGCGGTGTAGAACTCGAAGCCGTGATAGCCGCGCGCCGTCTTGCGTTCCGTGCGTGCGAGCGCATATTCCTCGTGGGTCTGAGGGTGCAGGAACACCGGAAAATCCTTGCCGACCGGCTTGAATCCCTGCTGCAGCATCTCCTCAGGCGTCGCGCCGACGACCACGTAGTCGCGGTCCTTCACCGGTAGCCCGAGGAGCTCGTCACGTACCGCTCCGCCCACGCAATAGATCTTCATAACTGCGTGAGTGGTGAGTGGTGAGTGGTGAGTGGTGAACCCATGTCTGGGCGCCGATGTTCAGGAAACTACGGTGCGAAAACGCCGTTCAGTGCTTAGCGCTCACCACTGGCTGGGGAATAGGGTTCGGGATTTTTGTCCAGTCACCATTCACGACTCACCAATCACCGAATGATTGCGGCGCGCCCGGCCGCGCATCCACTGGTAGCGCTGGCGCGGCGTGCGCTGCGCCAGGAAGGCGGGCGCGACCGCCTCGAGCGCCGTCGGTTCGATGCCGAGCGGAAACGCGCAATCGCACACGCTGTCGAGCTGCATCGAGTAGTAGTTGTCGCGCGTCATCAGCTTGACCGGCAGCAACTCCATCGCGAAGGCCTGCCAGTAGGATAACGTGTCGTTCAAGCCGATGACGGGACGCGGCCGGCCTGTAATGACACCGACGAACTCGATTAGCTCCCGCAAGCGGTAGACCTTCGGCCCGCACAGATCGTAGCTCTTGCCGACGCTTCCGGGATCTTTGAGGCTCCTTGCGAACGCCGCCGCGACATCCTCGATGAATACGGGCTGGAAGCGCGCATCTGGACAGGCCAGGAACACGACCGGCGCAAGCCGAAGCAGCTGCGCGAACAAGTTTACGAAACTGTCGCCTTCCCCGAAAATGACAGAGGGACGAAACAGCGTCCACGCCAGGCCCGAATCGCGCGCGATTGCCTCGGCCTCCCCTTTGCTGCGCAGGTAGCGGCTGGGCCCGTTCCGGTCCGCTTGCAATGCGCTCATATGTAGCAGGCGGTGCACGCCGATTTCATGGCATGCGGCCACGACCTTGCTCGCGAGCTCGACGTGTGCGGCCTGAAACCCCCCCGCACCGCGGCGCTCGTGCAAGACGCCTACGAGGTTGATCACCGCATCCGCGCCGCGAACGAAAGCGGCGAGTTGCCGCGGGTTGTGCACGTTGACGGACTCGACCTCCACCGTCGGCAAAAAAATCAGCTTGTCCTTGGCGCGCTCACGGTCGCGGGCCGCAACACGCACCCGGTAGCCCTCGCCCGCAAGCTGGTGACAGATATGGCGGCCAACAAACCCTGAGCCGCCAATTATTGCAACAGTCGTGATTTCCATTTTGCGGCCTCAAACGCTACTCTGCGGTTTCCGTCTCTTGACTTCTGACTTCGACGCTACGGGGTGTCGCCCAATGGCTTTTCTCCGTTCACATCCCGTGCCTGGATGATCCCCAGGCGCTGCTTGAGCGATTGCAGGTTCCGGCCGAAATTATGCGCATAGTAGGTCGTGTTCGCCATGACCCGCTTGACGTAGTTGCGCGTCTCGTTAAAGGGGATGGTCTCGGCATAGACGGCGCCTTCGATCGCCGTCTCCGGACGCCAGGCGCGCGCCCGGTGCGGCCCGGCATTATAGCCGGCGGATGCGAGTACGGCATGGCCATCGAGCGCGTCCAGTACATGGCGCAGGTAATACGTGCCAAGATTGATGTTGGTGTCGACGTCGGTCATCCGCGACCAGCGCCAGTTTTTCAACTGCAGCTTCCGCGCCACCCAGCGTGCGGTCGATGGCATCAGCTGCATGAGCCCTCTTGCCCCGGCTTGCGACCTCGCATTCACGATGAAGCGGCTCTCCTGCCGGATCAGACCGTAAATCCATGCCTCGTCGAGCGCGAATTCCTCCGCGTGGGATTGTAGTACCTCACGATAGGGCGCCGGGTAGCGCAGACTGAAATCGTGCAATGAGATTGTTCGATTGGCCGTGCTGATCGTGCGGTCGTAGTCTTCGTAGCGGCGCGCGATCTCGGCCGCGGCAAGCAGCTGCTTGTCGTCGAAGCCGCGGATGGCCCAGCGCCATTCCAGATTGGCATCGATGCGCTTGCCGAGGCGATCGAGCTCGAGCGCGCGCCGGATGCCGATCAGCTCGTTCATCGCGTCGACTTCCGCGTCGGTTGGCCGGTACGCGATGAGCGGCGCCTCGATCCTGCCGCCGAGCTCCTCCACGGCAAGCTGCCCGTAGAAGTTGAACTCCGTCGCGAGCGGCTTGAGTATTTCCTCGGCCTCGCGCGCGCGCCCGGTCTCCATCAATGCCCGCGCCCTCCAGAAACGCCAGGCGGGTTTCTCGCTTTCCTCCTCGGTCATGGCCTCGATCGCTGCCAGGACTTCGGGCCACGCCCGCGCCCGCAGCGCCGCCCGCACTTTCCAAGCAAGCTGCAGGTCAGACAGGTTCTCCCCCGCACGCGCGTACCATTCGAGTGCGCCCGGATCATGCGCGCGTGCCCCCAGATATCCGATCAGGCTCCATACGTAGGCACGCTCCTCCGGGCTGAAACGGTCCTCGAGGCTCGCCCAGTGCCGTGCCGCCTGCGACGGCGATGTCCGCGCGAGCCGGTGCGCGGCGAACATCACGGTCTCGCGACCGCCCCGGTACTTGAGGTTGAACCGCTGCCGCTCCAGGTAGCGCGCCGGGTTGGACCGAGCCGCCTCGAGCACGCGTGAAGCAGGCGCTTCCCCCCGCGGCAATTGTTGGGCCAGCCGCCGCGCAAGGTTCACGCGCCCCGCCTCCAGCGCATACCGGATTCGCGTCCAGATGTCATCGGATGAAAGCATCCCGGAAGCCATCAGCGCTTTCATCAGGGGCGCGCAGCTCCCGGGCAACCGCCGGGTGACGAACCAGAGCGGACGCGCCTCTTCGAGCGCCTCGTCCGGATCGGCGCGCGCACGGAACTGAAGCGCATAGCACGTCAGCTCGAGATCAGCGTCCCGGAGCTGAGGCAGCTCCTGCTCGAAAAGGTCCCAGCGCTCGCTTTTGCCGAGCACCTTCAGCCAATTCGCACGCAATCTCTCCGACAGAGGGCTGTCGTGATACGAGGCGATGAAAGCGTGCGCGTCCTCGAAGCTTGCGTCGACCAGCCGCATCTTGAGCTGGTAGTAGAGGACATAGGGTTCGAGCAGGTGCCCGCGCAGGCGCTTGGCATAAGCGTCGAGCCGGGCCGCGTTTCCGACCCGGTACGCCTCGCGCGCTGCAAGAAAATCCTTATCCATGCTCGCTGCCTGTGCAGCGAGCATCAATAGAAACAACGCCAATCCACTCAAACTTCTCATTTGGAATGCGAGGGTTATCGCTCCGGAGCTTGAATTTTATCCCGTTTTCCTAGGAGTTTGTCGGACTTAGCGCCGACAAACTCCTGATGCAAAACCGGCACTGGAACATTTGCCAGAAAGGATGACCGTTATGCGAATTCACCCTCACCTCCTTCCAGATTGCGCAGCTTCGGCTGGGTTTTCATTGAAATTGTGAGCCGGTGTTGCCTTTAGCAGCCTGTACGGACTGTTAAGTCCGACAGGCTGCTAGTTGTCTGTAACGGGCTAACGCGTCGGAAAACGTCTTATCGACGCTCGGCCACGGGAGATAAAGAGGTTTGCACACCACGTGCGGCAACATAGCCGGGGCCGCGTGCGGCCCCTTTATTTCTCGCCGTAGGAGTTTGTCGGACTTGGTTCCGACAAACCCCTTTAGCAGCCTGTCGGACTTGGCGGTCGGACAGGCTGCTAGGCGAGAAATAGCCGATAGGCGGGATTTCGCGTTTCCTCGTGGTAGGGGTAGCCCACTCGCGCGAGGAACGCTCGGAACTTGCCTTTGTCTTGCGACGGCACTTGAATGCCAATCAGCACGCGACCGTAATCGGCGCCATGGTTGCGGTAATGAAACAGGCTGATGTTCCAGCCGCGACTCATCGCGGCAAGAAAGTTCATGAGCGCGCCGGGGCGCTCCGGGAACTCGAAGCGGTACAGGATCTCGTTCTCGACCGCGGGCGCATGCCCGCCCACGGCATGCCGGATGTGCAGCTTGGCGAGCTCGTTGTCGCTGAAATCGAGAGTTTTCAGCCCGCGCCGCCGCAGCTTGCGGATCAGCCGCTCCGTCTCGCCGCGGTTCTGGACCTGGATCCCGACAAAAACGTGGGCCCGCTTCGGATCGGCATAACGGTAGTTGAACTCGGTTATATTGCGAGCGCCAACTTGGGCGCAGAACTCACGGAAGCTGCCGGGATGCTCGGGTATCGTGACCGCGAGAATGGCCTCGCGCTTCTCGCCCAATTCAGCCTCCTCGGCGACGAAGCGCAGGCGGTCGAAGTTCATGTTGGCGCCACAGGCAACCGCAACGAGGGTAGTGCCGCGGACACCAGTACGCTCCACGAACGCTTTCGCGCCAGCCACTGCCAGCCCGCCCGCCGGCTCGAGCACCGCGCGGGTGTCCTCGAACACATCCTTGATCGCCGCACACATTGCGTCGGTGTCGACCAGAATCACGTCATCCACGAGTTGTCGGCACAAACGAAAAGTTTCCCGCCCGACCTGCTTGACCGCCACGCCGTCGGCGAACAGGCCCACGTTCGCGAGTTTCACGCGCCGCCCCTCCTTGAGCGAGCGGTACATGGCATTAGCGTCCTCGGGCTGTACGCCGATTACCTTAATCTCGGGCCGCAAGCGCTTCACGTACGCGGCAATTCCCGAAATGAGTCCACCGCCGCCGATTGCGACGAAGATCGCGTCTATCGGTTGCGCGTGCTGATGCAGGATTTCCATGGCAATGGTGCCCTGGCCCGCAATCACGTCCGGGTCATCGTAGGGATGCACGAACGTAAGCCGGTGGCGTCGCTCGATCTCCCGCGCGTGGGTGTAGGCCTCGTCGTAGGAATCCCCATGCAGAACCACCCGCCCGCCGCGCGCCTTGACCGCGGCGATCTTTATCTGCGGCGTCGTAACCGGCATGACGATCGTCGCCGTGCAACCCAGCTTCTGGGCGGAAAGCGCGACCCCCTGCGCGTGGTTTCCCGCGGAGGCGGTGATGACGCCGCGCTCGAGCGCCGCCGGCGGCAGGTTCACCATCTTGTTGTAGGCGCCGCGCAGCTTGAACGAGAACACCGGCTGCATGTCCTCGCGCTTCAGTAGCAGGCGATTGTGCAACCGCGCCGAGAGCGCCGGGGCAAGCTCCAGCGGCGTCTCGACGGCAACGTCATAGACGCGCGCGTTCAACACGCGCTCGAGATAGTCGTTCTTTTTCATGACCAGGGGCTTGGGCGACAATTCAAAGCGTAACAGGAATGCCAAGAACAGGTAAGCGGTCAGCCGTCAGCGGCAAGCAGTGAGCGATGAGCAGAGGCGGCGAGGGCCAGGTGGTTGATCGCCGCGAATCAGACGATGCCTCAAACCGAGTCACCCTTTACCGTGTCGCCGGTTACCGTTTTCCATTTACCGGTTACCGCTTACCGCTTACCATTCCTGCCATGACACAGGAGGAAATGAAACAGGCCGCAGCCAAGGCCGCAATCGCGCTCGTCCCCGAAGATTGCGTGGTAGGCGTCGGCACCGGCTCGACAGCAAACTACTTCATCGCCGAGCTCGGCCGGATCAAGAACCGGCTGGATGGCGCCGTGGCGAGCTCGGAAGGTACCGCCAAACGCCTCAAGGCGCTCGGCATTCCGGTCTTCGACCTCAACGGTGTGGATGATCTGGCCGTGTATGTCGACGGGGCGGACGAGATCACGAGCCATCTCGCCATGATCAAGGGCGGGGGCGGCGCTTTGACGCGCGAAAAGATCGTGGCCGCCGTTGCGCGGAAATTCGTTTGCATCGCGGATCAGTCAAAGCTCGTCGACGTGCTCGGAAAGTTTCCGCTGCCGGTGGAGGTGATTCCGACGGCGCGGTCGTATGTGGCCCGCGAGCTGCTCAAGCTGGGCGGGGCGCCCGAATGGCGCAAGGACTTTGTGACCGACAACGGCAATGCGATCCTCGACGTCCATGACCTGACCATCACCACGCCCGCCGAACTGGAAGCCAGGCTCAACCAGATTGCGGGCGTGGTCACCAACGGGCTCTTCGCCCGTCGCGGCGCCGACGTGCTCCTGCTCGGCACGACGCAGGGTGTGCGAACCCTGACGCGCTGACGCTGCTGGCACGGCACGATAAAAGTGTCATAATAAATCAACCTGATCCAGGGTTCCGTGCGACCGAGAGCAGCAATATGCCCGAACATACGCTAAAGCAGTTCGATGCCGAGCTCGAGGCCGTGCGCGCGCGCGTGCTCCAGATGGGCGGTCTGGTCGAGGAGCAGATCGTGCGGGCAATGGACGCGCTCTCGACCGGCAACCTCCAGCTTGCTAAACGCGTCGTTGAGGACGACCACCGTGTGAATGCGCTCGAGGTGGCCCTCGACGAGGAGTGCAGCACGATCATCGCCCGGCGCCAGCCGGCGGCAGTTGATCTGCGCATGCTCATGATGGTGGTCAAGACGATCACGGACCTTGAACGCATCGGCGATGAGGTTGCCAAGATCGCCCGGATGACCCAGCTTATATACGAAACTGACCGGCCTTCCGTCCCCAGGTTGAGCGACGTCGGGCGCATGGCCGACATCGCGCTGGGCATGTTGCGTAATGCGTTAGACGCCTTTGCCCGGCTCGACCTCGCCGTCGCGGCCAAGGTCGTCCGCCAGGATGAGCAGGTGGATGATTCCTTCCGCGGCATTCTGCGTCAGCTCATCACTTTCATGATGGAGGATCCCCGGACCATTTCGCACGCGATCGAGATCCTGTTCATCGCCAAAGCAATCGAGCGCGTCGGGGATCATGCCAAGAACATGTCCGAGTACGTGGTGTACATGGTGAAGGGCAAGGACGTGCGGCATACCGGCGTCGAGGGTTTCGAGCGCGAGGCGCTCCCGCAACACTGAAACGCGGCGCGGCTAGCCGTGCACCGCAGGATTACTTATACTGGGCGCCGACCGTCGAAAGGACACGCCAGCTGCTCGCATACAGCACGACCGTGACCGCTCGCCGTAGGCAATACTCACGCGCGGTGGCAACACCCTTCCGCCCGCCTGCGCCGCGGCGGCGGCGCGCGCTTCGCCCGATCCCCGTCTGCTGATGACTGAGTACTCCACGCTCGCCGCAGTCGATCTGGGCTCAAGTAGCTTCCACTGCCAGATCGCGCGAGTCGTCGGAGACCAGATCTATCCCCTCGATTCCCTGCGCGAGCCGGTGCGGCTCGGGGCCGGGCTCACCCTGGACAAGCGCCTCGACGACGAGACCACGGAACGCGCGCTGGCCTGCCTGAAGCGCTTCGGCGAACGCTTGCGTGGCTTCGACCGCCGTACCGTACGGGCGGTCGGCACCAATACCCTGCGCGTCGCAAAGAACGCGGCGGCCTTTCTGAAGAAGGCGGAGTCCGCCCTTGGCTTCCGGATCGAGGTGGTGGCTGGCCGAGAGGAAGCGCGGCTCATCTATATTGGGGTGGCTCACGAGCTGCCGGCTTCGAAAGACAGGCGGCTCGTCGTTGATATCGGGGGTGGCTCGACCGAGTTCATCATCGGTGCGCACTATCGGCCGTTGCGACTGGAGAGCCTGTTCATGGGCTGCGTAAGCTACAGCCTGCGCTTCTTTCCGGATGGTGAAGTCACGAAAAGCGGCATGAAGCAGGCCGAGCTTGCCGCGCGCGGCGAGTTGCAGCACATGGCAGCGCAGTTCTCCCGCGGCAACTGGCAGCAGGCCGTGGGGTCCTCCGGCACGATCCGCGCGATTGAGGAGATCCTCAGGAAGAACGCGTTCGAGGAGGAAGGCATCACGCCGGTGGGGCTCGACCGGTTGCGCTCCCATCTCATCAAGGCAGGCGACATGGGGCGAGCAGAGCTCGCAGGGCTGCGGCGGGACCGCGTGCCCGTGCTGCCGGGCGGGATTGCGATTCTCAACGCCGCTTTCTCCGAGCTCGACATCGAGCACATGGTTCCGGCGAACGGCGCCATGCGGCAAGGGGTGCTCTACGACCTGCTCGGGCGCTTCCACCACAAGGACCTGCGCGAGATCACCGTCGCCCAGTTCATGCAGCGCTATCACGTCGATGCGCTGCAAGCACGACGGGTGGGGACGTTGGCGCATACATTGCTGCGCAAGCTCAATGCAGACTCGGGCGAGCCTGACGAGGCCTCGGCGCGTTGCCTCGCCTGGGCAGCAAAGCTGCATGAGATCGGCATTTCAGTGGCCTATGGCGGCTACCACAAGCATTCGGCCTACATCGTCGGCAATGCCGACATGCCGGGGTTTTCGCGCGACGAGCAGGCGCGTTTGTCGCTGCTCGTGCAGGCGCACCGGCGCTCGCTCGAAAAGATCGCCAAGCAAATCGACGGGCAGGACGTGGACTGGGGCATGGTGTTTTCGCTGCGCCTCGGGGCGCTCTTCTGCCGCAGCCGCAGTGACGTCGCGCCGCCGTCGGTCCAGGTGAAGCGACAGGGAAAGAAATTCCGCCTCTCGCTCGGCAAGGAATGGCTGCGCCGCAATCCTCTCAGCGCGACTGCGCTCCTCGACGAGGTGCGGGAGTGGGACCGGATGGGCTACGAGCTGAAGATCCCCGAACTCGAGGAAATCGAGGCAGCCACGGAGCTTGCGCTGGCGAGCTAGCCGGCGCGCTACCTTTTCTTGCGCTTCCCCGCCTTCTTGCGCGTTTTCTTCGCCCGCTTCAGCGCCGCTTCGATCGCGTCGCAGAGCGCCTTGAGCACCTTGATGCGCGCGTAGTACTTGTTGTTGGCCTCAACCAGCGTCCACGGCGCGATCGCAGTACTCGTGCGATCGACCATGTCGCACACGGCGCGCTCGTAGTCATCCCACTTCCTGCGGTTGCGCCAATCCTCGGGAGTGATCTTGAAGCGCTTGAAGCTCACCTTCTCGCGCTCCTTGAAGCGCCGGTACTGCTCGGCCTTGGAGATGGCGAGCCAGAACTTGACCACCACGATGTCGTGCCCCGCCAGCTGCTGTTCGAACTCGTTGATCTCGCGGTAGGCGCGCATCCAGTCGGCTTCCGAGCAGTAGCCTTCCACCCGCTCCACCAGCATCCGCCCATACCAGGAGCGGTCGAAGATGGTCACGATGCCGCGGCGGGGCATATGCCGCCAGAAGCGCCACAGGTAAGGCTGCGCGCGCTCCTCCTCCTTCGGCGCGGCGACCGGCACCGCCTGGTAGCGCCGCGCGTCGAGTGAGCGCGTGACCCGGCGGATCGCACTGCCCTTTCCCGCCGCGTCATTGCCCTCGAACACCGTCACGACCGAGATGTCTTTGAATCGCGGGTGCCGCGACAGCACATTCAACCGCGCCTGCCAGCGGGTCGGGATAGAAATGCAGCGCGCGCAGCATTAGGCATAGGCTTGGCTGTTTCGGCGTTTCCGCGGTACGTGCCCGTTTAGCCGCTCCCATCGCTCACGTTTCTGCAAGCCCCCCTACGATCCCGGACAGCGGGATTTCCCCAGTCCGGTTCTGACCTTGGCATTTCCTTTGTGAGTCTTCCCTGTCACCGCGATGCTTAAGTGCTGGCACACATACACCCCGCTGATGTAGGTTTACTCCCAAGTTCGTCCCAGCTTCGAGGGTCAGCTTCTGCCGGCTCTGAGTCCGGCGACTACCCTGGAACCGCCAAGTGCCCAGAGCCCCTTTGCCCCATCATGGCGTTACCACTTTGAGGGAGACTCGACCACGTCTCCTCGGCAGGCGTTACCCCGCCTTCATCGCTCCTACTGGCTCATGCGCCAAACCATTGCACTCCGTCCGCCTCTGGTTTCCCTCCTGCGTCCGGTCGTTGCAGGTTGCTGCCAGCCCCTGCTGCACAATGGCCCTTCCCGACGTTATCTCTGTCGATCTTTCTTCCCGTGTCTGGACCCCTACTCCGGCTGCCCCCAGGGTGCACGCACCCGTTTCTTCCCCCAGGACGTTGGCCTCCCCCGCGTTTGAACCGGGTCGGCGCCTCGCAATTCCCCAACAGCTACTTCCGTTGGGCAGTAGATTTCGGAGCTGCAGTCATTCTCTAATGTTCAGACCCGCAAATTTGCTCGCCACGCTGGTAGCTCCCACCCGCCACCTGTCGGTGTCGAGCAGCCCTGGCTTTTACGTCCGCCCCTATCACAGTTCGTTACCTCCCCGCGCAGCGGATATGCTAGCCGCCCAAATCCGGGCTACTGGCGGCAAAGGGACTTTCACCCTTCAAAATCGACAGCCTTGTCGGCTGCTCCTCAAACGCCTTCTGATACTGCTTCTTCGTCATCGGCTGATCGAGCATCAGCGATTTCAGCACGTTCAGGTTGTCGATTGCCGGCAGCAGCGGTGGATTGCGGTCGGGCAGCCGTTTCAGCGGCTTTTCGTCGAGCCGCTCGCGCAGTGCCGCGAGCAGTGTCTTGCCGACCGCGAGGTAGCGGTACCGGGGATCCGCACCGGGGACTGCTATCCAGGGCGCTTCACCCGTGCTCGTCTGCCGGATAAAGGGCTCGCAAACAGCGGCGAAGTCGTCGTAGAGATCGAGGAGCTTCCGGTCGAGCTCGGTGACCCGCCAGCTCGTGTTCGGATCACGGGAGCGCGCTTTGAGTCGCTTTTTCTGTTGCTGCTTGGACAGGTGAAACCAGAACTTGAGCAGCAGGACCCCCTCGTCGCACAGCATCTTTTCGAGCCGCTGGATCTCGGAGACATGCCGTTGGAAACGCGCCGCGCTGATGCGCCCCAGGACCCGGTCGATAATGGGCTCGGTATGCCATGCGCCGAAGAAGATCCCGATCTTGCCCTTGGGCGGGAGCGCGCGCCAGAAGCGCCACATATGGGGACGCTCGGCCTCCTCGTCCGACGGCGCGGTAAACGCTCGCACCTCGATATGGCGCGGATCCATCCATTCGTTGAGGCGATTGACGGTCTCGCCCTTGCCCGCGCCCTCGACTCCTGCGATCAGGATCAATACCGCGAACCGCCCGTTCTGACGTAGGTCGTATTGAGCGTTGAGCAGCGACTCGCGCAGCTTCGGCTCCTCCCTGCGGAAGACCGCCTTGCCGATGTCGTGATCGAGTTCAGCTGATTCGAACATGGCTCTGCCCCCGTTGCGCCCGGGCCGGCATCACGCTAGATCGGGCGCCATCGCCGCACGCACGACGACCTCGCCGCGCCCACGGCCGGATAACCACCAGAACGCCCCTTTCTTGAAGGCCCAATCGCGCGCCTCACCGGTCAGCAGGACCGCCACTGCCTGCCCCACGACCGGCTGATGTCCCACGATGAGCACCGTACCACCCCGGTCCGGCCATCCTGCGGCCTCCAGCAGCGCGGCGGGAACCGTTGCGGGGCCCACCTCCGGACGGGTCTCGAAATCCTTGGTCAGCGCTTTCGCCGTCTGCTGCGCACGTTTCGCTGGACTGACGAGCACCCGCGTGTCGTCGGGCAGGCGCTGCTCCAGCCACTTCGCGACCCGGCGTGCCTGCTTCTCGCCCTTGGCGGTCAGCTTGCGCCCCTCATCGGGAATACCATCCTCGGCGTCGGCGTGACGCCACAAGATCAGATCCATATTTCAGGTTCCAGGTTCAAGGTTCAAGGTTCAAGGTTCAAGGTTCAAGGTTCAAGGTTCAAGGTTCAAGGTTCAAGGTTCAAGGTTCAAGGTTCAAGGTTCAAGGTTCAAGGTTCAA
>JAOTTL010000115.1:0-11683 GCA_029864385.1 Betaproteobacteria bacterium | reverse complement strand
AGGTGAGACCGTGACCCCGTAGCGCTGGCCGTAGAAGCGCGCGATCGTTTGCCGCAACTCGGAGAGTCCGAGCGCCGGCGTGTAATAGAGCTCTCCTTTCTCGAGCGCCGCGATGCCGGCCCGGCGCACCGGCTCCGGCGTCGGGAAATCCGGCTCGCCCACCTCCATGTGCACGATATCGTGCCCTTGCGCTTCCAGCTCCCGCGCGCGCGCAAGGATCGCCATGACGTGGAACGGCTCGATCTCCTGTGCCCGCTGCGCGAGGCGCGGGGTACTTTGCCGCGGTCTGATCACGAACCGGGCTGCTCCCGCGACTTCTCCAGGCTGAGCGGACCCGGGCCCATGCCTATCACGAAGATCAGCGCGCCAACGATGGAGAGGTTTTTCATGAAGTGATTCAACTGGCCCCGGTATTGCGCTGCCTCCATGTTCCAGAAATCGTGGTAGAAGAGCGTCGCGGGAATCGTGAAGAGGACGAGAAGCAATGCTCCCCAGCGCGCTTTCCAGCCAAACAGCACCATCAGGCTGCCAACGATCTCGAACGCGATCGCGCCCACGAGCAAGAATTCGGCAAAGGGCATGCCCTTCTTTGCCATTCCAGCTGCCACCACTGAAAATCCGGTGATTTTGCCGAAAGCCGACCGCAGGAAGATGACCGTAATCAGAATCCGCCCGAGCAGCGGGCCGTACGTCTTGACCAGGGTGCATAGCGCGTTCATGAGTCGCCCCTCCCTAAAAAGCCGATGCCATGCTGCGCCAACGACGGTAAAGAAACAATCGGTGAAGCCACTCCTGCCGGGTGATGGGTGATGGGTGATAAGAGTCACGAGCGCGATCGCTTCCCTTCCTTACCAGCCGGCGACACTGGCAGGGGCAGTGCGGTCTGGTACTTCACCTGTTTCAGCGCGAAGCTCGAGCGGATGTTCGACACGGCGGGGATCCGTGCAAGGTAGTCCACGATGAAGCGCTCGAGTGACGGCATGTCCGGCACTACGACTCGCAGAAGATAATCCGCGTCGCCCGTCATCAGGTAGCACTCCATCACCTCCCCGCGCGCCAGCACCGAGCTCTCGAACGCATCCAGCGCATTTCGCATCTGCTTTTCCAGGCTAACCTGAATGAAAACGCTCACCGTGAGACCGAGCTTGAGCGGATCGAGCAGCGTCACGTGGCGGCTGACGATTCCTTCGGCCTCCAGCCGGCGCACCCGGTTCAGGCATGGCGAGGGGGACAGATTGACTGCGCGCGCAAGATCGACATTGGCGATGCGCGCGTCCTGCTGCAGCCGGTCCAGGATCTTCCAATCTATCGTATCCAGTTCTGGTAATGGCATAAAATGCTGTAAGTTGTGCTGCTAACAGAATAATATGCCACTTTCAGTTAGATGAACAGCTCCGATCGCAACCCCGTGCCGCCCCGCCCGCAGTACCATGAGTGAGGTGACGGTGCGAATCAGCCGCGCCGTCCACTCACGACTCACCACTCACCGTTCACGGAAGTTTGAAATGACAGATCTCTCCGATTTCACCGCCGCCTTTTGGCGCGTAATGCCCGCCGACCCCGATCCCGTCGAGACACGGGATTGGATGGACGCCTTCGAATCGCTGGTGAAAAGCGAAGGCGGCGAGCGCGCGACCTTCATCCTGCGGAAGCTGCTCGACCAGGCGCGTGCCGCGCGCGTGCCGCTGCCCCCAGTTTTCAATACGCCCTACTGCAACACGATCCCGCTCGCGGACCAGCCGCAGTTTCCGGGAAATCTCGAGACCGAGCAGCGCATCGGTTCGATCGTGCGCTGGAACGCACTCGCAATGGTGGTGCGCGCGAACCGCGACCACCCCGAGCTAGGCGGCCACATCGCGACCTACGCCTCCATCGCCGATCTCTTCGAGGTGGGACTCAATCATTTCTTCCGCGCGGGGCAGTCGGGCGATCTCGTGTGGTTTCAGCCCCATGCGTCTCCGGGTGTCTACGCCCGCGCGTATCTGGAGGGCCGGCTAACCGAAACGCAACTCGAGAACTACCGACGCGAGACGGGCGGGCACGGATTGTCGTCGTACTGCCATCCCTACCTTATGCCGGAGTTCTGGCAGTTTCCCAACGCCGCGATGGGGCTTGGACCGGTGAACGCGATCTACCAGGCGCGCTTCATGCGCTACCTCCAGCACCGCGGTGTTCTCGACACGGCAGGTCGCAAGGTCTGGTCCTTTGTCGGCGACGGCGAAATGGATGAGCCGGAGTCGCTGGCCGGTCTTTCGCTCGCCGCGCGCGAGGGTCTCGACAACCTGATCTTCGTCGTCAACTGCAATCTGCAGCGCCTGGACGGCCCGGTGCGGGGCAACGGCTCGATCATCCAGGAGTTCGAAGGGCTCTTTGCCGGTGCCGGCTGGAATGTGATCAAACTGCTTTGGGGCTCGGACTGGGATCCCCTTTTCGCCCGTGATACCGAGAATGTGATCCTGAAACGCCTTCACGAAACCGTGGATGGCGAGTTCCAGAAATACGCTGCCACGGACGGACGCTTCAATCGGGAGCACTTCTTTAACAAATATCCTGAACTGCAGGCCATCGTTGCGCACCTGTCCGACGATGACATCGACCGTCTGCGCCGCGGCGGTCACGATCCGGTGAAGATCTACGCCGCCTATCTGGCGGCGGCGCAGCACAAAGGGCAGCCCACTGTGATCCTTGCCCAGACGAAGAAAGGCTACGGCATGGGCCACTGGGGTCAGGGCAAGATGGGCGCGCACCAGCAAAAGAAGCTCGAGGACGAGGCGCTGCTCGCCTTCCGAGACCGCTTCGCGGTGCCACTTTCCGACGAGGACGTGAGAGCGCTTCGCTATTACAAGCCCTCCGCTGACAGCCAGGAGATGCGCTACCTGCACGCGCGACGGCGGGGGCTCGGCGGCTATCTTCCCGCTCGCACGCGCACTGCGTCGAGGCTGCCCGTGCCGGCACTCGCCAGCTTCAAGCGCCTGCTCGACGGCTCGGGCGAGCGCGAGGAATCCACGACGATGGTCTTCGTTAAATTGCTCGCGCAATTGCTCAAGGACGCCGGCATCGGCAAACGCATCGTGCCGATCGTCGCCGACGAAGCACGCACCTTCGGCATGCAGTCGTTGTTCCGGCAGGTCGCGATCTACTCGGCGGTCGGCCAGCTCTACGAGCCCGAGGACCGCGATGAGCTGCTCTATTACAAGGAGGCGCAGGAAGGGCAGATCCTCGAGGAGGGCATCACTGAAGCAGGCGCCATTTCTTCATGGACCGCCGCCGCGACCGCGTACAGCGTGCACGGCACCCCGATGCTGCCGTTCTACATCTTCTACTCGATTTTCGGCTTCCAGCGCGTTGGCGATCTCATCTGGCAGGCGGGCGATTGCCGCTCTCGCGGCTTTCTCCTGGGTGCAACCGCTGGGCGAACGACGCTCTCGGGCGAAGGCCTGCAGCACCAGGACGGAACGAGCCATCTCATCGCCTCCACGGTGCCGAACTGCCGAGCCTACGATCCCTGCTTCGGCTACGAGCTGACGGTGATCGTGCGCGACGGCATGCGGCGCATGCTCGAAGAGCAGGAGGATGTTTTCTATTACCTCACGGTGATGAACGAGAACTACCCGCAACCCGCGCTGCCGGCGGACACGGAAAAAGGCATCCTGAGCGGCATGTATCGGCTCAAGGAACGCAAGGATGCGCGCACCCAACTCCTGGGCAGCGGCACCATCCTGCGCGAAGCAATCGCTGCCGCCGACCTGCTTGAAAAAGACTGGGGCATCGCGGCGAATGTCTGGAGCGTCACGAGCTTCACGGAGCTCAGGCGCGAGGCGATGGGAATCGAGCGCCGCAACCGGTTAAATCCCGGGACAAAGGAAAAAAGCCATCTCGAGTCCTGCCTGGACAGCACAGCCGGCCCGATCGTAGCCGCGAGCGACTACGTGCGCGCGGTCGCCGACCTCATCCGACCGTGGGTACCGCGGCGCTATGTCGCGCTGGGCACCGATGGCTACGGCCGCAGCGACACCCGCGCGGCGCTTCGCGATTTCTTCGAAGTAAGCCGGACCCACATCGCAATCGCCGCGCTGAAGGCGCTTGCCGACGAGGGCGCGATCAAGCCTGCCATAGTCGAGCAGGCGATCGCTCGCTACGGCGTCAAGCCGGACGCACCCGATCCCTGGGCCGCATGAGTTTTTCCGAGTATTGCCCCCTGCCCCGGACAGAGGCAAAATTCAGCCCTTGACCGGCGCAGCTTGGAAGCGCCGCGCCTTATCCCGCGACGTAACAGGAGATTTCCATGAAGTTTGAGGGTTTCTTGCATTTCAATATTCGCTGCTCGGTAAGCGATTTGCCCGCGATCGAGAAGTTCTACGGGGAGCTGCTGGGGTGGAAAAAAGGCGACCGCCCTACATTTCAGAACCCGGGGATCTGGCTCTATGACGGCGACAATCCGATCCTTCACGTGTCGGCGCGCTTCGCCGACGGCTCGCTCGCCAAGAGCGAAAAACACACCGGCGCGGTCGACCACATCGCGTTCAAGGCATCGGGCGCGGCCGACTTCCGCAAGCGCCTGACAAAGGTGGGTGTTGCGTTCGAGGAGCAGAACGTCCCGGACGCCGGCTACCAGGTGTTCCTGCAGGACCCCGTTGGAACGAAGCTCGAGTTCAACTTCCTGAACGAGAAAGTCGCGGACGGGGTGCCGTCCGGCACGTTCGCGCGGATCAACATGAATACGGCAACCGCCTAGAATTTTGTCGGGCTTAGCCCCGACAAAATCCTTAGGAAAAAGCCGTGCCTGGAAATTTGCCCGCCCGCTGGCGGGCATTGTTTTTTGATTACTCCGCATGACCGCATTTCAACGAGCGGGCCACGAGCGTCCGATCATTGGGGTATTCACCAAGAACCGCATGAATCCGGCGTACGCCGCGGCGCGTGCTGGCGCCGAGCGGACCGCGGCGCGCTGCGGCGCGCAAGTCGTGCATTACGTGCCGGACAAGCCGGATGACATCGAGGAACAGATCGCGCTCGTCGATCGCGCCATCGCCGAGCGGCCAGACGCGGTCGTGTTCGTGCCCGTGCACGACACCGCGATGAACGTATCGGTCAAAAAACTCGGCGCGGCCCGCATCCCGATCGTCAACTACCTCAACCGGCTCGATGAGGGTGATTTCATCGCATTTATCGGCTCGGACGATTACCGGCTCGGCTGCGACATCGCCGAGTACCTGTTCCGCCACATTGACGGTCGGGGTGACCTGGTCATCATCGAAGGCGTGGCCGGCGCGGTCACGAACCGGGAGCGGATGCGTGGCTTCCACGACACGCTCCGCCACTGGCCCGATGTGCGTGTCGTCGCATCGCGACCGGGCAATTATCAGCGCGAACCGGTGCTCCAGTTCATGCGCGAGCTGCTGCCCGCCCTGCCCCGTATCGACGCTGTCCTGGCCGCCAACGATCTCATGGCGCTAGCGGCCATCGAGGCCCTCGAGATCGCAGGCCGATGCGCGTCGGTCGTCGGCGTAAACGCGGTACCGGAAGCGATTACGGCGATCAAGGACCGTAAGCTCCTCGCAACCGCGGACTTCGACGCGATGAAGATCGCCTGCGTTGCCACTGAAGCCGCGCTCCGCCACTTGCGTGGTGAGCGCGTACCGCGCGAAATTTTGCTGCCGGTGCAGATCGTGGATGCTTCGAACTGCGCGGCCTGGGATCTGCCGTTTGCGGAGCGGCCGTGTCCGGAGTGGGAAAATGTGACCTACTAACGCCGGTTGCTCTGGGCACTCGAGCACCGTGCCGCGGCGCTCATGTGGATATAGGGACCCGATGATCGGAGAATCAGAAACCCGCTCGCAGGCGGCTGAAGGGTCGGTCCGGCCGGCGCATGGAGTCACGCTTTTTCTCTGCGGCGACGTGATGACCGGCCGCGGCATCGACCAGATCCTGCCGCATCCGAGCAAGCCGCACCTCTTCGAGCCGTACATGCGCTCGGCGCAGGGCTACGTCGAGCTGGCCGAGGAGGCTCATGGGCTAATCCGAAAACCGGTGGATTACGCATACATCTGGGGCGACGCCTTGGCCGAACTCAAGCGCGCGGCGCCCCAGGCGCGCATCATCAATCTCGAGACGTCCGTGACCGCGGCTGAGGATGCGTGGCCCGGAAAGGGCATCAACTACCGCATGCATCCGGCCAATGTCCTCTGCCTGACTACGGCGAGCATCGACTGTTGCGTGCTCGCCAATAATCACGTACTCGACTGGGGCTACGCGGGCCTGCGGGAGACGCTTGCGGCGCTGAGAGCGGCCGGTATCGGCACGGCCGGCGCCGGGAACGACGAAGCCGAGGCGACTGCGCCGGGCGTCATCGATCTCCACGGCGGCGCGCGCGCGCTCGTCTTCGCCTTCAGCCTGGAGAGCTCCGGCGTTCCGGCCGACTGGGCGGCGCGCAAGGAGCGCTCCGGCGTCAGTTTTCTGGCCGATCTTGCGCCGCGCACGGCCGACGCGATATCAGAGCGCGTTGTCGCAGGCAAGCGAGCGGGCGATGTCGCGATCGCTTCCGTCCACTGGGGCGGCAACTGGGGTTACGACATCCCGGGCGAGCACCAGGTATTCGCGCATCGCCTCATTGATGCAGGAGGCGTCGATCTTGTTCATGGGCACTCGTCGCATCACCCGCTCGCGATTGAGGCCTACCGGGGCAAGCTGATTTTGTATGGCTGCGGGGATTTCATGAACGACTATGAGGGAATCCGGGGACACGAATCGTTCCGTCCCGACCTCTCCCTGATGTATTTTCCGACGATTGCCCCGGCAAGCGGCGAACTGTTGAGCTGCGCCCTATTACCAATGAAGATTCGCGGCTTTCGCCTGAACCGCGCGTCCCGGGAGGACACCGCATGGCTGCAACGTCTGCTGTCGAACGAAGGCGTGCGGTTCAACACCCGCGCTGCGCTCGGGACTGACGGTGCCCTGCATCTTCAATGGGACTAGATTGTTGAGCCCGTGAATCGTAGATCGTGAAATGAAGCTTTCTTGGCGTGCTTGGCGCCTCAGCGGTTCAGGTTGGAACTTGCTTTTCTCGGCGTCTCGGCGGTTCAAATGTTGATCTTATCTGCGTTTATCTGCGTTTATCTGCGCTTATCTGCGGTCGAGAAGTCCAACCCCGCGTAGTGCTCCTTGCACTCGGGCTCGCGCCCGCGCACGACACGCCGGCCGGCGAGCGGACCGCGAGTTTCTGTCACGACTGTATGCTGCCCTTCGGCGTGATCGTGATCGTAGAAATAGATCACGACCCAGTCCCGCACTTTTCCGAGGCGGTGCGCCTGCGCCGTATTGGAGTACAGGGCGGTGAAGTGCCAGCCGTCGCGGTGCGCGTGCAGCACCGGCAGCCACCATTTGCCCTCCGGGTTCAGGCGCCGCGGCGCGATCGTGGCAAGCTTTCCGGCCTCCGCCTTGTCGCGGTACTCGCGGTCCACCTCGAGCAGCAAAGCACTCTGAGGACCGCGTGCCGGTGTCGGCGCGATGGGCCCCCGCACCCGTCTCCGCCGCAGCATGTTTTCGAGCGCGGCGCGGATCGCGGCAGCGCGCCGCGGCCCCACGCCCGCAACGGCCTCGAGGCGCCCGTCGTGGGCGGCGACTTCGAGCGCCTCCAGCGTATCGACGTGCAGCTCGTCGTGGATGCGCTCGGCGAGGCCGGGGCCGATACCGGGCACGGTCCGGAACAGTTGCACCGCGTCGACTGTGCCCCGCAGGCGCTCGAGCTGGCTCCAGCGGCCCGTGATCAGCATCTCCGCAATGGCGGCGGCTATCCCGCGCCCGATGTGCGGCAATGCTTCAAGGCCGGCCACGCCTTTCTCGTCGAATATCGCCCGCACGCTCTCCGGCAGCCGTGCAATTTCCGCCGCGGCGTTGCGGTAAGCGTTCACGCGGAACGGATTCGCGCCCTGTGCCTCCAGCAGCTGCGCGGTCTCCCGCAGCAGGTCGGCGATCTGCGCGTTCTCTTCGGGCGCGGCCACGCGCGTCTCGTTCATACCCCACCGCCATTGGCCGTGACCGCGGGCTCACGCGCGCGCATACTAAAAGTCAGAACTGGACGCCTTTGCCCCAGCCCCCTTCGAAGAAGCGCTCGGCGAGCGGCTTGCGCGTGCGCGGGCGCAGCTCCTTGGCCTTGGTCTCCTCATCGAGAACGTCTGGCGACGCGGCCTGGTAGCCGACTGCGATCATCGCCATGGGGGTGTAGTCGGCGGGAATGTTGAAAGCGGCGCGTATTTTGTCAACATCGTATCCGCCCATTTGATGGATGACGAGGCCGAGCGCGGTGGCCTGCAGCGCCATCGATACGCTCGCGGCGCCGGTGTCGTGCTGGGTCCAGCGGTTGGGCTTGCCGGTGGCCTGGAAGTCGCTGCCGGCGCACGAAAGCATGAGCAGCGGCACGGTCTTCACCCACTTCTTGTTGTTCTCCGAGAGGCACTCAAAAGCCTTGTTGAACCCCTCCGGGTCGCGAGCGCGGTCCCAGATGAGATAGCGCCACGGCTCATCGCCGTTGCAGGACGGCGCCCAGCGCCCCGCTTCGAGCAGGGTCGCGAGCTGTTCGCGTGAGACTGGCCTCGATATGTCGAAGGCGCGCGGGCTCCAGCGCCGCGCCATGGGATCGTGAATGGGGACACTTGTTTCGGCTTTCCTGTCTGACATGAGCACTCCCGTCTGCTGCGTTGAAGAAAGGATTGAAAGCGGGCCGCCGCAAGTTTACCAAGCGACGACCACGGCGCGTGCTCTCAGGTTATCACAGGCAATGGCGGTGATGGGGGTTGGGGCTTCGCGCGCAAAGCCTAGACACGAAGGAAGACTTTACAACGAAAGTCTCAACGCCAAGATCGCGAAGGAAAATAACAGCCTTACCGCGAAGGCCGCAGAGGACGCAAAGGACAATAAAAGCCTCAACGCCAAGGACGCGAAGGGAATAATGATGAACGCGTAGCGAAAGGGTCAGGCTTGCGTAGTCGTATATCATTGTGGCCGTCAGTCGGAACGCGCGGGTCGTCGGTTATGCAATTAACCAAGCCTGACCCCGCGAAGTAGCGTGACCTTCTCGTTTCAGTAGCCCGATTCAAAACCCTCGACCGCACCGCCGGCGGCGATCCACGCTTCCAACCCGCCCTCCAGCGGCCGTACCCGTTTGTAGCCCTTGCTCATGAGCAACCGGGCGACACGCGCCGCGCTGGCCTCGTTCGGTCAGGTACAGTAGACGATGATCTCGCGGTCTTCGGGCAGCGCGGGCAACGCCCCGCCCGGATCATCGATATCCACCGCAATCGCGCCAGGGACAACGCGGGGATCCAGTTTGCGCGCCAGTGCCGAGCGCGCATCGAGGATCACGGGCTGCTTCTCACGCTGCAGTATCTCTCGCAACTCCTCGACCGAGATTCTTACCGAGCGCAGAAAACGGATGAGCAGATAGCGCTGGCCAGCTTTGATCCCGATATAAATCGTGAGCACGGCAAGAATTAGCGCTATAGCCCCCGCGCCCATTTGCTCAAGTTGCTGCAGTGCCCAATCGATCTCGTCGTGAAACCACGCGCCTGCGGCAATCGGTGCCACAGCCCAGAGCAATGCGCCCACGGCGCTCAGGAACACAAACCGCGGGAAGGGGATCTTCATCGTTCCCGCGAGCGGTGGCGCGACTGTGGCGAAACCCGGGATGTACTTGGCTACGACGAGCGCAGCCGAGCCCCATCGCAAAAACACGTTCTCCGTCTGCTTGACGCACGAATCGGGCTCGATCGCGATCCGACACAACGTCCTCAGGATCGAATAGCCGTGGCGCCGGCCGGCGAGATACCATAGCGTATCGCCAAGCAACGATGCGACCGTCGTCACCATCAGCAATGGCGCCAAGGCCAGATTGCCCTGCGCGACGAAAGCACCGGCGAGGACCAACAGCGGCACTGCGGGCAACGGCACGCCCAACTGCGCCAGCATGACGTTAGCAAAAACCAGCGCGAGTCCGTGCTGCGCGAGCAGGCCGGTCACTTCTTCCATCGGTATATCTTACTGTGTGATGAGCATTTCAGTTTGGCACAGATCCTAGGGCCGCCCAGAACGTTCCCGTCATTCAGCACCTGCAGCCCGTCGTGCACTGGCCTGGGCACGGCAACGGGCGGGTTCGCCGGTCGGGGACCCTCGCACGCGGAGAGCCTGCCCCACTGCCGCCGGGTATCGGATGCACATGTGCCGTCCGCTGCCGGTAGAATTGGCCTTTTTCACCACAGGAGATTACCGTGATCGAGTTGCATTCGTCCCCCACGCCCAACGGCCAGAAAGTCATGATCATGCTCGAGGAGACCGGCCTCGAATGGAAGCACGTGGACGTTTTGATCCGCGTGGGCGAGCAGTTCACGCCGGGATTCCTGAAGCTGAGCCCCAACAACAAGATTCCGGCCATCGTCGACACCGACGGGCCGGGTGGCGGGCGTTACACGATGATGGAGTCGGGCGCGATTCTCTGGTACCTGGGGGAGAAAACCGGCAAGTTCCTGCCGAAGGACGCGCGCAAGCGCTACGACACGCTGCAGTGGCTCATGTTTCAGATGGGCCACATCGGCCCGATGTTCGGACAGGCCAACCACTTTAACAACTATGCGAAGGACACCATCCAGTACGCGAAGGACCGCTACAACAACGAGTCAGTGCGCCTCTATCGCGTGCTCGACAACCGGCTGCGCGATAGCGCGTGGATCGCGGGCGACGAGTACACCATCGCCGACATGGCGATCTATCCCTGGACCAAGGGGCACGCGGACCGCGGCATCGAAAAGGCCGGATATCCGAATTTCATGCGCTGGTTCGCGGCGATGCAGGCGCGCCCCGCCGTTCAGCGCAGCGACAAGATGGCGGTCGAGATCCGCGCGCGCATGACGAAGGCGGCCGAGGGCAAGACGCCGATCAGCATGTTCGACACGAAGGACAACGCCGCGCGGCTCGCGCAGGCGACGGGGCGGTGATGGCGCCTTGGATGGGCGTAAAGCGCAGACACGAAGGAAGAATTTACGAAGAAAGCTTTATCAAAGGCCGTGGAGGACGCAAGGGAAGGGAAACGCCCCACCGCCAAGGTCGCGGAGGACGCCGAGGAAAAGAAAAGCTTTACCGCCAGGGCCACGAAGGCCGCGAAGGATTCCTACTCAAAAAACCAGAACCGAAGGGCGCGGAGGTAACGCCAATCGTGGCTTGCAGGAAACGCCCTTGGTCTTATTTTCGCCATCCGCCTTGTTTTTTCGCCACCGATGAACGCCAATGAACGCCGATTTAACCTACAATTACTTCTGACTTCTGCCTTCTGACTTAGGGTTCCACCCTCATCCCTGTTCTTGACGGCGGCATGCCGCGAGGTTTGGCGCGATAATTTATCAAAACTCCGGAAAACATCAGTTTTGCCAATAGCAAGCCTAATATGCAGTGACGGATAGGTACGGGACATTGCAAGGCCTTGGTTCCATGGTGAATCGACGCGGTCAGACAAAGGGCGCGTCACAATATCCAGTGCTTTCGCCAATTATTGGAAGTTAGGCGCAGGCCCAATGCCGCAAATCGCGCTCACTACGCAACTGACCCGCTAGGCACCAATGAGCCACGAATACCACCCCAGCTACTATCAACAACCACGCGGAA
The DNA here is from genome assembly GCA_029864385.1 of Betaproteobacteria bacterium. Taxonomy (GTDB): domain Bacteria; phylum Pseudomonadota; class Gammaproteobacteria; order Burkholderiales; family SG8-41; genus SG8-41. The sequence continues at coordinate 34 of JAOTTL010000115.1, read as the reverse complement.
TGAGCGCGGCGCTTCTTGCCGAACTGACCAAGCC
>JAOTTL010000301.1:0-2949 GCA_029864385.1 Betaproteobacteria bacterium | reverse complement strand
AGAGCACCTGCAGCAATGCAACGAAAACCAGGTCGAGACCGGCATCGAGGCGCCACTCGCCCGTGGCCAGTAGCCGGGCAGCGCCATGCTCGGGGAGGATCACGAACAGCACCACCGCCATCACCGCGACGAAGAGTACCGCTTGGATGACGTCCGTGAAGATCGAGCTGCGCAGCCCCCCCTTGAGGCTGTAGAAAAGCGTGACGGCTGTGAACAGCAGCGCCGCGGCGATGAACGTCCATTCACCCGGCTTGCCGTAATAAGCGCCTACGACGGCCGTGTTGCTCCACACTTCGTTGTAGAGACGGATCAGGATGGCCAGCGTGAAGCCCACCGCCGCGAGCCGTCCGTACTTCGATATCAGGAACGGTACCAGGCCGGTCGCGCCGTGCCGTGTGCGCAGCCGGTAGATGACGATACCCGCCAGCGGAATGGACAGCCAGTAGGTGGCGTAGGCGAGTCCGCCGACGACGCCGAAAGAGGCGCCCAGATTGGCGGCGTTGGTGACGGATTTCGCGAAGATCCAGCTAATAAAGATGCTGCACGTGAGAGCCCAGGCGCTCGCCGGGCGCCCGGCGTTGTCCGTTCCGGCGAAAAAACTGGATACCGTGCGCGCGTGCGGCGAGATCACGTACATGACCGTGCCGTAGAGGAGCAGGAACCCCCAGAAGTACATCGCTATCGCAGGATCGAACGTCATTGCCTATCTCGAAGTGGTTACTGGCGACCGGTGACTGGTGTTTGTTTGCGGCCGATTTCCGTGACCTTCCGGTCACCGGTCACAAGTCACCAGTCACGGGAGGTTCAGGCGAAGGCCCCACCGCAGCTCGAACCCTGCCCGGCTGTGCAGCCGTAGCAGTGATCTTTCACCGTGATGGGGTTGCCATCGAGATCGGCGCCAATGAGGTCGCGCAGATGTGCGGCAGGCCGGCCGCGCCACGCGAGCGGCAGGCCCAGCATCTGGTTGAAGTCGCAGTCATAGAGGTAACCGCGCCAGTCCACACTCAACAAATTACGGCACATGACCGCCTCCAGGTTCTCCGGTCGGTAGGCACCTTTCAGGAGGTTCATATAGTGCTCGAACTGGCCTTTGGTAATCAGCATGCTCCCGAAGCGCTGGATCGGCATGTTGGTAAGCACGAACAGGCGGTTGAAGCGCACGCCGAAGCGCTCGTCGAGATAGCGGTGATAATCCAGCTCGAGACCATCCTGCGAAGGCGGAAGGGAGGCGCCCTGCGGGTTGTAGACGAGGTTCAACACGAGGCCGGATTCCGGCTGCCCGTAGCCGATCGCGTTCAGCGTCTTGAGCGCCCGGATACTCGCCTCGAACACGCCCTTGCCGCGCTGCGCATCCACGTTCTCTTCCAGGTAGCACGGTAGCGAGGCGACGATTTCCACGCGGTTGCCCGCAAGAAATTGCGGCAGGTCTTCCTGTCCTGGCTGCTCCAGGATGGTTAGGTTGCAACGGTCCATGACGTGCACGTCGAGGTTGCGTGCCGCCAGCACGAGCCCGCGGAAATGGGGGCTCAACTCCGGGGCCCCGCCTGTCACATCGAGGTTTGTCACACGCGAGGCCTTCAGGTATGCGATGACCTCGGAGATGGTTTCGCGGTCCATTATCTCCGTTCGGGTCGGGCCGGCATTGACGTGGCAGTGCAAGCAGCTCTGGTTGCACTTGTAGCCCAGATTGACCTGGAGGGTCTCCAGGCGCCTGCGGCGGATCGAGGGAAAATCGCTCGCATCAAGCCGTGGCAGCGTTGCATGCATCAAACGCTCTCCAAAAACAGGGGCGCAGAGCGCCCGGATCGATGCTAACGGGGCTTGCGCCGGACATTGTATCGCGTGTCTTTTGCCGGCGCGCCTCGCCCCCTGCCGAGGGTGGCTTACTGCGCCCACAATCCTCTACGCGGCCGCGGCGGGTTTGGATGTCTCCACGCTGGGGGCAAGCGGCCTTGACTGCTGCGGCTCGCGTTGACCCCAACCCTCTGACTAAGCTACTCTTTCCCCTTTGCCATCGGGCGGCGCCCGCATGCCCAAGACTCCGAAATCCCAGATGCCCCAGACCTTCGAGTCGGCGCTCTCCGAACTGGAGAAGATCGTCTCCAATATGGAAGCCGGCCAGATGCCCCTTGAACAATCGTTGTCAGCCTACAAACGCGGAGCGGAACTGCTCAAGTTCTGCCAGGCAGCCCTTCAGGACGCGCAACATCAGGTCAAGTTGCTGGAAGAGGGCGTCCTGCGGGACTTCAAGAGTGACGACTGATTTCCAGGCCTGGTCCCACGAGAACGTCCAGCGCGTCGAGAGCGTGCTGCAGCGCGTCCTGCCAGGGCCCGACATCGCGCCGTCGCGTTTGCACGAAGCCATGCGCTACGCCGTGCTGGGCGGCGGCAAGCGCGCCCGCCCACTGCTTGCCTTCGCCGCCGGGGAGCTCGCCGGGGCCGATCCGGGCCGCTTGGAAATAGGCGCTGCTGCGGTTGAGCTGATCCACGCTTATTCGCTCGTGCACGACGATTTGCCGTGCATGGATGACGACGTGCTCAGGCGCGGCAAGCCCACCTGCCACGTCGAGTATGATGAGCCGACCGCTCTTCTGGTGGGCGACGCCCTGCAAAGCCTGGCGTTCCAGCTGCTGGGCGAGTATCAGCTGGCCGACGACGTACGGGACCAGCTCGAACTGGTCAGGCTGCTGGCGGCGGCGGCGGGCTCGCGCGGGATGGCGGGGGGGCAGCAGATCGACTTGGAGTCCACGGGAAAAACGCTGACCGTGCCGGAGCTGGAGTTCATGCACATTCACAAGACGGGTGCGCTGATCCGCGCCGCCGCGTTGATCGGCGTGCGTTGCGGGAACGGCCTGGGCGAACGGGAGCTCTCGCAGGTGGATCTCTTCGCGAAATTGATCGGCCTCGCGTTCCAGGTCGTCGACGACGTGCTCGACGCCGATTCACCGA
>JAOTTL010000300.1:0-2981 GCA_029864385.1 Betaproteobacteria bacterium | reverse complement strand
GAGAACCGGAAAAGACTCGTGACGTCGGCCTCGCACCTCCTTTCCGGGCTGACGCATTTCGCGGGGGTGGTGATGACGCCGCGCCGCAACGCCGGGTTCCGTCACATCGAGTTCCTGCGACTCTCCGAGAACCGCATCCTGCTCATCATCGTCACCCCCGAAGGCGACGTGCAAAACCGAATCCTGCAGACGGACAGGCCGTTCACGCCTTCGGAGCTGACGGAAGCCGCCAACATCCTCAACCAGCACTACGCCGGCCTGAACTTCGACGAGATCCGTCGCCGTATCCGCGACGAGTTGAGGCAGATGACCGAAGACATGACGCGGCTAATGACAGCCGCGCTGGAAGCGGGAAGCCGCGCGGCAATCGAATCGTCCGAGGACGTCGTGATCTCGGGCGAAAGTAACCTGCTCGATTCGCAGGACCTCTCGTCCAACATGTCCAATCTCCGCAAGCTCTTCGAGCTCTTCGACCACAGGACCGGTCTGCTGCAGCTCCTCGACATCTCGAGCCGCGCCGAGGGTGTCCAGATCTTCATCGGCGGCGAATCCGGCGTGGCGCCGCTCGACGAGTGCAGCGTTATCGCCGCTCCCTACACCGTGGATGGCCAGGTGGTCGGCACCGTCGGCGTGATCGGCCCCACGCGCATGGCGTACGAGCGCGTGATTCCCCTCGTGGACATCACGGCGAAGCTCCTCACCACCGTGCTCACCCAGCGCTGAACGACACGTTCTGTGTTCAATGTTCAAGGTTCAAGGCTCGATGCCTTTGGATCCCGTTCTTGAACTTTGAACGTTGAACCTGGAACCTTGAACTTTGAACCCGGAACCTCCTTACGCCCACGGCACCGATCCCCGCATCGGTGTGCTGCTCGTCAACCTTGGCACGCCGGACGCGCCGAACTCCGGCGCGGTACGCGCCTATCTCCGGGAATTCCTGTCTGACCCAAGAGTGGTCGAAATTCCTCGCCTCGTATGGTGGCCGATCCTGCATTGCTTCGTGCTCACGACGCGGCCCAGGAGGTCGGCCGAACGCTACGCCCAGGTGTGGATGAGCGACGGCTCACCGCTCAAGGTGCATACCGAGCGGCAGACCAAGCTCGTGCGCGGTTATCTCGGCGATCGCACCAAGCAAATGCCGATCGTGCTCGACTACGCGATGCGCTACGGCTCGCCTTCGATCGCGGACAAGATCCGTGAGATGAAGCTTCATCATTGCAACCGCATTCTCGTCGTGCCGCTCTACCCGCAGTACTCGGCCAGCGCCACGGCTTCCGTCGTCGATGCCGTCACCGGCTGCCTTGCGGCCATGCGCAATCAGCCTGCGCTGCGAACGGTACGCAGCTTTCACGACCATCCCGGCTACATCGGCGCGCTAGCGCAAAGTGTCCGCGACTACTGGATGAAGAACCAGCGCCCCGATGTGCTTCTGATGAGTTTTCACGGTGTGCCGCGCTCCACCCTCGACAAGGGCGATCCCTACCACTGCGAATGCCAGAAAACCGGGCGCTTGCTCGCGGAGGCGCTGTCGCTGGGCCCGGAGCAATACCGGATCACGTTCCAGTCGCGTTTTGGCAAGACCGAGTGGCTGAAGCCCTATACTGCCGACGTTCTGAAAGAGCTCGGCAAGCAGAAGCTCGGGCGCGTCGACGTCATGTGCCCGGGTTTCGTCAGCGATTGCCTGGAAACTCTCGAGGAAATCGCGATCGAGGGCAAGGCGATCTTCCTCAAGGCCGGGGGGCGCGAGTTTCATCACATCCCGTGCCTCAACGAGCGCGACGACTGGATCCACGCGCTCACCGACATCGTGTTGCGAAATCTTCTTGGCTGGGAGCACAAGGTCTCGAACGAGCAGCTCGAGAAATCGCGCCTGAGCGCGCTTGCCATGGGGGCCGAGAGCTAAGAGCCCCTAACATAATGAAACGCACGCGCGTTTCATTATGTTAGGGGCTCTAAGGCACTCGCAGGACGGGCGGTCGCGCATCGGCGGTTGAAATTTGTGTTATGAGACAGAGCGCGTCTACTTACAAAGGTTACCCATGAAGACGCCAGAACGAGATGCATTGCGCACAGCCAGCCGCACGCTGTGCGCCCACCTCGCGAACGCAAAATTTGACGATCTGCCAGCAAATGCCGTGCACGAGGCGCGCCGCGGCCTGCTCGACTGGCTCGGCTGCGCCCTGGCGGGAAGCCGCCACCCGACGATCGACAAGCTCGTCGACGTACTGCGTGAGGTAAGCGGCTCGACACGGGCAACGGTGCTCGGCCGGCGGCTCAGGCTCGGTCTCCTCGATGCACCGCTCGCGAACGGCCAGATGGGGCACGTTCTTGATTTCGACGACACGCATATGGGAGGGGTGGTCCTGCATACCAGCTCCCCGGTCCTCGCCGCGCTTCTCGCGATAGCCGAGCGCCGGCCCACCCCCGGCAAGGACCTCATTGCCGCCTACGCCGTCGGATTCGAGGCGGGTGTGCGCTGCGGCCAGGCCGCGCCTGCGCACCATGCAGGGGGCTGGCACCTGACCGGGACGCTGGGCAGCACCGCAGCCGGCGTTGCCGCAGGTCACCTCTTCGGGCTGGACGAGGAGCAACTCACCTACGCGATGGGCATCGCCACCACGCAGGCCGCCGGCATGCAGCAAAACCGCGGCACGATGTGCAAGTCGTTTCATGCCGGTAAGGCCGCGTCGAGTGGCGTGCTCGCAGCCCTATTGGCGCAGCGCGGCTTCGACAGCTCGCCGGAAATCATCGAGGGCAAGCGCGGTTTCTGCCGCATCTACAGCAGCGTTGCCGCCCCCGAAAAACTCACCAGTGGGCTCGGTGAGAACTGGGAGATTGCACGTAACGGCCATAAGCCGTACGCGTGCGGCGTAGTGTTGCACCCGCTCATCGACGCGCTCGTGAATATTCGGAGTGCGGGCGCGATCGATCCGGCCGCGGTCAAAACGATCGAGCTGCGCGTCCATCCGCATGTGCTATCG
>JAOTTL010000114.1:0-11971 GCA_029864385.1 Betaproteobacteria bacterium | reverse complement strand
GCGCATATCGGCCACGCTGCAGCTTCGCGGTCGCGCGCTGTGAAAAGGAGGTGCCGCCGCTCGAGAGCGCAGGCGGCGGCCACACGTCGGCGTGCTTTGAGAAGGCCCGGCTTGAGCGTCTGCTGAAGGAGGCTTCATGAGTGCGGTCGCAGGCGCAACGTTGCGTCGCGACGCATCCCAGGCGGCGCAGGCAGGACAACCGTTGCTCGAAGTGCGGAATTTGAAGATGCACTTTACGATGACGAAAGGAATCCTCTCCCGCGGGACTGCTGCGAAGATCAAGGCGGTCGATGACGTGAGCTTTACCATCGCGCGCGGCGAGACCTTGGGGTTGGTCGGCGAATCCGGCTGCGGCAAGACCACCACCGGGCGCTGCATTCTGCATCTCGAAAAGCTGACCTCCGGAGAGATCATCTTCGAGGGCCAGAACCTCACCAAGCTCGGCCGAAAAGCCTTAAACGAAAAACGCGAGCGGATGCAGGTCATTTTCCAGGACCCCTTCAGTTCGCTCAATCCGCGGATGAAAGTGGGTGACATCATCGGGGAACCGATGAAGGTCCATGGCATCTACCCTAAACAGAAGGAACGTGACGAACGCGTGGCGGAGCTGCTTTTGGTATGCGGACTCAATCCGAAGTTCATGGATCGCTATCCGCACGAAATGAGCGGCGGACAGCGCCAACGCGTGGGCATCGCTCGTGCGCTGGCGCTCAATCCGCAGTTCATCGTATGCGACGAGGCGGTATCCGCTCTGGACGTTTCGATCCAGGCGCAGGTGATCAATCTGCTGGAGAGCCTGCGCGAGCAGTTCCACCTTTCGTATCTGTTCATCGCCCACGATCTGAGTGTGGTGCACCATCTGTGCCACCGGGTTGCCGTGATGTACTTGGGGCGGCTGGTGGAACTCGCCGATTCCGACGAGCTGTTCTCCAATCCGCTACACCCCTACACCCAGGCGCTGCTCGCGGCCGTGCCCATCCCGGATCCCGATGTCGAGAGACAGCGTGCGCACCGCGTCATGAAGGGCGAAATACCGAGTCCGATCAATCCGCCAAGCGGCTGCGTGTTTCATCCCCGCTGCCCGCTCGCGGTGGGCAGCTGCCAGCACGAGGTGCCGCAGTTGCGAGAACTAAAGCCTGGGCATTGGGTTTCATGTCCACGGGTGTAAGTATTTTTGCCAGGCGGGGCCCGAAACCGGTGGTAGACTGGGCGCGGGTATTGCGGGATCTTGTTCCAGCGCAGGATTTCCCACAGCCCGCAGCGGCTTTCGAGACGGCCTAGCGGCTGTCGGACAATAAGCTGGATTAACCAAACGAGGAGATTCAATGAAACCCATCCGATTGAAAGCAGTGTGCGCTGCGTTGGCGGGCATCGCCTTCGGCATCAGCGCAGCGGGCCTTGCCGGGGCACAGACCCCCAAACAGGGCGGCAACCTCCAATTTGTCGTTCCCGCTGAGCCGCCGAGCTACGATGCGCACCGCGAGACCACTTTCGCGATGATCCATCCGATCCGGCCGTTTTACAGCCTGTTGATCCGGGTGAATCCGGACAATCCTTCCTCGACCACAGACTTTGTCTGCGACCTCTGCGAGGGCAAGGTGGAGGCGCCGACGGACGGCGACAAGACATACACGTTCAAGATCCGCAAGGACGTGAAATTCCACAACGGCGACAAGTTGACGGCGCACGACGTGGTGGCCACCTTCCACAAGATCATCTGGCCTGTGAAAGGTGTGGCGAGCGCGCGCAAGGCGTTTTACACCATGGTGGAGAGCGTGACCGCCCCGGACGATTACACGGTGCAATTCAAGCTCAAGTTCCCGAGCGGCGCCTTCATCCCGGCGCTCGCCGCACCGTACAACTTCGTCTACCAGAAGAGCCAGCTCGACAAGGACATGCACTGGTACGAGAAGAACATCAATGGCACAGGCGCGTTCAAGTTCGAGAAGCGCGAGGCGGGTGCAGTTATTCGTGGCGTGCGCAATCCCGACTTCTTCGTCAAGGGCAAGCCCTATCTCGATAGCTTTGACGCGATCTTCGCCAAGAAGCAGTCGCTGCGGGTGCAGGCAATCCGCGGTGACCGCGCCGCGATCGAGTTCCGCGGCTTCCCGCCGAAAGCCCGCGACGACCTCGTCAAAGCGCTCGGCAAGGACATCACCGTGCAAGAGAGCGACTGGAACTGCGTGCTGATCACGACCGTCAACCACAAGAGGAAGCCGTTCGACGACGTGCGCGTGCGCAGGGCGCTCACACTGGCGGTGGATCGCTGGGGCGGCTCCAAGTATTTGTCCCAGATCGCGATCGTCAAGGCCGTGGGGGGCATCGCCTTCCCTAACCACGCGCTCGCCGCAACCAAGCAGGAGCTCGAGCAGATCGCAGGCTACTGGCCCGACCTCAAGAAATCCCGCGCGGAGGCAAAAAGGCTGCTCAAGGAATCGGGGATAGACCTGTCGAAGACCTATTACTTCAACAACCGGGCTGTCGATCAACCCTACAAGATCGTGGGCACCTGGCTGATCGACCAGTGGCGGGAGGTCGGGCTCAAGTTTGAGCAGCACACGATTCCGACGGGGCCGTTCTACGACATGCTGCGCAAGAAGAAGGAGTTCGATGTCTCCCTCGACTTCAACTGCCAGTCCATCGTCAATCCGCTCGTGGACGTCTCGAAGTTTATCTCGGACGACCGCGCTGGAAACAACAACGGCAACTACCAGGACCGTGAGGTTGACGCGCTGTTTGACAAGATGAGCCGGTCGGCTGACCCGAAGGAGCAGCGCGTGTTGATGCGCCAGATGGAGAAGCTCACACTCGATACGCACGCCAACGCCTTCATCACGCTGTGGTGGAACCGCATCATTCCTCACCGCTCGTACGTGAAGGGATGGAAAATCAGCCCGAGCCACTATCTCAACCAGTCGCTCGATAACGTATGGCTTGACAAGTAAAGTGCAATAGGAGGTACGACCGCCCGCCGCCCGCACCGTTTCTGGTCGCGGGCGGCAGCGTTTCCCCGTTCAGATTATGTACCGCTATATATTGAAGCGCGGGCTGCTGGTCATCCCGACCCTGTTTGGAGCGGCGCTGCTGGTCTTTACGCTGCTGCGACTCATTCCCGGCGATATCTGCGAAATGCGCATGGCCGGAACCGGGGGCTACTTCGACGAGAACGCGCTCGAGGTCTGCCGCGAGGAGATGGGGACCAACCAGCCGATGCTGGGGCAGTTCTTCAGTTTCGTATGGGGCCTCATGCGCTTCGACTTTGGCATTTCCATGTGGACCGGCCAGCCCATCATCTCGGAAATCGCGTTGCGCTTTGAGCTGTCGTTGCAGGTGGCAATCATGGCTACCCTCGTCGGGATCATCATTGCGATTCCGCTGGGCACGATTTCCGCGGTCAAGCAAAACACCTGGATCGACTACGTCGTGCGCTGCATCAGCATCGCCGGGATCGCCATGCCGAGCTTCTGGCTCGGGATCCTGATCATCGTCGGGCTTCTAATATCCACGAATTATCTATTCGATTCCCCGTGGATGCCGCCGATTCAATACGTGCCGATCTGGGAGGACCCGGTCCACAATCTTTCCATGCTGATCTGGCCGACGGTGGCCACCGGCTACCGTTACTCAGCGGTGGCGACGCGGATGACGCGCTCCGCGCTGCTCGAGGTGCTGCGCGAGGATTACGTGCGCACTGCGCGCGCCAAGGGTCTGTGGGAGAAACTGATCATCCGGCGCCACGCCCTGAAGAACGCGATGCTGCCCGTGATCACCGTGGTCGGCCTCGAGTTCGCATTCCTGATGGGGGGGCTGGTGGTGACCGAGCAGGTCTTCAATTTGAACGGCCTCGGCAAGCTGTTCGTCGAGTCGGTGATCAACAACGACTACAGCCTGACCCAGGCCCTGGTGATGCTCGTGGTGATGGTATTCATTTTTGTGAACTTCGTGGTGGACATCTGCTACGCCTGGCTGGACCCGCGTATCCGGTATAGCTGAGGACCGACTGATGAAACTGAGTGCAGCTGCGGTAGGTAATGTCGACATCGAAGCCGAACTCGCTGCGGCAAGGCTGCCCTTTTTCAAGGCCTTCGGTAAATGGGTGCGCCAACAGCCACTCGGCGCCGCGAGCGGCATCGGCGTGATTGCCATGATCCTCATTGCAATCTTCGCGCCGCAACTCGCACCTTTCGACCCGGTGGCCTCCGACTACGCGAGATTGGCAGAGGCGCCAGGCGTCGAGTACTGGTTGGGTACCGACCAGTTCGGACGCGATCTGCTATCGCGCGTCATCTGGGGCGCACGCACTGCGCTGTTCATTGGCTTCACTTCTGCGGTCCTGGGGGCCACAGGCGGACTGGTGCTGGGCGTGACCAGCGCCTATTTTGGTGGTTTGTTCGACCTGCTGTTTCAACGCGTGATGGACGTGTTTCTCGCGTTTCCGCTGATCATCATGGCGCTCGCCGTGGTCGCGATTTTCGGCACGGGGCCCGAAAATGTGATTATCGCGATTACCATCCCGTTTGTCCCGCGCTGCGCCCGCGTAGTGCGATCCGGTGCGCTGACGATACGCGAAATGCCGTATGTCGATGCTGCGCGCGCACTGGGCTACAGCCACACGCGCATCATTCTGCGGCACATGGCGCCGAACTGCATGGCGCCCTACCTCATCATGCTAACCACGTTTCTCGGCCAGGCCATCTTGCTCGAGGCGTCGTTGTCCTACCTCGGCCTGGGCGTGCAGGAGCCCGTCGCGGCGTGGGGTCTGATGCTGCAGGGCGGCGCGGAAGAATACGCCGAGAGCGCGCCGTGGATCGCGATCTTTCCCGGGCTGGCCATCACGCTGGCGGTTTTTGCCTTCAACCTGTTTGGCGATTCGGTCCGCGACACCCTGGACCCGAAACTGCGCGCCCGCTAGCCGCTTGCCACCCGGGGGGGTCCGAAACGGAACTTTCGGCGCACGACTAACGGCAGTTACGGGTCGCCCGCAGCACGATAGGGCGACCAGACACGCAAGCCACACGACCTTCGGACCCTTGTCCGGCGCAGCGTCGGTGCTCCGGGGCGCGCGCCCGGGAGTGCGTTATCTCCACCAAGCCGTGCTCGATTTGCTGAACGCCGCGTAGACCTGCTCGTTGCCTGTGACCGCGCCGCAAAGCCCCTGGCTGCTCGTAGTCGAATCCCTTCATGTTCACTTCGTGACCACGCGCGGCGTGGTGCGTGCAGTTGAAGGCATCTCTTACCGGGTAAAGCCCGGCGAGGTGGTGGCGCTCGTGGGCGAATCGGGCTGCGGCAAGTCGGTGTCTTCGCTCGCCATCATGCGGCTCCTCGCGAGGCCCGCCGGGCGCGTGGTGGCCGGGAGGATCCTCTTCCAGGACCGCAACCTGCTCGATCTCACGGAAGACCAGATGCGCGAGATTCGCGGGCACGACATCGCGATGATCTTCCAGGAGCCGATGACATCGTTGAACCCGGTGCTGACGATCGGCTTCCAGATCACGGAGCCGCTCCTCATCCACATGGGCATGACGCCAGAGCAGGCCCAGGCGCGGGCCATGGAGCTGCTGAAGCTGGTGGGAATACCGGACCCAGGGCGCCGGCTCGAGCAGTATCCGCACCAGTTCTCGGGCGGCATGCGCCAGCGCGTGATGATCGCCATCGCGCTGGCCTGCAATCCCAAGCTCATCATCGCGGACGAGCCGACGACCGCGCTCGACGTGACGATCCAGGCGCAGATCCTCCAGCTCATGAAGAACCTCTCGCGCGACCTCGGCATCGCGCTCGTCGTCATCACGCACAACTTGGGCATTGTGGCGCGCTACGCTGACCGCGTGAACGTCATGTACGCGGCGCGCATGGCGGAGCAAGGCAGCGCGGCGGACGTGTTCGCGCAGCCTTTGCACCCCTATACCGCGGGATTGCTGCGCTCGGTGCCGCGCCTGGACCAGCCGCGCGGCCGGAAGCTCGAGACGATCGAAGGCCTGCCGCCCAATCTGCTCGATCCGCCGCCGGGCTGTCGCTTTGCGCCGCGCTGCGCGGCGAAGATCGGGCGCTGTGAGCAGGACGTACCACCGCTCGCGGAGGTCACAGCCCATCGCTACTCCGCGTGCTTTCGCGCCAAAGAGATGGCGCAGGTCGGACCCGCGGGGCTGGGCCTGCAGAGCGCTTCGGCCGAGACGGCCGTGCGCAAGAAGCTCGATAAGGAGCGGCCGCTTCTGCAGGCGCGCGAGCTTTGCACCTATTTCGATGTCTCGACGGGCCTGAAGCCCCTCAAGCACACTCACCTCGAGGTGCGCGCGGTGGACGGCTTGTCGTTCCAGGTATTTCGCGGTGAGACCGTGGGCCTGGTGGGCGAGTCGGGGTGCGGTAAGACCACCGTCGGTCGTACACTGCTCCGCCTTGAGCAGACAACCGCAGGCGAGATCGTGTACGACGGCGTGGACGTCACCCGCGTTGAGGGGCAGGCGCTCAAGGACTATCGCCGCAAGATCCAGGTGATCTTCCAGGATCCCTACAGCTCGCTTAACCCGCGCATGACGGTGGGTGAGATCATCGCCGAGCCCATGCTGGTCCACCATCTCGTACCCGACCGCGAAGCCGCACGCGGAAGAGTCGCCGAGCTGCTGACCCAGGTCGGGCTGTTTGACTACATGGCGGAGCGTTATCCCCACGAGCTCTCGGGCGGGCAGCGCCAGCGCGTGGGCATCGCGCGCGCACTCGCGATGCAGCCCTCGTTCATCGTCTGCGACGAACCGGTCTCAGCGCTCGACGTCTCGATCCAGGCCCAGATCATCAATCTGCTCGAAGAGCTGCAGCAGAAATTCGGTCTGACCTATCTGTTCATCGCGCACGATCTGGCTGTGGTTCGCCACATCTCGGATCGCGTGATCGTGATGTATCTCGGCAAGGTGATGGAAATCGCGGACCGCGATTCGTTGTACGCCGATCCGCTGCATCCGTATACGCGTGCGCTGCTCGACGCGGTGCCGATTCCTGATCCGGAGCTCGAGGCCCGCCGCGAGCATCGGGTGCTGAGCGGCGAGGTGCCGAGCCCACTCAATCCACCGCGCGGCTGCGTGTTTCACACACGCTGCCCCATGGCGAGTGAAGAGTGTGAGAGGGTGATCCCCGAGCTGCGGGAAGTTCACCCGCGGCATTTTGTGGCCTGCATCAAAATCTAGAAGTCGTGAATCGCACTGCGTGCAGAACCCAGAATTAGCCGCCGATGGACGCCGAAATACGCCGATTACTGATCGTGAATCGTCAGTCGTCACACCTCTTTCGCATAACGGCGGACCTTCGCCTCATCCACGTCAGCCCCGATGCCGGGTCCTGCGGTTAGCGCGACGTGGCCGCCGGAGAGATCGAGCGGCCGCTTGATGAGGTCGTCGGTCAGGAAAGTGCTGGTCAAACTCACACCCCAGTCGAGCGTGGGAATCGCAGCCGCGATGTGGGTCATCGCCGAGGAGGCGATGCCGGTTTCGGCCATCTTGCAAGCGAGGTTTACCTTCATGCCGAGGCGCTCGCAGAGTTGCCCGGCCTCCATCACCGCTTGCATGCCGCCGAGCTTGATGGTCTTGAGGCTGCCGCCGGCGATACCCACGTCGTGGTGGCGCCTGAGGTCATCCAGCGAATGCAGGCCTTCATCGGCGCCGATGGGAATGCGGGTCGCCTTCGCGACGCGCCCGATGCCGTCGAGGTCACCCACCGGCACCGGCTGCTCGAAGAAAGCGAGGGGCGTGTCTCCGAGCGCGCGCACGTAGGCGATCGCCTGGTCCACATTCCAACCCTGGTTCGCATCGGAGCAGACGAGCAGCTTGCCATTGCCCAGCGCCTTGCAGACTTCGCGGGTGCGTTCCGCATCATCGAGCGGGTCGCCCATGCCGACCTTGACCTTGAATGCAATGTAGCCCTCCGCCTTGGCCTTGAGCGCTTCCTCGACATCAGCGGCCGTTCCCTTCCCGCTGCCGATCAGGCGCAGGAGCGGTGCCCGCTCGCGCCGCTTGCCGCCCAGCAGCTCGCAGGCGGACTTGCCGGTCGTTTTGCCGAGTGCGTCGTGTAGCGCCACCTCGATCGCCGACTTGGCGCCGTCGTTGCCGTAGAGATAGCGGTCGGAGCGTTCCATGACAGCGGCAATGTCGTCGCCATCGATGCCCTCGAGGCGTGGCGCCAGGTGTCGCACGGCCGCGACCATGCCTTGGAGCGTCTCGCCGGTCATCGAGGGCGCGGAGCCCGCTTCGCCCCAGCCCACGACGCCTTCCCTGGTCTCGAGGCGCACCAGAACGTTGTTGGCGGCGCGCACTTCCTCGAACGACATCTTGAGGGGCTTGACCACCGGGATGCTGATTCCGATGGCCTCGATTGTCTTGATCTTCATGCCGGCCTCCTGTGGAACTTGAATGGTGGACCAGGTTGCAGGGCCGACGCAAGCCGGTGACCATTAACCACGGAATCACACGACGGGTTCGTGAAACGCGAACCGAAAAACCATCTACCACGGAAACACACGGAAGCGATCTAAATTCAAGATTGTATTGGTTCTAATTCCGTGTGCTTCCGTGTGCTTCCGTGTGGTTCCGTGGCTGAGATGTCTTGGTCCTAACCTGATATGGTGTGCTTCCGTGGCCTGAAAAGCGTCTCGAATGCGAAGATTATTGCGGTGAGCGCGAGCAATGACGGTGCGACGCCGGGCTGGCGTCTGGGTGTGCGCGAGGCGTTCGGCGTGCCTGCGGCGGTGGTCGGGCCGGCCTATATCGGCTACGGGTCGCTCGCGGAGGAGTACGGCTTGTCGATCGCGCACAGCATGTTCGCGACCGTGGCGATCTGGGCGTTGCCCGGGCAGTTGATCCTGATCGAGATGCATGCCATCGGCGCCGCGGCAATCGCGATCGTCCTTGCCTCGACGCTCTCCGGTGCGCGGTTCCTGCCGATGAGCCTGTCGCTGCTTCCGCGCATACGCGATCCGCGCCACGGCAATGCGACGGTTTATTTGGCCGCGCAGTTGATCTCCATGACCGGGTGGGCCATGGCAATGCGCCGCTGCCCCGACTTGCGCTCCGAGGACCGTATTCCGTACCTGATCGGCTTTCAGTTAACGTGCATCGCGGTGGCCACGGCGTGCGCAGTTTCGGGACATCTCCTGACTAGCGCCTTGCCGCCGTTGGTGCGGCTGGGCCTGGTGTTCCTGGCGCCCGCCTACTTCCTTGTGATCCTCGCCGGCGAGTTGCGCACCCGCGTCGCTGCCATCGCGGTGTCGTGTGGCGCGGTCGCCGGGCCGCTCCTGTACGTCGTCAATCCGCAGTGGAGCGTGATTGCGGCGGGTGTGATCGGGGGCACCGTGGCGTACCTGGTTCAGAGGAGATATGGAAGACGCGTTTGAGCTCTGGTCGGTGACGGCTGCGTGCGCCGTAGGCCATTACTTCTGGCGGGGCCTCGGTGTGGCGCTGTCCGGGCGAGTTACCGTGAACAGCGAGCTGTTCAACTGGGTCACGTGCGTCGCCTACGCCATGATCGCGGGGCTGGTCATGCGGATCATGATCTTTCCCGCCGGGATGTTGGCGGAAAGTGCGCTCGTCGATCGTCTCGCGGCGTGCGTGCTGGCGCTGGCCGCGTTCTATGCCTGGCGGCGAAACCTGTTCGTGGGCGTATCCGCCGGGGTCGTGGTGTTGACGCTTGCGAGTTGGGCGCGCACTTTCGGGTAGAATGCCGTCGGAGAAAGTGATGATTAATGGTGATAATTAGTGGTGATAATTGCTGGTGTTAGATGGAGCCGTCGCGCTTCCTTGAATTTCATCACCAGTTTTCATCACCATCTTTCATCACCCTTTCTCATCACTTGTTCCTAGTGAGAGGCCATTGCGCAGAATTCTCGAAACGATGACCCCAGCTATCCTGTTAGAGCGTGATGGCACGATCGCGACCGTTACGTTGAGCAACCCCGAGAAGCTCAACGCCATTACGGTGGCGATGTGGCAGGAGTTCATGCGCGTCATGAAGTCACTCTCCTTGGAGGAGGACCTGCGCTGCATCGTGCTGCGCGGCGCGGGCGAGAAGGCCTTCGCTGCGGGGGCTGACATCGAGGAATTCGCGCGCGCGCGCGACAATGTCGAGCAGGGCAAGCGCTACCACCGCCAGGATGTATTCGGGGCGCTCAAAGCGGTTGACGAGTGCCGTCATCCCACGGTGGCGATGATTCACGGGCCCTGCGTGGGCGGCGGGCTCGAGATCGCTTGCATGTGCGACATCCGGATCGCCGGTGCGTCGGGCCGGTTCGGCGTGCCGATCAACCGCCTGGGTTTTGCCATTGCCTACGACGAGTTGGCGGCGCTCCTGCCGCTCGTGGGGCGCGCGGTGGCGCTGGAGATCCTCGTCGAAGGCCGGGTCTGGGGCGCGCCGGAGGCCTACGAAAAGGGGCTGGTGAACCGCGTGGTGCCAGATGAACGGCTGGCCGCGGAAGTCGATGCCACAGCCCGGCGCATTGCGGAGGGTGCGCCGCTGGTGAACCGCCTGCACAAGAAAATGGTCCGGCGGCTCGCGCCGCTGCCGGTGCCGCTTACGGAAGCCGAGATCGAGGAGAACTTCGCGTATTTCAATACCGAGGATTACCGCATCGGCTACGATGCTTTCCTCAAGAAGAAAAAGCCCAAGTTTGTCGGAAAATGAATGCCTTCGCGGCCGGGCGCGCCAAGTCGTGAGTAGACGCCATCTCAGAACAAACACAGCCACGGAACCACACGAAAAAATTGGTTCGGTACAGCGTACCTCCGGGGTCAGGCCTTCGTCCGTGTACTTCCTTGTGATTCCGTGGTTAATGGTGTTCTGGGTTCACGGCTTCTTCTGAGACGGGTTTTAGCCAGCGGAGCGGGTTTTACAGAAACTTTGACCATTCGGGGTCAATGCAACGGGTTAATCCATTGACCACTGACCCCTCACCAATCACGAATCACAGGGGTAAGTAATGCCGGGACCGTTGTCTCATATTCGAGTGCTGGATCTTTCCCGCGTGCTTGCCGGGCCGTGGGCCGGGCAGAACCTTGCCGATCTTGGCGCTGAAGTGATCAAGGTCGAGCGCCCGAAGAGCGGCGACGATTCGCGCGCCTTCGGGCCGCCCTGGCTCAAGGACGGCGCCGGCAAGGACACGCAGGAGTCGGCGTATTTTGCCTCCGCCAACCGCGGCAAGAAATCGGTAACCGTGAATCTGTCGAAACCCGGCGGACAAAACCTCGTGCGCGAGCTTGCTGCCAAGAGTGACGTGCTGCTGGAGAACTACAAGTACGGCGATCTCGCACGCTACGGACTTGGCTACGAGGACCTCAGAAAGATCAATCCGCGGCTCATCTACTGCTCGGTGACGGGCTTCGGCCAGACCGGGCCGTACCGCGAGCGTCCCGGCTACGACTTCATGATCCAGGGCATGGGTGGCCTCATGAGCATCACTGGCGAGCGCGACGATCTGCCCGGCGGAGGGCCCCAGCGCGTGGGCGTGCCGATCGTCGATATCATGACGGGAATGTACGCCACCATTGCTGTATGCGCGGCGCTCGCCAATTGCGAGCGCACCGGCAAGGGCCAACATCTCGACCTCGCACTGCTCGACACACAAGTCGCATTCCTCGCGAACCAGGGAATGAATTACCTGGCGACGGGCGAAGTGCCCGGGCGCCTCGGCAATGCCCACCCCAACATCGTGCCGTATCAGACCTTCAAGACAAAGGATGGAAACATCATTCTCGCCTGCGGTAACGATAATCTCTTCAGCAAGTTTTGCGAGGTCGGCGACTGCAAGCATCTCGTGCAGGACGGGCGCTTTGCCACCAACGGCAAACGTGTCGAGAATCGCGCCGCGCTGGTGCCCCTGCTGCAGGTGGTCTTCTCGCGGCGCACCACCCAGGAATGGGTCGAGGCGCTGGAGGCTGCGGGCGTTCCCAACGGCCCGATCAACAATCTGAAGCAAGTGTTCGAAGAGCCGCAGGTAGTC
>JAOTTL010000299.1:0-2985 GCA_029864385.1 Betaproteobacteria bacterium | reverse complement strand
CACGGTGTCGGCAAGGTGCGCGGGCTCATCGGAATCCAGCGGCTCCGGCCGCCCGTGAGCCACATCGCAAAACGGACAGCGACGGGTACAGAGATCGCCCATGATCATGAAGGTCGCGGTGCCATTGGAAAAGCATTCGCCGATGTTCGGGCAGGAAGCCTCCTCGCACACCGTGTGCAGGCGCTGCTCCCGCAAGAGCGCTTTCAGCCGGCTTACCGCGGGGCCCGTGGGCGCTTTGACCCGGATCCAAGAGGGCTTCTTCGGCAACGGCCCTTCCTGCGGGGCAATCTTCACCGGATTGCGCGCGGTCTTGTCCGGCCCTCGCTGGGCGCGGGTGGGCTTGGAAAGCTGAACTTCTACCTTGGCCATGACTTTCAGTATCGCACAGCCCGGGTGGCGTGTTGCAAATCAGGAGGCTTACGCGTTCCAGTCATTTCGATTTTTCGGTGACCACGTGCCGCTCATTCCACAGATTGACGACGCGGCAGAACAAATCCGCCGTCTGCTCGGCGTCGTAGATGGCCGAGTGGGCGTCTCGCTCGTCCCAGGCCATGCCTGCAGCCTGCACTGCCCGCGACAGCACAGTCTGACCGAAGGCGATCCCGCCCAGGGTCGCGGTGTCGAAGGTCGTGAAGGGATGAAAGGGATTGCGCTTGATCCCGCTGCGTTCAACCGCGGCGTTGACAAAGCTCAAGTCGAAAGACGGATTATGGCCGACGAGCACCGCGCGCGTGCAGCTTTCCGCTTTCACCGCTTTTCTTATCGGGGCAAAAATCTTGTTCAGCGCTTCGCGCTCCGGCAGGGCAAGGCGGAGCGGGTGATCGGGGTCAATGCGGTTGAACTCCAGCGCAGCGGGGTCGAGGTTAGCTCCCGGGAACGGCTGCACGTGGCAGGAGTGCGTTTCCGACCGAACCCAGCCGCGTTCATCGTCGATTCGAAGCGTCACAGCCGCAATCTCCAGCAGGGCATCGGTCTGCGGGTTGAATCCGCCAGTCTCCACGTCGACGACCACGGGCAGGAATCCGCGAAAGCGGGACTTGACCGGAATTCTCTCCGTCGCGCCCACGTTAGGCCGCCAGCGACCAGGTCACACGTTCGCCGGCGCGGTAGGGAACAACCGCTTCACCACCGAAGGGCAAAGTTGCCGGAATTTCACGCGGCGATTTATGCATCTCGATTTGGTCCTTGTTTCGAGGCAAGCCGTAAAAGTCCGGACCGTTGAAGCTGGCAAACGCTTCCAGCCTGTCGAGCATACCCGCCTGCTCAAAAGCTTCGGCGTAAAGCTCGAGCCCCGCGTGCGCGGTATACATTCCAGCACAGCCGCAGGCGTTCTCTTTCGCCGCCTTGGAATGCGGCGCCGAGTCGGTGCCGAGAAAATACCTGGCGCTGCCGCCGGTGGCGGCCTGGATCAAAGCGGCTCGATGAACTTCCCGTTTGAGTACGGGGAGACAATAGTGGTGCGGACGGATACCGCCGGCGAACATGGCGTTACGATTAAGCAGAAGATGATGCGCGGTTATGGTCGCGGCAACGGTATCGGGAGCTGATTCGACGAACTCCACCGCCTGCGAGGTAGTCACGTGCTCGAACACGATCTTGAGGTGGGCGTAGCGTTCGACGAGATCGGCGAGAACCCGCTCGATGAAGACCCGCTCTCGATCGAAAACGTCCACGTCCGCTTCCACCACTTCTCCGTGCACCAGCAGCGGTAACTCAACCTCCTCCATCGCGGCAAGCGCGCTGGAAGCATGTTTCAGATCGGTAACGCCGTAGGCAGAGTTAGTTGTCACGCCGGCCGGATAGAGTTTGACCGCGTAAACGTGCCCGCACTGCTTCGCCCGCGCGATTTCTTCGGCGGACGTTTCGTCGGTGAGATAAAGCGTCATGAGCGGCGTGAAATTCATACCCTCGGGAACCGCCGCCAGAATGCGCTCGCGATAGCTGAGCGCCTGGGCAACAGTTGTGACGGGCGGGTCCAGGTTCGGCATCACGATGGCGCGGGCGAACCGGCGCGCCGTGTCCGGGACCACGTCCCGAAGCGCCTCTCCGTCGCGAAAGTGGACGTGCCAATCGTCCGGGCGCGTGATCCGTAAACTTTGCAACGCGATGATGCCCGCCGAAAAAAGATTGAGGACGTTATCAAAATCGCGCCCTGGTGTCGTCCCGCCCTGGGTCCGGGGCTCAAATTGCCCTGGGTGCGTGTGCACAAAGTCCCTTATAATGACGCCCGGACGCACGATCGGCACGTACCGCGCTAGCGGGACGTAGTCCGAAATCCGGCGTCCCTCGCGCGAATTCAGCAAGCGGCGCACGGATTCGCCGTCGCGCGCCGAGAAGAAAAGCCCAGTGGAGACCTGCATGACTCCATTCGGGCAGGACAGGTCCGGCACGGATTCCGGCCAATCCAGCAGAAACCTTGGAAGGATCCGTTCTTAGATCCTTCGGCAGCGCAAAGCGAATGACCTGCTTTTCGCTCTGGTAGCGTTTTGAGCGCTTGGGCGGCGCAAAAAAATCGCGGCGCCACCCTGCGCAGCTGGGTCACTGAGTCTCTCAGGACCTGCTTGAGAACAATTAAAGCGAGGACGATCATGGCCGCATTACCCCAGATTCAAGATGTCGATCGCGAAGAAACCGAGGAGTGGATCGAGTCTCTCAACGCGGTCGTCCAGAGCGACGGCATCGAGCGGGCGCACTATCTGCTCGAGATGCTCATTGACGAGGCAAGGCGCGCCGGCGCGAATCTGCCTTATTCCGCCAACACGGCCTACTTAAACACCATTCTCGAGTCGCGCGAGGAACACACCCCGGGCGACCCTGCAATCGAGTGGCGCATTCGTTCGCTTATCCGCTGGAACGCCCTTGCCATGGTGGTCCAGGCGAACCGGCAATCCAGCGAGCTCGGCGGGCACATTGCCAGCTTCGCCTCATCGGCGACCCTTTACGACGTCGGATTCAATCATTTTTGGCACGCCCCCAGCGCGAAGC
>JAOTTL010000113.1:0-12077 GCA_029864385.1 Betaproteobacteria bacterium | reverse complement strand
GAGGTGCGGAATGCCGCGGGAATAGGCGGTGCTTGCACCGATCATCACCGCGAAGTAATAACCGCAGGTGCGCTCGAAAGTGTGCGACAACGGCAGGAACGAAAGGAATAGGTCGTCGTATCCCGCGGCCAGCACATCACAGCTGGCTGCGGCGTTGCTCAATAGGTTGTGGTGCGACAGCATTACGCCTTTGGGCCGTCCCGTCGTTCCGGACGTATAGACGATGGTGGCAAGACCATTCGGGTCGCGCGGCACGTGGCGGGTTTCGCCACCCGCCTCCGGCAACCAGTCCGCCAGGGACGTTAACCTTGGTTCGCGCGAATCGGAGACCGGGTTCACGGTGAGGATGCGCACCAGGCTGCCCAACTGATCCCTGACTTCCGACAGCGCCTGCCACTGCTCGGCGCCTTCGATCAGCAGCACCTTGGAGCTCGAGTCGCTAATGATGTAAGCCACATTCTCGGGACGGTCCTGGGTGTAGAGCGGCACCGTCACCAGCCCCAGCCCAAGGGCTGCCTGATCGTAACTCACCCAATCGGGCGAGTTACGCAGCATCACGGCGACACGGTCGCCGGCTTTCAGCCCTTCCTTTTCCAGTGCCGCCTGCCAACGAGCGACCTGTTGGCCGACCTGCCCCCAGGTGTAGTTGCGCCAATTGCGGTGTTGCTCGTTGTAGTCGAGGTAGGCGACCCGGTCCGGCGTACGCGCGACCCGCTCGCGGAACAACCCGTCGAGCGTGACCGCAACCTCGACCGGGATCATATGACTCGTGTCCTGCGGCATGCTCGCCCCCTTCTGCGCTATCGCGCCCGACCCCTGGGTCGTAAATTGTCAATCGAGAAACAGGTCCGAATAAAGCGCCGCGCCAGGGGTAACCGAGTACTGCTCGAAGTCGGTGACGCCCTCCTCGCGCAGCACCGTCTCGTCGATGTAGAAATTCCCCGTCGCTATACGGCTGTCACGGTTCAGGACCACATAGGCCGCATCGGCCACGATCGCGGGTTTGCGGCTTGCCTTCAGTACGGCCTGCGGAAAGTTTACTTCGATTGCGGCCGTCGCGATGGTCGTGCGGGGCCAAAGTGAGTTGACCGCGATCCCCTGCGGTCTGAACTCCCCCGCCATGCCGAGCGTGCACATGCTCATGCCGTATTTGGCCATCGTATATGCGAGGTGGTCCTTGAACCAGCGCGGCTCCAGCTCGAGCGGCGGCGCCAGGTTAAGGATGTGCCCGTTTGCTGCTTTCGCGAGATGCGGCAGGCAGGCCTGCGAACACAAGAAAGTGCCGCGCACGTTAACTCCGAACATGAGATCGAAGCGCCGTGCCGGCGTAACGAGGGTAGCGGTAAGCGAAATTGCACTTGCATTGTTCACCAGCGCGTCGATGCTGCCGAATGACCTGACCGCGCGCTTGACGGCGCTGTCGATCGCGTCGGCGTCACGCACATCGAGCTCGAGGGCCAGTCCCCGCCCACCGGCAGCCTCGACCTCTTGCGCGACGCTGTGGATGGTGCCGGGCAGGCGTGGATGCGATGACGTGGTCTTCCCCGTCACGATGACGTTCGCGCCGTCACGGGCACAGCGTAACGCGATCTCCCGTCCAATGCCGCGCGTCGCACCCGTGATGAAGATCGTTTTTCCCCTTAAACCCGACATTCGTAGAACCTAAATTTAACCACCAAGACGCCAAGAGAAGCAAAAACAATAACGAAACTGAAAGCACCAAACAAGCAAAACAAGCACCCGCTAGAACCGCCGGGGGTCGCGAGAAGATCATGATAATGGAAAATCTTGTGGTCCCATTCTTAGCGCGTTGGCGACCAGTTCCATTCTTGATCTTCTTTGCGGTTCCAGGGTCTTGACGGTTTGACTATTATTATTACTGCTTTTTTTGGCAGTCTCGGCGTCTTGGCGGTTCATTCGCCCTTGAACTGAGGTTTGCGCTTCTGTACGAACGCGCTGACACCTTCGGCGAAGTCGCCCGTGCCGGCGCACCGCGCAAAGGCCTCGATCTCCTCCTCGAGTTGCGCCGCCAGCGTGACGTCAAGACCCTGCTGCGCCAGGCGCTTGGTCTCGCTGAACGCAACCGTGGGGCCTTGGGCCACCCGCTGGGCGAGGCGTTCCGTTTCCGCAAGCAGCGCTTCCGGGCTCGTGATCCAGTTGACCAGGCCCACCGCGAGCGCGGCTTGCGCGTCAAAGACCTCGGCCAGCAGCATGAGCTCGAGCGCCTTGCGGTAGCCCACAAGCCGGGGCAGGAAATACGTCGCCCCGCCATCCGGGCTGGCGCCGATCTTGCTATACGCCAGGGTGAACCGCGTTCCCTCGGCCGCGATGGCAAGATCAGCCGCCGCCATCAGGCTCACGCCCGCGCCGGCCACGGCCCCATGGACGCTCGCGAGTACCGGCTTCGGCGCGCGTTGTAGGGCCAGGATCGCGTGCCGCAGCTCGCTGCCGCCCTCACGCACCAGAGCCGGCAAGCGCCGCAGATTGGCATGGAACATCGCGATGTCCCCACCGGCGAGAAACGCGGTGCCCGCGCCCTGCAACACCACGGCGCGCGCGGCCCTGTCATCCGCCGCCTGCTCGCAGGCGTAGCGCAATGCAGTGATCATCGTCGCGTCAAGCGCGTTCATCACCTCCGGGCGGTTAAGCGTGATGGTCGCCACGCCTTCCGTCACCGAGTACAGGACGCTATCGCTCATGCCCGACCCCGTGAGTCGTGAATGGTGAATGGTGAATGGTGAATGGGTGATGGGCCTAAAACCGGTGAACGGAGAACGGAGATCCGATCTTTGCCTTGTATTCTAAGTTTCTCTTGGCGTCTCGGCGGTTCAGTTCTGGGGTGCATCCGCGTTTATCTGCGCTTATCTGCGGCTAATACCTGGGTTCTAAACGAGGCCCGATTCACGATCTACGATTTATGATTCACGCCCTTCACCTTCAAACCTGCCCCGCAGCGCTTCGAAGGTAACCGGCTGCGTCGTCTGATAGATCTCCGTCCTGCCCAGATCCTGCGGAAAATCATCGACCATGATCACCTTCCGGCGCAGCATCCGTGCGCGCTCCATCGCGGCTTTTTCATCCAGCGTGATAACGCCCTTATCGAAGGCCTCTTCCATGATTTCATCGGGGAATCGGCCAGCGATCACGCCCTGCTCGCGCGCGGCCCGAATCTTGGTCCCGATCGGCTCGGTGGCAATGACCGCGTGCAGCGCGGCCTCCAACGCCGCAATCGGTTCGCTCTCGTCCTGCGGCATGAACACGCCCGCCGTGAGCCGCTCGCGCGCAGGGGAAGGCTCGAGCAGCAGGCCAACCACACGATGGCCCAGCTCGTCGGACGGCGGCGGGAATTGCCGCCCGTACGGGAACAGCAGCCACTTAACGCCCAACGCCACGAATCGATTGGGCAGGTTTGCGAAGAGCCCGTAGAACGCGTCTTCCACACGATTAAGCGCATCCTGCACCGACCAGTCGAGCAATGGCAGATCGTCGTGCGGCCGGCCGCTGTCGTCGTAGCGCTTGAGTGCGGCGCACGCGAGATAGAGATTGCTGAGGATGTCACCGAGCCTGGCCGACAGCCGCTCGCGCCGCTTGAGCGCGCCGCCGAGCGACAACATAGCAACATCCGCCATAAGCGCAAACCCGGCGGACAGCCGCGTGATCTGCTGGAAATAGCGGCGCATGTGCCGGTCGCCCGGCGCCGGCATCAAGCGGGCACCGGTAAGCCCCAGCCAGATTGCGCGCGCCTTGTTCGACGCGATGAACAGGAGGTGGCCGAAAAACGCTGCGTCCAGATCGCGCACTGCCTGCTCGGGATCGCTCTCCTGCGTCGCCGCGATTTCCCTGAGCACGTAGGGGTGCCCTCGGATCGCGCCCTGCCCGAAGATGATCATCGAGCGCGTGAGGATATTGGCCCCTTCGACCGTGATCGCGATCGGGGTCTGCTGATAGCCCCGCGCAAGATAGTTGTTCGGGCCCATGCAGATGCCCTTCCCACCGTGCACGTCCATTGCATCATTGATCGTCTGCCGCGCGCGTTCGGTCAGGTGGTACTTAACGATGGCGGAGATGACCGCGGGCTTCTCGCCGAGGTCCACCGCACCAGCGGTCATCACGCGGGCCGCCTCCATGAGATAGGCATTGCCGCCGATGCGCGCGATGGCCTCCTCGACGCCTTCGAAGCGTCCGATAGAAACACGGAACTGCTGACGGACATGCCCATAGGCCCCGGTCGTCAACGCACACATCTTGGCGGTGCCACAGCTGTTGGCGGGCAGCGAGATCGAGCGGCCGGCCGCGAGGGCGTTCATGAGCATTTTCCAGCCCTGGCCAACGTAATCCACGCCCCCGATCACGTGGTCCATGGGCACGAAAACATCCTTGCCCCACGTCGGGCCGTTCATGAACGCGGCGTCGAGCGGCAGGTGCCGCCGTCCCACCCGGACGCCGGGCGTGTCCGTAGGAATCAGCGCGAGCGTGATGCCGAGGTCCTCCTGCTCGCTAAGGACGTGGTCCGGGTCGTAGAGCTGGAAGGCAAGACCGAGGAGCGTCGCCACGGGCGCGAGTGTGATGTAGCGCTTCTCCCAGGTGAGACGAATGCCGAGGACATCCGCGCGCCCTTCCCACTCGCCGCGGCACACGATACCGAAATCAGGAATGGCCCCGGCGTCCGAGCCCGCTTCTGGATTGGTCAGGGCAAAGCACGGGACCTCGAGACCTTGCGCGAGCCGTGGCAGGTAGTAGTCCTTCTGCGACTCCGTCCCGTAATGCAGCAGCAGCTCCGCGGGCCCGAGTGAGTTGGGCACCATCACGGTGATGGCCGCGGTACTGGCACGGGTGGTGAGCTTCATGACGATTTCGGAGTGCGCCAGCGCCGAGAAACCGAGCCCGCCGTACTGCTTCGGGATGATCAGGCCGATGAAACCCTTCTCCCTGATGAACTGCCACGCCTGCGGCGGCAGGTCGCAAAGCTCGCGGGTCACCTGCCAGTCGTTCAACATCCGGCATAGTTCTTCCACAGGCCCGTCGAGAAAAGCCTGCTCATCCGCCGAGAGCGTGGGCTTCGGATAGCTGAGGAGCTTGTTCCAGTCCGGGTTCCCGCTGAAAATCTCCCCGTCCCACCACACTGTCCCGGCGTCGAGCGCATCCTGCTCCGTCTGCGACACCTGCGGCAGGATGCGCCGGAACACCGCCAGCAATGGCCGGCTAACTCGCTCGCGCCGCAGACGCGTAGGATTGCCGAACACCGCGCCCGCGATGAAAACGGCCCAAAGCGCCGCGAGCAATACCGGCGACCAGCCGGAGTAGGCAGTTAACAGAAAAAGGCCGATCGTGATCGCGATCGTCCAGGCGAGCGCGGGCAGGCGGTGGTACGCGAGGAATCCGAGCAGTCCCACTGCGGCGAGAATGATGAGCAGCGTATTCATGCTATTCCTTGCCTTCCCGTTTCCAGCACTGAGCGCAATGTGAAGCCGCAGCGCATGCCGCTGTCAGCATACACGTGGCTGCCCGCCGCAAGCAACCAGATTGTCTCCATAACCCGTTGAGTTACCGACGTTTTACGTTTAGCCCCCGGAATGGGTGGTAGCCACAAGCCTTACGCGTCGGCGAGCGCCGTGGATGAGAGCGACGATGAACGCAGCGTCTCGCACCAGTGATAACGGTCTAAAATGAACTCAAACGATAAAGGGCGACTAATGCCGTCGCACCGTTCGTGACGATCCAACCTGTCGGTTCCCTGGCCAAGACCACCCGACCCAGTCTCGCCGGCATCATTCCGCGCGAGCGCCTGTTTCAGCTGCTTGACCGGGCGCGCAATAGCACCATCGTCTGGATCACGGGTCCTCCTGGCTGCGGGAAGACGACGCTCGCCGCGAGCTACCTCGAGCATCGCAAGCTGCCCGCGCTCTGGTACCAGCTCGACGAAGGCGACGCCGATGTCGCTTCGTTTTTCTACTACCTCGACGTTGCGACGTCCGAGCTGGCCAAGCGCAAGACGCCGCGCCTGCCCCAGCTCGCGCCCGAGTATCACGCGGGTCTGCCGGTGTTCACGCGCCGGTATTTCCAGGCGCTCTATCAGCGTCTCGGAACGCTTTTCGCCATCGTCTTCGATGGCTACCACGAGGTGCCGGCCCAGTCCGCGTTTCATGAGGTCATGCGTATCGCGCTGGGGGAAGTCCCGCCAGGGGGCTCCGTGGTGCTCATCAGCCGCAGCGATCCCCCCGTCTCGATGGCGCGGTTGCGCGCGAACCGCGCAATGGAAGTCATCGGCTGGCGCGAGCTGCGTCTCACGCAGGAGGAGTCCAACGCGATCGTAACGCAGCGCGGCCTGCAGCTTTCGCCCGAGGCGCTCGTCGAATTCTATGAAAGGACGCAGGGCTGGGCGGCAGGGCTGGTTCTCATGATGCAGCAAGCCCCCGCCTATGGATCGCTCGCGGCGCCGCCCGACCTGTCCGCGCCGCAACTTGTTTTCGACTACCTCGCAGGCGAGCTCTTCCAGAAAACGGATACGCGCACGAGCGAGTTCATGCTGACGACCGCGTACCTGCCGCAGATGACCGCGGCAATGGCGCAGGCACTGACCGGTAACGCGGAGAGCGGCTCGATTCTCGCCGAGCTCTATCGCAATAATTACTTCATGTCTCTCAAACAGGCGCGGCCCGAGCCCATTTACGAATACCACCCGCTGCTGCGTGAGTTTCTCCTCGCGCGCGCGAACGAGGTCTTTGACAAGGACTATCGCGCGCGGCTGATGCGCCAATCGGCGGAACTGCTGCTCGCCGAGCAGCGGCTCGCCGAGGCCGTGGCGCTACTGCGGGAAAACGGCGACTGGCAGCGCATTGTCCCGATCATCGAAACGCACGCCGGTACGATGCTCGACCGCGGCATGGGGGAAACGCTCGCCCTGTGGATCAATCTTCTGCCCAAGGAAACACAGCACCAACACCCGTGGACGGTGTAGTGGCTCGCGGTGAGCCGCGTCTCTATCTCGCCGCGGGAGAGTCGCCTCCTCTACGAACAGGCCTATGATCTTTTTCGCGCCCAGCGCGAACCCGACGTGAACGGCCTGCTGCTCACGTGCACGGGCGCCATGGACGCGATTCTGTACGAGATTGACGACTTCTCGCTGCTCGACCGCTGGATTGCGTACACGATCGAGCTACTGCACCAGCACCCCGAGCTTCTTTCAGGCGCGCTGGAAGCCCGCGTCGCGAGTAGCCTGTCCGCCTCGCTCATCTTGCGCCAGTCACAGCACCCGGATCTCCAGCGCTGGGTCGAGCGCGCTTACAGCGCCTCGATCATGCAATCCGACCCGAACCTGCGCTTGCACGTCGAAACCCGCGTGGCGCTCGGCATCATGTGGGCGGGTCATTTTCCCAAGGCGTGGTCGGTGATCCAGGGCATGCAGGCCCTCGTGGCACAGCAGGAGGTCTCGCCTTTCCAGCTCGGCATGCTCAAGCTCACCGAGGCGAGCTACTACATGCTGACGGCGCAGACCGATGCCTGTCTGAACGCCGTGAAGCAGGGACTCGAAATCGAGCGCGGCACCGGCGCGCATGTCATGACGCACCAGCTCCTCGCTTATGGGGCGGGGGGCGCGCTCATAACGGGCGACACGGAAAATGCGCAAAAGATGCTGGATCAGTCGACATCGTTGCCCGCGCCGCGCGGGCGTTTCGACACCTGCCTGCACCAGCTGTTCGCCACCTGGCTCGCGCTGCTCAGGCACGACAGCATGAAGGCGTATCAGCACCAGCGGCTCGCCGTTACGGCGGCCGTCGAGGTGGGCAGCCCGCACTTTGAGGCGTTGTGCCGCATGGGCGCGGCCCATGTTCTGTACGAGGCCGGCGAGATCCGCAATGCACTCTCGCACTACCAACAGGTCTACGACATCGCACGCCACATTCACAATCACCTGCTCGAATTCACGGGGCTCATGACCTATGCCTATGTGGGTCTGGAAAGCGGCCGCCGCCCGCGTTCGGGCTTGCGCGCGCTCAAGCTGGCCCTCGAGATCGGCAAGCCGCGTAATTTCGTCAATTTCCTTTTGTGGCGGCCGGACATGCTGGCGCGGCTGTGCAGCCATGCGCTCGAGGCCGGCATCGAACGCGACTTCGTGTCCGCCATCATTCGCACGCACGGCCTGGTGCTCGATGCATCGCAGCTGGCGCTGGGCGACTGGCTGTGGCCCATCCGCGTGAATACCTTTGGCGCGTTCCGGCCCCTGCGCACCGGAGAACCGATTACGTTTGCCGGCAAGGCGCAAAAGCGCCCGCTCGATTTTCTCAAGGTCGTGATCGCGCATGGCGGGCGTGAGGTCAGCGAGGAGCGGATAACGGAAGCGCTCTGGCCCCGGATTAACGGCGACTCCGCACACCGCTCGTTCACGAGCACCCTGCACCGGCTGCGCAAGCTACTCGGCGAGGACCGCGCGCTCGTCCTCTCCGAGGGCAAAGTCACCCTGGACGGGCGTCTCGTCTGGGTCGACACCTGGGCGTGCGAGCAGGCCGCCGCGCGCATCGAGCAGGAGCTCCGGCGTCCGCGCGAGCATGTCGACCGGGACCGTCTAGAGAGACTCTGCGACCAGCTGATCACGCTCTACGGCGGCGCCTTTCTCGGCAACGAGCCCGATGAGCCGTGGAGCCTGCCGCTGCGCGAGCGGGCACGGCATCGCTTCTCGCGCGCCATCGGCGAAGGGTGCCGCTGCCTGCTGCAGGCGGATCTGGCCGAGCGCGCAGTGGATCTCCTAGAGCGCGCTCTCGAGGCCGACAACGTTGCCGAAGGCCTCTATCGCAGCCTGATGCGGTGCTACGCTCAACTCGGCCGCACCGCTGAAGCCGCGGAAACCTACACCCGCTGCCGCCGGGCACTGCAAACTGCCTTGAGCGCCGAACCCTCGGCCGAAACGCGCGCGATCTACGACAGGATCTTGCAGCCTTCTTGAGCGCTGGACGGCCCCTGCGCAACGTTACCTTCCACACTTTTTTCCCTGCGCCGCTCGAGCGTTTTCGGCGACCGGCGCACTCGATCGCCCCCAAGTCCGTTTCACACTAGCCTGGCACGGCTGCGCCCCGCTGCCCGCGGCATTCGTTTGATGCCCCGCTCGGCCCGATTCCAGAACCGGAGTCGCGGACAGTAACGCGACAAGAGCCAGGCCTTCCCGTATTTGTGTGATTGCCCGGCGACCGGCGAAACCCTAACCTGCGCCACGCGAGACTCGCGAAGAGTCTATCGAAAACAGACATTTGCCAATGACTGTTTTTGGCCAAAGACATCCGCCTCTACTGGACCGAATTGATCTCAAAGTCTAGAAATAGGCCATATGTAACCGATTCGTAAGGCATCGGTAAGCATGCGGGCTGTAGCCTTTTCACATGGATTTATCGAAAGGGTTCCAATGAAACCCGCATTACCCCGCTACGGACCTTGGCAAAAGGGGGCATGGCCCTTCATCGCCATGTTTGTGGCCACCACGTTGATCATGCCGGGTTGCGCCTCTCAAACCGCACAGCCTGTAGCCCCCGAGCAACCGGAGAAGACTAAGGTTCCGTATCGCTTACCGGCTGGGGTAAAGGTTGGCGAGCCCGTCGCGGCGCCTGCGGAAACCCGCCTCGAGCGCAGCGCTGTCGACGTCCCCGAGACGCCCGCAAAACCGCGCGCGGGATCTCTTGCACTGAAAGTCCGGAGTGCGCAGCCGGCGGATGCTAGTAGTCTCTCGTACCTCACCGAGGGTGAGGCGATAACCAACGTCATGGCGTGGCCGATTCTCATCGGCGCGACCGCTGGTTTGGCGGCGGTGCCGGTCGCGCTGGCGCACGCAACGTATTTGGGCGTGGGGATTGAGGCCACCGTCGTGACCCACGAGGGCATCGAAGCGGGACGGCGATCCACGATGGAGCGCGCGCTGGTCGAGACGGACGTCGCACGGCTCACACGTGAGTCGATCGCGCGCCGCATCGGGGCACGACTGACAGAGCCGGGCGAGCCCGCCGAGCAGCAGGCCGATGTTATTGTGCTCGGTTACGGTTTCACGCAGCACGGCGCTAGCGACGCTTGTTCTTTCGCGACGGTCGTCCTCCGCAAGCACACGGAACACGGCCCCGCCACGGAGGAGCGCATAGCGATCGACGGTTCCGCGCAGACCGCGGACGCGCCGCCGCCGTTCTGCACCCGTATCAAGCGCCTGCTCGAAGACGACGCCCGGCTAGCGCGGCGGGCGCTGGCGGAGTCCGCCGAGATCATCGGCGCGATCGCGGCGCGCCGGCTGGAGCGCACACCGTGACGAAGATGCTCGCTCCAATCGCGCTGCTCGCGGCGCTCGCGGGATGCGTCACTACCGAGATCGCAGTCAGCGAGAGAGACGTCGCGCCGCGAACGTACCGGCCGGAGGCGACGACCATCCAGCGCTCGGTCGGCATGCTGCGCAAGCTGGTCGTGTTGCCGATCGTCCTCCAGACGTCGCCCGAAGATCAGGAGAGTTGCGCTAGTCCGTGCGACTGGCCGGCGTTGCGACGCGGCCTCGCGATGAATGCAGTAGATTACCTCGAGGACGACCGCGGATACAAGGTGTCGAGCATGGATCCACACGTCGAGACGGCAAGCATCGGCCTCGAGCCGGAGGCGCTCGCGGACGCCGCCCGGAAGCTGGCTGACTTCGCCCGCAGCCGTCGGGCGGGCGCACCGCCGGCCGAGCTGGCAGCTTTGGTGCGCGACATCGGCGTGCGGGCCGACGTCGATGGCGTCGTTGTCCTGCACGGCTCCGTGACCGTGGTTACCTGGTGGGACTGGGCAGCGATATACGCGACGTTCATGATCGCCACTCCGATCGTGCTGCGCGCAAACGCGTACCTCGAGGCCGACATCTTCGACGTTTTGCACGGCCATCTAGTCTGGGCGGGCACGTACGACAAGGCGCTTGCGATCACGAGTCCGCCGGCGCCGGCGACCATGATTGCCGACCTTTTCGATCTGATCGAGCCGGCGCTTCCCGCAGTATTCGCGAGCCCCGCTGCACCCGCGAAGCAGCTCCCGGAAGGCGCGACTAAACCAACCAAGGAAGTAGTTCAACCAACTATTGCGCGCCCCGCGGAAGAGCAAACCCGAAAGGACACAGAGCAGAAGCCTCCGCCTTCCGATGATGCGTTTCCAGACCCCCACAACCCCATAACCCACCCTTGGGAAATGGGATGGTGAGCTGGTCTGGGAGTTCTGGGCTTCGTGGCGCGGCGGAGGAGAAAAGCTACTTAATCAAATCCTCATTCAGCTGTAACTCCACTCCCCCGCTTTGCCAGGATCTGTTTTTGGTAGTTCTGGATGCCGACCTGAACGTCCGCTTTGGGTCGGAAGCGGACGTCCGCGTGTCTTCCCGCGACAGACGAAAAACCGGTAGTTTCCACTCCCAGACCGTGGCGTTTTGACCCCGCACAGACCCTGTTTCGTTGGGGGTCTGTTGCTTTGAGCGCGTTTGCTTGCGACTTTGACATAGGTCAAAAACGGTCAGCGGGTATGGGTCTAGCGTGGTTCGAGGGTCGTTTAATCATAGATGGAGAGACGCGCCGCACACTCTGAATTGGGGCGCGTATATGCAACCCGCCAGGATTGTTCCGAAGAAGTAAGCCATCCGTAAGCGATCGGTAAGCGATCTGGATGTGCCTTGATCGCACCCTAT
This sequence comes from Betaproteobacteria bacterium, assembly GCA_029864385.1. Lineage (GTDB taxonomy): Bacteria > Pseudomonadota > Gammaproteobacteria > Burkholderiales > SG8-41 > SG8-41. The sequence goes on along the minus strand of JAOTTL010000113.1, from coordinate 412 downwards.
GCCTTAGCCGCCAGCTAAACGGCGGCCGACAGCTTAGGAGGGGTGGCACATGAAGACTAGGACCAGCGAGCGTCGCATTCGTTTTCCCGGGCCATGCGCCGACGAGGGCGAGGAGCCCATCGAGTTCGTCTTCGAGGAAGAGGACGAAGCGCCATGCAGCGAATACATCGTGATCAGCCAGGAGCGCGAGTTGCCCGCGCTGCAGGAATATCTGCGCGAGCGTGGCCGCCTAAGAGGGGTAGACCCTCTATGCAACGAAATCTGATCGACTTGCGGGCGGATCGAAGGGCTTGAAATATGAACCTCGCCCTATTTGTACTGTGTTAGCGGTCGTGGTACCGTCGCGAGGTGTTTATCGTAACCGTGGAGGTGCGCGATGGGTAGGGGCGTGGAAACGCGATTCGAACGTTAT
>JAOTTL010000298.1:0-3018 GCA_029864385.1 Betaproteobacteria bacterium | reverse complement strand
CAAGCAACCTCAAGCGAATTGCTTGCCAGGTGTTACACGAACCTATCTCAAATTTGCTGTGCTTGCCGATACGGCGTTAAAAACAGGCTCAAAATGCTCATTTACTGGCGTGTATACTCCGCTTTCTCGCCTGCTTTTGCCTTGTCTCGCCTGCGCTCGCTAATTTTGAGATAGGTTCATGTCACCTAACTTTCATCTCCTGTTACGCGTCCGCATCAGAGCGACTGCAAGTTGGCGTAGGCCACCACCAGCCACTTGCTGCCTGCATTTTCGAAATTCACCTGCACCCTCGCGTGGCTGCCCTGACCTTCCAGCGTCAGGACGATGCCTTCGCCGAACTTGGGATGCTCGACCCTCTGGCCGAGTTGGAATGGGCCAACGTCTTCCGCGGGCCGGGCGTTGTTTCGGCCCCTTGCTTGCCGGTTGAAGCTCACCGGGCGCGTCACGCTGGAGCGCAGACGCACTTCCTGTAGAAGTTCCGACGGGATCTCTCTCAAGAACCTCGACGGGGCGGGGAAATATTCTTGGCCGTGCAGTCTGCGACTTTCGGCGTGGGTCAGCACCAGCACGCGCTTTGCCCGGGTCATACCCACATAGCAGAGTCTTCGCTCCTCTTCGATTTTGCCGGCGTCATCCGAGCTGCGCTGGTGCGGAAACAGGCCTTCTTCCATTCCGGCAAGAAAAACGAGAGGAAACTCCAGGCCCTTGGCCGCGTGTAGGGTCATCAGGTGAACGCAATCTTCCCACTCCGCCGCCTGTTCCTCACCGGCTTCCAGCGCCGCGTGGGAAAGGAACGCCACCAGGCGGTCGCCGTCATTCAACTCGTTCGGCTCGAACTGCTTGGCCGCCGTCACCAGCTCTTCCAGGTTTTCGACCCGCGTCTGGGCGCGGTCGGTCTTGTCCCTGCGATAGTGATCCAGCAGGCCGCTATTTTCGATCACCACTTCCGTCTGCACCTCGAGAGGCTGATCGTCCACCTCTTCGGCGAGCCGCTCGATCAGCGCCATGAAGTCGCAGACCGCGGCCGCCGCGCGCGCCGGCAGGCGGTTGCCGTCGATGAGCTTACGCGCGGCGCCCCAAAGCGAGTCCCGGGTATGCCGCGCCGCGGTGCGCAGTGCCTCCACCGTGCGCGCGCCGATTCCCCGCGCCGGCATATTGACCACGCGCTCGAAGGAAGCGTCGTCGTGACGGTTGGCCACGAGTCGCAGGTACGCAAGCGCGTTCTTGATCTCCGCGCGCTCGTAGAATCGCAGGCCACCGTGCACACGATAGGGGATGCTGGAAGCCAGCAGTGCTTCCTCGAACACGCGGGACTGGGCGCTGACGCGGTAGAGCACGGCGACGTCGTCGCGCCGATCGCCCGACTCCACCCATTGTTGAACGCGTGAGACGACGAATCGCGCCTCGTCCAGGTCGTTGAAAGCAGAATACAGATGGATGGGATCGCCCTTGGAGCCGCTGGTCCAAAGGTTCTTGCCCAGCCGTCCCTGGTTGTTTGCGATCAGCGCGTTGGAGGCGGTGAGAATGTTGGCAGTGGAACGATAATTTTGCTCCAAACGAACGGTGGCGACGTTGGAGAAATCCTTGGAGAACTGATGGATGTTTTCGATGCGCGCGCCGCGCCATCCGTAGATGGACTGATCGTCGTCGCCGACCGCGAACATCCAGCCGGTGTCCCCGGCAATCAGCCGCAGCCAGGCGTACTGAATTGCGTTGGTGTCCTGGAATTCGTCCACGAGGATATGACTGAAGCGCCGCCGGTAGTGATGAAGAACGTCCTCGCGCTCACGCAACAGCTCGTGGGCGCGGAGCAATAGCTCGGCAAAATCGACAATGCCGCTGCGGTCACAGGACTCTTCGTAATTGCGGTAAATGCGCAGCATCTGGCCGAGCCACGGGTCTCCGTTGTCCACCAGGTGCGCGGCGCGGAGACCTTCGTCCTTGCGCGCGTTGATATAGCCCTGGATCTGGCGCGGCACCCAGCGCGCCTCATCCAGGTCCATGTCTTTGAGCACTCGGCGGATGCACCTAAGCTGGTCCTCGCTGTCGAGGATCTGGAAACCCTCAGGCAGGCCTGCGTCCTTGAAATGCGTGCGCAACAGCCGATGAGCAATACCGTGGAACGTGCCCACCCACATGCCGCCGATAGGGCGTTCGAGCATGCGCTCGATGCGCCCGCGCATTTCCGCCGCGGCCTTGTTGGTAAAGGTGACGGCAAGCACGCTGAAAGGGGTGGCCTGCTCCGTCGCCAGCATCCAGGCGATGCGATGCACCAGAACCCGCGTCTTTCCGCTGCCGGCACCGGCCAGGACGAGCATGTGGCTGGGAGCCGAGGTCACGGCCCGGCGCTGCTCCTCGTTCAAGGGCTCTAGAATATGGGTCACGTCCATGGCGGGATTCTAACCATGCGGGAGGGGGGATGGGCGCCTGATTCTGCCCTTCGGGCGGCAGCCGGGGGCAGCCATCACATTCTTGGCGGAACATTAAAGAGTTGATCGCAGCGCGCTCATTCCCGCGTAAATCGCCGCCTGAGGTCTCGCCGAAACGTTAGCCCGGCGGTTCTTTGCTCCGCGTTGCGTTCGGTCCAGTTTCGACGCGCACGGGTAAATCCACCCGCGGCAAACGCCCGGGGACCGACTCCACCTTCGCTTCGCACTCTATCAGCCGCTCTTGTGTAATCCCTTTGTTTTCCTCCAGATACCGTCGCACGGTGGACGCCCGCTCCCGTGCCAGATTCTGCAGAAGAAGATCCACATTCGCCGCTTCGAATGTTCCCTGATCCGATAGCGGCGGTCTGCCGTCGGCAGACTCGCTCCGGCGCTGCTCGATCCGGATCCGATCGGCAGACACGGCGCGCCCGCATACCTGAAGCTCGACGGCCGGATGCCCTTTCAGCTCCCGCCCCAGGGCGTCCAGATGAGCGAGCCCCGCTCCGCTCAGCTTATGCTCGCCGGGTTCGAAAGCGACCGGCTTGAATCCCAGCGCTGCCGAATCGCCTGTCAACCCCGCGGCTCCGGC
>JAOTTL010000297.1:0-3032 GCA_029864385.1 Betaproteobacteria bacterium | reverse complement strand
CGCGCTCCAGAAGCTCGGGATCGAGGTGCGGGATTGCCAGCAGACGATGCTCGACGCGCGCGAGATCAAGAGCCACGACGAGATCACGCTGCTGAACATGGCGGCGGCGATGGGCGACGGCGCCTACCAGGACATCTTCGAGGCGCTCAAGCCCGGCATACGGGAAAACGAGATCGTCGCGATGGCGACGAAGCGCCTCTACGAGATGGGTTCGGACTGCGTCGAGGCGATCAACGCGATCGCCGGCGAACGCTGCAGCCCGCACCCGCACAATTTTACCGACCGTATGATCCGCCCCGGCGACCAGGCCTACTTCGACATCATGCATAACTACATGGGCTACAAGACGTGCTACTACCGGACCTTCACGGTCGGCTCGGCCACACCGGCGCAGCACGACGCCTATCGCAAGGCGCGCGAGTGGATGGACAGCGCGATCGATCTCCTGAAGCCCGGCGTCTCGACCGAGCGCGTGGCGCAGGCGTTCCCGAAGGCGCAGGAAATCGGTTTTGAAAGCGAGATGGCAGCATTCGGGCTTAACTTCTGCCACGGCTTGGGCCTGGGCCTGCACGAGCGACCGCTCGTCTCGCGCTTGAACTCCTTCAAGGATCCCTACGAGCTCAAGGCCGGGATGGTGTTCGCGGTCGAGACCTTTTGCCCGGCAAAGGACGGCATTTCCGCGGCCCGGATCGAGGAGGAAGTAGTGCTAACGCCCGGGGGCGCGAAGGTGATCACGCTGTTCCCGGCGCAGGAGCTTCCGATCGCAAATAAGTATTGATTGGAAGCACAGACACAAAGGACACGAAGGTTTCTCCGCGTGCGACAAAACTTTTGTCCTTGTTTTGGTGTGCTTTCCTTTGTGTCCCTCGTGTCCTTAGTGTCAAAGCTTTTGGAGGTTGACGTTTGAAGACGACAGGGAAAGGCAGAAAAGCGGCGGTGGCGGACGATATCGGGCGCGAGACGCGGCTCGAAATTTACCGGCTGCAGGTGGAGCTGCGCTACTGCGAGAAACGCGCCTACGACCTGTTCCTCCAAAACCTGGTCAAGGGCACGAGTCACCTCTCGCTCGGGCAGGAGGCCATTGCCGCCGCGTTCGGCGTGGCGATGCGGCCGGATGACTGGACCTTCTGTACCTACCGCGGCCATGCGCATACGCTGGCGCGCGGGTCCTCGATGACCGGCGTGCTCGGCGAGCTGATGGGCCGCAGCTGCGGCCTGCTTGCCGGCAAGGGTGGATCGATGCATCTTACCGACGTCGAGCGCGGCGTGATGGGTTCATACGCCATTATCGGCGCACATCTGCCGGTGGCGGCGGGCGCTGCGCTGAGCGCCCAGTACCGCGGTACCGAGCAGGTAGCGGTGTGTTTCTTCGGTGACGGCACGACCAACATTGGGGCGTTCCACGAGGCGCTCAACTTCGCTGCGGTGTGGAAGCTGCCGGTGATTTTCGTGTGCGAGAACAACCTGTACATGGAGTACACGGCGATCGACACGGTGACCGCGGTTGAACATCCCGCTGCGGATCGCGCGTCCGCCTACGGCCTGGAGTCGATCCTCGTCGACGGTAACGACGCGGACGAGATGTATCTTACGGCGGTGAAGTACATGAACCGCGCGCGCAAGGGCGGTGGGCCGGCCCTCATCGAGGCCAAAACCTACCGCCATAGCGGGCACTCGCGTGCCGACCCGGGAAAGTACCGGCCCGAGGGCGAGCTAGAGAAGTGGTTGGAACGCGATCCGCTCAAGATCTATCGTGAGCGTCTGCTGAAATTCGGTTTTGCGGAGGGCACGCTCGGGGATATAGAGACCGAAGCCATGCGCAAGGTGGAAGAGGCTACTGCAGCGGCGAAAGCCTCGCCGCCGCCTGCGCTCGATCTCATCGAGAAGAACGTCTGGGCGGACGGAGGTGCGGCATGGCGGAACTGACCTACCGCGAGGCAGTCGCTGCCGGCATCGCGCAGGAATTGGAGCGCGATGAGCGCGTGCTCTTTTTCGGCGAGGACGTAGCGGCCGCCGGTGGCGTTTTCAAGACTACGGTCGGGTTGTTGGAGAAGTTCGGGCCCAAGCGGGTGCGCGACTGCCCGATCTCGGAGCAGGCGATCATCGGCGCGGCAATGGGCGCGGCCATGACGGGCCTGCGGCCGATCGCGGAAATCATGTTTTCGGATTTCCTCGCCGTGTGCTGGGACATGGTGGCGAACGAGATCGCCAAGGCCCGCTACATGTCGCACGGCCAGATCCAGCTGCCGCTGGTGATCCGCACGGCAAACGGCGGCGGCGCGCGGTTCGGTGCCCAGCATTCCCAGGCCGTGGAAAATTGGGCGATGGCGATTCCGGGCCTCAAGGTGGTGGCGCCGGCCACGCCGGCCGACGTGAAAGGGCTCATCGCTGCGGCCGTGCGGGATCCGGACCCGGTCCTGGTGTTCGAGCAAAAGTCGCTCTACGCGATGAAAGGCGAAGTGCCGGACGGCGAGCACGTAGACCAACTCGGCACGGCGAAAGTGCTGCGTCAGGGCAAAGATTGCACCATCGTTGCGCTGGCGCTGATGGTACACCGCGCGCTCGAGGCGGCCGAGGCGCTGGAGAAGGAGCACGGCATTTCGTGCACGGTGGTGGACGTGCGCTCGCTGGTGCCGCTCGATACGCAGACTATTTTGGCGGAGGTCGCGAAGACGGGGCGCCTGGTAACGGTGGAAGAGAACCCGCGGCTCTGCGGCTGGGGCGCCGAGATCGCCTCGATCGTCGCTGACGAGTGCTTCTGGGACCTCGATGGCCCGATCATGCGTATTACGACGCCCCATGTGCCGCTGCCCTCGGCTGACCAGCTCGAGGACAACACGATTCCCTCGGTCGCGCGCATCGTGCGCGAGATCCGGGAAAAGATTGACTAGAGCGTGACGAGTGATGGGTGACAAGTGACAAGTGACGAGTTACGACAATCACCTTCTCCCCCCGATCACTCGGGGGAGAGGGCAGGGTGAGGGGGCATCACCCATCACTCATCACCCATCACTCGCAGAGACGAGTTTTCC
>JAOTTL010000296.1:0-3061 GCA_029864385.1 Betaproteobacteria bacterium | reverse complement strand
GAAAGAATGGTGGCCAGGGACGGAATTGAACCGCCGACACAAGGATTTTCAGTCCTCTGCTCTACCAACTGAGCTACCTGGCCACTTGCTGCAACCTACGACTACCAATAAGTCCGATTGAACCGCCGACTGGGATTTTGGCTCCGGCCGGCTGACTGATCGTCAGCCTTAACATTAACAACCCTGTGTTGTGAATGTTAGCCTACGCCTCAACAAGCCGCGCAATGGGATGAAGCCCCCATTCGACCTGACGGTCCGACTTCGCTAAAGCGAAGTCTCGCGCGGCGTGTTGTCAGTCCTCTGCTCTACCAACTGAGCTACCTGGCCACTGTACTGCAAATTACACGAACCGCAAGCGACCCTTGCGAACCGCCGGACACAAGGATTTTAGTTAAAAAACGAGCGGCGCACGCGCTCGTTTTTTGAAGCGCGCAATTTAATCGCCAATCGCGCGCACCGTCAAGGGTACTCCGCTGCCGGCGACGCCGAGCGGAATAGCCTTCGCCCTGGTGCCGGCCCCGTCGAGGACCGAGCCGCTCACATCCCCTGCGATTGCACGCCACATTCGTCATTCCGCTTATTCGGTGCGATAACCGGACGACATCAGGGCTTCTCGAGCCCGGCATGCTCGCGCGTCGCGTGGAAACGGATGCGCGGCCATTGCTTTTGCACGACCTCGAGGATCGCGGGGACGGTGAGCAGGATAGCGAGGTCCCCTGCTGCGTCGCGGGCGAGGCGCGAGGCGTTACCGCGCTCGAATTGTGCCAGGTCGTTCGGGTTCTCGGCGCTGGCCCAGCGCGCGAGCTGGTAGGGCGCGGTCTCGAACGTCGCGTCCACGCCGTACTCGGTGCGCAGACGGTGCACCGTGACCTCGAACTGCAGCGGTCCCACCGCCCCCAGTACCATCTCGTTGGCGAACAACGGGCGGAACACCTGGATCGCTCCCTCCTCGCCCAGCTGCTGCAAGCCCTTCTGCAACTGCTTCGACTTGATCGGGTTGCGCAGCCGGACCGTCGCGAAGAGCTCCGGCGCGAAGAACGGGATGCCCGTGAAGCTCAGCTCTTCGCCTTCGCTGATGGTGTCGCCGATCTGTATACCCCCGCGGTTATAGAGCCCGATCACATCCCCGGGCCAGGCATCCTCGACCGACTCTCGCCGCTGCGACAGGAAGCTCACTACGTTGCCACAACGCAGATCCTTGGCGGTGCGCAGGTGGCGCAGCTTCATCCCGCGCCGGAAGTGGCCCGAGCACACGCGCATGAATGCGACCCGGTCGCGATGCGCGGGATCCATGTTCGCCTGGATCTTGAAGACGAACCCCGTGAACGCCGGCTCCTCGGGTTGCACGCTGCGCGTACCCGCGTCGCGCGCCCCCGGTGGCGGGGCGAGATCGACGAGCGCGTCGAGCACCTCGCGCACGCCGAAGTTGTTGATGGCCGAGCCGAAGAAAACGGGGGTCTGGCTCCCCGCCAGGAACCTTGTCCGGTCGAAGCGGTGCCCTGCTGCGCGGATGAGACCGGCCTCGTCCGCTGCGCGCTGCAGCTCGGCCGCACCGGGACCGCACATCGCGACGAGCCGCGGATCGTCAAGCCCGCGCACGACCTCCACGGCGCCCCCCGCCTTGTCGCGCCCGGGCGCAAACAGCATGACCTCGTCGCGCTCGAGGCTGTAGACGCCGCGGAAGTCCTTGCCCGCGCCGACCGGCCAGGTGACCGGCGCGCACTCGATGTCGAGCACCCTCTCGATTTCGTCCATCAGCTCGAGTGGATCGCGCACCTCCCGGTCGAGCTTGTTGACGAAGGTGATGATCGGCGTGCCGCGCAGCCGGCACACCTCCAGCAGCTTGATCGTCCGCTCCTCCACGCCCTTCGCCGCGTCGATCACCATCAGCGCCGCGTCCACCGCCGTGAGCACCCGGTAGGTGTCTTCGGAAAAGTCCTGGTGGCCGGGCGTGTCAAGCAGGTTCAGGAGGTGATCCCGGTACTCGAATTGCATCACCGAGCTCGCCACCGAGATGCCGCGCTCTTTCTCGATCTCCATCCAGTCCGAAGTGGCGTGGCGCGCGCTCTTGCGCGCCTTCACCGTGCCCGCGCTCTGGATCGCCCCGGCAAACAGCAGCAGCTTCTCCGTCAATGTCGTCTTGCCCGCGTCCGGATGCGAGATGACCGCAAAGGTCCGCCGCCGCGCGATTTCGGTCTGGCGCTGGTGCTCGGTTGCGGCTTCGGGAAGGTCCATCTCGTCAAGGTCGCGGGCTTGCCCGGCGACTTCTGGTTTCGGGGGTTCGGCGCCACCGGAAGGCGGGCACCTTGCTTTGCCGGCGCGCGGTGGGGACGTGCTGTGGGGCGGCGGGCTACATCGGAGTGCGCGGAGTATACACCAATGAAAATCCCCGCCGAGGCGGGGATTTTCATCATTCACGACACGGGTTGTACTGCGAACCCGGGCTGAGCGGCACGCTTGCGCGTGTCCGCTCCAGCGGCTACATGTCCATACCGCCCATACCGCCCATCCCACCCATGCCGGGATGCGCATGTCCGGACTCTTCCTTCGGCGACTCGGCGACCATCGCATCGGTCGTCAGGATAAGGCCCGCGACCGAGGCCGCATTTTGCAGCGCGACGCGCGCGACCTTGGTCGGGTCGACGACACCCATCTCCACCAGATCGCCATACTCGCCGGTCTGCGCGTTGTAACCGAAGTTGCCTTTGCCCTCGAGCACCTTGTTCACCACCACCGAGGGCTCATCGCCCGCGTTGGCCACGATCCAGCGCATCGGCTCTTCGAGCGCACGCATCACGATTTTTACACCGGCTTCCTGGTCGTGATTGTCGGCCTTTGGCTTGGCGCTCGCGCGGGCCCGTATCAGGGCAACACCACCGCCTGCCACGATTCCTTCTTCGACCGCGGCGCGGGTCGCGTGCAGCGCATCTTCCACGCGCGCCTTCTTCTCCTTCATCTCGACTTCGGTCGCAGCGCCCACCTTGATCAGCGCAACACCGCCGGCGAGCTTCGCCACACGCTCCTGCAGCTTCTCGCGGTCGTAATCGCTGGTTGCCTCGTC
>JAOTTL010000112.1:0-12300 GCA_029864385.1 Betaproteobacteria bacterium | reverse complement strand
GGGGGGCCCACCGAGATCGCCGCCATGTCCATCCCGACGCGGTCCATCCAGGCAATCTTGGCGTCGACGTCGCAGAACTCCGGCAGGAGCGGGGTCATCCGTCCGTGGCTGTCGAAGTAGGACTGACCGTTCCGCTCCTCGAGGCGCGTGCCAAAGCGCTCCGGGTGGGCCCGGATCGCCTCGACGACGGATGGGGGAATGACGTGGTTGTGCAGATCGATATTCATCGGCTTCCTCTGGAAAGGTGATTCGAAATTCGTGACTCGTGAATCGAAGGCAAGCTGCAGGCCGGACGCATTCTAGCGCTTTTCCACCGCTCATCAACCACCAGCCACTCGTCACGCAGTATCAGACTTGCAGAAGTGGCCGAAGCTGCCGCACGTCGCCCACACGCTCGATGCGCCATACGGTGTCGATCAGCTGCTGTGTACGCCGGGCGCCGATCACCGGCAGGAGCAAGTCGCGGCTTTTCGCCGCCACTTCGTCACGCGACATGGGGTTCGCCGCGGTTCCCCGGACCGCCCGGGTATGGTGCCGTAGCCGCCTGCCGTCGCGCGTGACGAGCTCCACGATCGCCTGCGTCGTTTTGGCGCGTGAAAGCGTGGCGCTTCCCGCGAGCTCGATGCGCCGCTTCAAACGGACGATCCGAGGGTCACGCACGCGCGCCTCGTCGTGCGCTGTCTCAAAGGTGATCTCGCCGTCGATCAACATCATGGCGACCAGGTGCTGAATGTTGATGCTCGCCATCTTGCGGCGGTTGACCGTGCGCGCTCCCTGCTCGTCGATCGTCACCACCAGGCGCTCCACATCCGCCGCCCGGACACCGTGCGCCGCAACGAGATTTGAGACGGCGTCGAGCGGCGCCTGGATCGGGTAGCCCACGGGCCAGCGCTTGATCGCGGTGTTCATGAGCTCGAACTCGCGGCCCAGGCCTTCGACCAGGCGCTGCGGCTCGGCCGTTGCGCCAAAGGCGTGAAAGAAACTGCGATCCCCCGAGAAGACGTCTTCCACCGCGGTGAAGCGCATGCCCACCATGATGGCGGCGGTTACCCCGTTGCGAGCCGGCATGCCGCCGAAATGAAACGCCTTCTCGATGTGCTCGGTATCGCGTGCCCAGCATGAGAGCCCCGAGGCCTGCTGCGCCGCGTAGGAGAGGAGATAGCGAACGCGGTCGGCATCGAGACGGGCAAGCGCGCCGGCGGCGGCGGCCGACCCGAAGATGCCGCCGAAGCTGTGAGTCGAGTGGCCGCGGCTGCGGAAGCGCTCGAGGCCGAGTGCCTGGGACACACGCGCGCACAGGTCGTAACCGAGCACCATTGCGCGCAGCAGCGCCGTGCCGCCCGCGCGCTCGCGCTCGGCCATGGCGAGTGCCGCGGGCACGATGCTGCAGCCGGGATGCACCAGCGCAAGATAGTACGTGTCGTCCGTCTCGTCCGAGTGACCATGCATGCCGTTCGCGAGCGCCGCATTGACGGCCGAGGTAACGATGCGGCTGCCGATCACGCACGCCTCGCGCGCGCCACCCTGCGCGGCCGCAAAGCTGATGGCGCGGCGACCCGGAAGCAGCCGTGAACCGGAAATCATCGCAGCTAGCGTATCCAGAAGATGGAGCTTCGCGCGCTCGGCCACCACCCGCGGCAGCGCGCGGCGCGGCGCACCTGCGATGTATGAGGCGAGCTTGCGAATGAGCGGCGAGATGTCCCTGCCGCGTCGTGCCGTGACACTCACGGCGTCAACTCGCTACCCGTCACGCGTCACCCGTCAGCCGTCACCCACCACTTTTCAGGAATTACTTGATGGCAAGCGGGTTGGAAGGCGAGCCCACCGCGCCGGTTATCGGCAGCGCCGGCGCGACGAACATGAATTCGTAGCGCTGATCCTCGGCGCAATCCTTGGCCAGATCGGCCAGATAGAATATCTCACCGACCGTCAGGCCCATGATGGGAATCGCGATCCAGTGCCAGGGCTGGTTGGTGTCCTCGGCCTCGTTGGGGCGCACCTCCACGCCCCACGTATCGGTGACGATCGCCGCCACCTGCTTCTCCTGCAGCCAATCGAGCGTCTCGAACGCGAGCCCCGGCGCATCGCCGCCCGAGTAGCCGTCCCAGCTCTTCGCCGACAGGCAGCGCTCCACGTGACCGGTGCGCACCAGCAGGTAGTCGCCACGGCGCACCACCACGCCCTGCTTGTCTGCGGTGTAATCCAGCACGTCATTCGTGACGGCAAAACCGTCGGGGAGCCATTTCTTCCCGAGCGCGCGCGGCACGTCGAGCAGCACGCCGCGGCCGACCATCTTTTCCTTGGTCTTCTCGATCCCGCCCTTCTGCGCGCCAGCCGAAGTGACATTGCGGCAGTCGTAGCCGTTCCACATATGATCGTAGTACATGATGTGGCCCAGTCCGTCCCACTGGGTGCTGCACTGCAGGGGCATGATGATGATGTCGTCGGTGCCGCGGATCTTGCGGTGATCGAGCACCCCGGAGTAGGCGTCGGTTCCGGTGCGCGTCATCATGTGAATCGGATTGAACCGGCCCAGCGACGGATACTTGCTCTTGCCGCCCTGCGGGCCGTGCTGATCGTAGTTGAGCGCCAAAGAGATTACCTTTCCCTTGCGCACGAGCTGCGCCGCCGCGACCACGTCCCCAGGGGCCACGTAATTGAGGGTGCCGATTTCGTCGGTCTTCCCCCATTTTCCCCAGTTCTTCAACCGCTTCGCTGCGGCATGCACGTCCTTGCGCTTGAGCTTGCGGTGCTTCTTGTCGCGAGTGTCCTTGAGTTTGAGCTTGGTTGCCATGCGGGTAGTCCTTCTTGTGGTCAGGCGGAGGAGCTTGGCAGTCTAGCTAGCCGTATCGTCGGGGTCAACGACGCCGGCGGCGGGCGACGCGACGCGCGTTTTACATTGTGGACACTTGCGCAATAGCTGGTAGGTCGAGCGCGGCGCCGATGCGCCGCAGCCAACGTAGGCAGGAAGACTACGCGCGCAATCGACGAGGTCGATGCCCTCCGGCACCGCGGATACAACCGGCGCCGGGCCCGGTGTACAGCGGCTTGTCCCCGGTCTCTACTCCCTGCGGACAATCAGTGAATGGTGAATGCTGAACGGCAAGATTTGAGCGCGAAATGGTTCTCTCGGTTCACCGTTCACTCGTCACTGGTCACCGGTAACATCCTTGTATCGGCGTTTATCTGCGTTCATGTGCGGCCTAATTCCGCCTTTCACCGCGCCAGCGGCAGCATGACCGGCCGGCGTGCTGCTATCGAATGCTCGATGGCAAGCGTTGCCTCCAGCGTTGCGCGCGCCTCACGCGGCGTCGCCAGCACGCAGGGCCGGCCCATCGAGAGATGGTCGAGCCACGCGCGGGTCTCGTTCGCGATCGGACCCCAGAAATCGCCAAGCGCCCAGTCACCCGGCGTTCCGCTCTGGAGGAACACCATGTTCACCGATTGGTCCGGCAGATAGACGTGCGGGATCCCCTTCTCCGTGTACATCAACTGGTCGGTATGATCATCATCCAGGATCATCACGCCGCCGGTTCCGAGCACCTCGACCCGCGCCGCGTGCCCCCGCGCTGGATACTTTTCCGGCAGTGCGTAGCTGATGCCGAGGTTGATCACCGTCCCGTCGGCATAAGTGAAGACAGCCCAGCTCACGTCATCGACGTCGAAGCCCGCCTCCTTGAGAACGCCTTTCTGGCCCCGGGCATAGACCTCCGTGATCGGTGTGCCGCCCTGCAGCCAGCTCATGAGGTCCACGTAGTACGTTAGCGCATCCACGACCGGCGTCGCCTCACGGTGGCGCTTCAGGATGGCGAGCGCCTGCGAGCGTGAGTTGTAGACGCGCGCTGCGGCGCCGGTCATCCGGCCGATACGGCCCTGCACGATCTGCTCCTTCGCGATGAGGTAGCGCTCCTTGTAGCGGCGGCTGTAGCCCACACGCACGCTCGCGCCGTTCTTCTCGATCGCCTCGACCATCGCGTCGGCGTCGGCGAGCGTCAGCGCAATCGGCTTCTCCACCAGCACCGCCTTGCCCTGCGCCACCGCCGCCAGCACCGGCGCCATGTGTTCGCCCTCGCTGGTCGAAACGATCACCGCGTTGACTTCCGGGCGCGAAATCACCTCGAGGTTATCGCCCGAGTGGGACTGGGCACCCACCTGCTGGGCCAGCTCGCGCGCGCGCGCGGGCTCCCGGTCGGATACGGCGATGTAGCGCACCCCTGGATGCTGCGCCGCGAGCCGTGCGCGCAGCGTGCCAATGCGGCCTGCGCCAATGACAGCCAGGCCTACGTCTTTTCGTTCGAGAGCGATGATGCTCTCCTCTTCAGGTTCCGGCGTATCGCCTCATAGAGGCTCGAGCTCGGCGGCTGAACGCGCGGACTCAGTCGATTTTCGCACCGGCTGCCTTGATAACCTTGGCCCATTTCACCATCTCGCTCTTGATGTGTGCGCCGAGCTTCTCGGGCGAGCTCCCGATGGGCTCGATCGCGCTCGCCAGTAGCATCTTCCGGTAATCAGGGTGGTTCAGCGCGCGCACGATCTCGCGGTTGAGCTGCATGACGATCGCGCGCGGCGTTCCCGCCGGCGCGACGTACGCGTACCACGGGCTCGAGTCGTAACCCGGCACGCCTGCCTCGGCGATTGTCGGGATATCGGGAATCGCCGCCGGCCGCCTCGCCGTCGACACGCCCAGCGCACGCAAGCGGCCGGCCGCAATGTGCCCTTTCGATACCGCATAGGTCGCGAACAACGTCTGCACCTGACCCGACAGCAGCGCGACGAGTGCCGGGCCGCCGCCTCTATACGGAACATGCAGCAACTTGGTGCCGGTCATGCTCATCAGCAGTGCGGCTGCAAGATGTCCGCCGCTGCCGTTGCCCGATGACGCCATCGTGAGCCCGTTCGGCTTCGCGCGCGCGAGCGCGATCAACTCCTTTACCGATTTCGCGGGCACTGCGGGATTCACCACGAGCAGGTAGCATCCGTCGGCAAAGAGCGTGAGTGGGGCAAAACTCTTGACGGAATCGTACGGCAGTTTCCGGTAGAGACCCGGATTGATGGCGCGCTGGGCGCTCAGCGCAAACCCGATGGTATAGCCATCAGGACTTGCGCGCGCGACGATCTCCATACCGATAGTGCCGTTCGCGCCGCCACGATTGTCAACCACGACCTGCTGGCCGATGTTGGCAGAGAGTTGGCGTGCGAACGGACGTCCGATCGTATCCATGCCGCCGCCCGGCGGATAGGGAATCACGAGACGGATCGGCTTGTTTGGAAAATCACCCGCGCCCTGCGCCCACAGGGGCGCAACCGCGGTCGCAAGCAGTGCTCCCAGAAAACCCAAAATGGCTGCCTTCATTGTCTTCCTCCTCGGATCACGTTTACGTACTTCGTCAGCGGTTAGGGCCTAGCCGTCACGGCCTCGACTTTGCGAGATCGATCGCGCGTTCCTTGAGCGTTCGATCCGCCCTGAGGACCATCTTCGCGACCTTGTGCGTGGGCGTGTGCGGCAGCTCATCGACAAACACGATGTAACGCGGCACCTTCATTGACGCCAGCCGCTCGCGGCACCACTGCGCAACCTCATCAGCGGTTACATCGTAGCCGGGCTTCCGCACCACGGCAACCAGGATTTCATCCTCTCCCAGCTCGGCGGCGACCGGAATGGCAGCGGCTTCGTGCACGGCGGGATGCTCACCGATCACGCGATCGAGCTCCGCGCCTGCGATGTTCTCGCCGCGCCGCCGAATGATGTCTTTCTTGCGCGCAACAAAGAAGAAATAGCCATCGGCGTCGCGCCGCACGAGATCACCGGTCTGGAACCACCCGTCGGCGAACGCCGCCCGGGTCTGCTCGGGATCGCGGAAATAGCCCTGCATGATGATCGGCGTCTTCACCAGCAGTTCGCCCACTTCGCCGACCAACACATCGCGCCCTTCATCGTCGACGACCCGGCACTGCGCCCAAGGCCGCTGCGAATCGGGGTGGCGTCCGACCGGCCCCATGCTGCCGGGCTTGGCCGGTCCTTCGAAGGGATTGCAGGTCACGCCTGGAATCTCCGTCATCCCATAGCCCCCGATGAGATGGGGAATGGCAAACTCGTTGCGAAAGGTGTCGGCCACGGTCTGGCGCACGCCGTAGACCTTGCGGATGCCGTGCTCCGGCCGGAACTCGGAACGCGGCCGGTTCTTGAGGATGGTGCCGATCGCCTCGATGATATTGACCTCGGTTGCGCCGCTGTCGACAGCGATCTGCCAGAACGTCGTCGCTGAAAACTTCGGCACGATGACCATGCTCGCGCCAGCCGCCAGCGTGCCGGCAACGGAATAGAACAGCGCGTTGATGTGAAACAGCGGCAGCACGATCATCACGCGGTCGTCATCCTGGAGGTAGACGCGCTGCACGAACGCTTCGCCGCCGGTGACGAAGCTTCTCTGGCCGTGCATCGCACCCTTGGGGAAACCGGTCGTGCCCGAGGTGTAGACGATCAGACAGGTATCGTCTGCCGAAACGCCGCCGGGAAGCGCTGCATTCGGTGCCCGCGCAATGAGATCGTGGAGCAGCGGCGTGTCGTGCCGGCCGGTATCGAGCAAGGTGAACCACGGCGCGACCGCAAGCCCTTCGCACGCCTTGCGCGTGATGTCGAGCGTGTCGCTGCCCGCCGCCACGGCGCTCACCTCGGCATGGTGCAGCACGTAGCGCGCCTCGTCGACGCCGAACTCGGAATTCACCGGCACCATGATCGCGCCGATGCGCGCGAGAGCAAACAGCAACAACACGTGGCCATCGCAGTTTCTCGCCATCACGCCAACCCGGTCGCCCTTGCGGATGCCGCGCGTCACCAACAGGCGTGCCGCTCCCTCCACGGTCTGGCCAAATTCGCGCCAACTCCAGGTCTTGCCGCTGAAGAGCAGAAACGGCCGCTCTGGCGCACGCTGCGCGCGGCTCGCAAAGGCGCCAGCCAGCGTGTAGTCGTGTTGCGGGAAGAGCTCGAGGACTTCGAGCGGCTTCTTCATCGGTCGGGTCGATTCACTGCTCACGAATCACGACTCAAGCGGTTTGCGCCACGTGCGAGTACATTGTCTTGCGGGACAACGGAAACCGGCGCTTGGAGAACGACGCTGTGCGAAAGTTCGAAGCAGTCCCGAATTCGCAGCGCCGCGGCTGATTATAGGCGCCGCTTCCGACCGCGAACAGCGTGAAAGTCTATATTGTGACCCCACTCGCGCGTTGTTCGGACACCGTGCTGCCAGGGATCCAGCCGCCGACGCCAACGCGGGGACACTTAGAATAGAATCGCGTGAAGTCCTTCGCCAACGTCCCCCCGGCTCGCGCCGCGCGGGTGTCCATCAAATTGAGGAGAAGAAAGGATGTTTGCTGCGCCGCCGGTCATCGAGACCGAGGTCTTCGCTGAACTCCCGGCTTCGCTCCGGATCAGCGACCGGAAATCGAAGTGGCTCAAGTTCAGGAAAAAAGGCCAGCCCGTCGACAAGCCGGAGACCATTCACTCCTATCTCGAGGGCCCCTCTTTCGACCGCAAGGGAAATCTTTATTGCGTCGACATTCCCTACGCCCGCGTCTTCCGCGTGTCGCCCAAGGGCGAGTTCACGGTCGTGGCCGAGTATGAAGGCGAACCTAACAGCCTGAAGATTCACCAGGATGGTCGAATTTTCGTGGCCGACCGGCTGCACGGCATCCTGCTGCTCGACACCGCCTCGGGCAAGATGAAGCCCGTGGTCGAGGAGGTGGCGGGCGAAGGTTTCAAGGGCATCAACGATTTCGTGTTCGGCCGGAACGGCGACATTTACTTCACCGACCAGGGCAACAGCAGCATGAACGACCCAAGCGGCCGCGTGTTCCGGTGGCGTGCGAAGGACGGTGAACTGGAACTCATCCTGGACAGGGTGCCGGGACCCAACGGGATCGCGCTCAACCCGTCCGAGACGCTCCTTTTCGTGAACGTCACACGCATGAACAACGTCTGGCGCATCCCGTTGCTGCCGGAAGGGGGAATCATGCAGCTCGGCGCGAAGATCGGCATCTTCATCCAGTTGACGGGCAGCCTGTCCGGTCCCGATGGCCTCTCGGTCGACTCGGACGGCGGCCTTGCGGTATGCCACTCCGGGCTTGGCTCGGTGTGGCTCTTCAGCAAGCTCGGCGAGCCACTCTACCGCATCCAGTCCTGCCGCGGCATCCGCACGACCAACTGCGCGTTCGGGGGGCCGGATTTCAAGACCCTCTACATCACCGAGTCGGAAAGCGGCAGCATACTGAGAGCCAGGCTGCCGGTCGCCGGGCACCCGCTCTACTCGCACCGGTGAACGCGTGAGAATCACTTCGATCCGAACCCACGCTGCCGCAATCCCGCACAAGGTCGCGCGCGTGACCGCGCATGAGCCCATGCGCGGCGTCAGCGTCATCCTTGTGGAAGTGACCACCGACGCGGGCCTTTCTGGCATCGGCCAGATCCATGGCGCGCCATTGAAAGACATCTGCGATTGGGTGGGGCGCCTCGGCGAGGTCGTGATCGGCATGAACCCGCTCGAACACGTCGTCATCTGGGACAAGCTCTTCGCACTTACGTGCCCGCGGCCAGGCGGATTCCTTGCCCAGGACGCCCTGCCGCCACCGCTGCCGCGCGCGGCCCGCCCGCAGATTACGGCCGCGATCGGCGGCATCGATCTCGCGCTGTGGGACATTAAGGGTAAGGCGGCCGGCATGCCCGTCTTCCGTCTGCTTGGCGGGGAAAATCGTCCTGTGCTCGCCTACGCGACCGGCGGTTACTACCGCGACGACGGCCAGCCCGACGGCATGGCGGAGGAAGTGGCCTCCTTCGTGGCGAAAGGCTACCGCGCCGTCAAGATCAAGGACGGCGGCGGAACGCTTGTCGAGGACATCGAGCGGGCGCGCCTCGCGCGAGAGGCGATCGGCCGCGACACACTGCTTCTGCTGGATTGCACTGCAGCCTATGAGCTCGACACCGCCATTGCTTTTTCGCGGGCGGTCGAGCGCTATGAGCCGTTCTGGTTCGAGGAGCCGCTGCGCTGGTACCTCCAGCCAGCCGACTTCCGGCGTCTCGCCGCGGCCACAACGATTCCGCTCGCTCACTGCGAGCGCGACCTGCATCGCTTCACTGTGCGCGACGTCATCGTCAGCGGCGGCGTGCGCTACGTGCAATTCGATTCCACCCGCCATTCAGGCTTCACCGAGTCGCTCCGGATCGCGGCGCTCGCGGAACAGCACGGCGTGAAGATCTCGCCGCACCAGGTGCCGGAGCTGCACGCACATCTGTGCGCGGCGTTCCCGGGCGCGAGCTTCGGCGTGGAGTCGAACGGCGTTCCCGACCCGCTCTGGTCAGGAATGTACAAACGCCGCGCGCAGATCAGAGACGGCTACGTGCACCTGGACGAAACTCCCGGCTTCGGCATCGAGATCGATTGGGACTTCATCACGCGCCATGCCGCCTGATAGCAGAAAGGCGTGACTAGTCACGAATCATTTCCGGGTCTGCAGGTATTCGCTCTGCCACTGCTTGTAAACGGCGCCGTTCACCAGCTCGCCCATCTCCTTCGCGGACGCAATTTTGTCCTTCAGATCGGCGGGCGCGCCACCGGTAAAGAGATGAGCATAGGTTTCCCGCAGCGCCTTTACCGCGGCGGCAACGGGCTGATGGCCCTGGAGCAGGACGCGCGCGCCCGCGGCGGCGAAGTCCTCGCGCTTGATCGAGGCCGGGGCCGAACCGACCATGACCGGCAGCCGGGCTGCTTCCTGAACCGCTCTCACCTGATCGGCCGACTCCACACCGATTACGAAAATCGCGTCCACACCGCACGCCGCGAAAGCCTGCGCCCGCTTCACGGTGCCTTCCGTACCCTCCACCTTCAGCGCCGCCGTCCGCCCGAGTATGACCGTCTCCGGATCGCGGCGGGCCGCAACCGCGGCCTTGAGCTTGCCGACCATCTCATCGAGCGAAATCAGCTCATCGGTGCCCTCGGTCTGGCCAAAGCGCGTCGGCAAGGCCGTATCCTCGATGCTCATGCCGGATACGCCCGAATGCTCCAGTTCCTCCACGGTGCGCATGACATTGAGCGCGTTGCCGTAGCCGTGGTCAGCGTCCACGATCAGCGAGAGCCGACTCGCGCGCATGATGCGCCGGACCTGGTCGGCGAACTCGGTGAGCGTCAACACGATGAGGTCCGGCGCAGCGAGCGTCGTGTTCGACGCGACCGAGCCGGCGAGCATCCCGATCTCGTAGCCCACCGCCTCCGCCACGCGCGCCGACAACGGATCGTAGATGCTCGCAGGTGACACGCATTTCGTCCCGCCCAACACCGCGCGCAATCGCTTGCGCTGTTCAGTGTGATTCATACTTTCTCCATTCGTTGAAAGGATTTTTGAACCACGGAGAACACGGAGAGAAACCTAACTTAAGTACCATTTCTGCTGCCTCTCCGCGAAGGAAGAGGCGTGATGGAAGTCATCGCTTCAATGTTCCGTGAACTCGATGGCTAAAGCGTCTCGAGGTTAAGGTCTTATCGGCGTTTATCTGCGGCTAAATTCCTGCCTCTGATTGTTCTCGTCGGCATCCTTACTGCCAGCTCACCTCCGGCGCCATAGCAGCAAGCAATCGCGATTCCGCCACGATCCGAAACAGAAGCGCCTTCGGTTGCTCGCGGTATCGAGCCAGTCTCGGTCGATGGCAACGTTGGCGCCGTCTTCCGCCGCCGGACGGATGCTGCTGATATGCCCGCCGGGCGCACGAATTTCACGCCGCCAGTACGGATCGAAGAAGTAGAGCCGCTCATCATCCGCGCGCAACGCAAGCAGGTAATGCCAGTCGCCGCGGTCATAGGTGATGCTGCACAGCGCGACGCCGCCGCCGTTGAGGCATTCGACGATGCGGTTACCCCGGCCCAGGTTGACCTCGCGCCCGGTGAGGAACTCAGTGCCAATCCGAAACGTCTTGGTCGTGAACTGCCGCAGCCACTCCGCGAGCAGGCGCACGCTCTCGTCGGAACTGCCGCGGCCGGCCGTTCCCCGCCGCCCGACGCCGTCGAGCGTGTACAGATAAATGCGCTGCAACACCTCGGGCGGTACTTCATGGCGTTCGTACAGATATGCGATGGCATTACTAATGGTGGTCGGTACGCAGTCGTACTCGGATAGCTGGAAACGGAAGGGAATGTGTCTCTTGGCTTTCACGGCGTTGCAGGAGGCAACTTGGCTCTGGCATGGGCCCCGGGACGGCCGCGCTACAACGACAGCAGGCCCATGAATTCGTCCACCGGCATCGCTTCGAGCCGCTTCTGGTCGAGGCACGCACGGAGGATGGCGTCGCGCTGCCGCGCCGCGAAGACACGCGCGACGTTCGTTTCGAACTTGTCCATCAGCACCGGGACGGCCTCCTTGCGCCGGCGGCGATGGCCCAGTGGGTAGAGCACCTCCGAGAGCGGCAGGCTGGTGCCATCCCTGAATCGCACCTTGATGGAATTCGAGTTGGTGCGCTTCGCGGGGTCGAGGTAATCGCGACTGTAGGTCCGGTCCTCGCGCAGCACCATCTTCGTCCGCAGCCGGTCGATGCGCGGGTCGGCGGCGATGCGGTCCTCGTAGTGCTCGGCCGTCATTTTGCCGAAGATCATCCCGATCGCGATCATGTACTGCATGCAGTGGTCGCGGTCGGCGAAGTTGTAGAGGGGCCCGCTCTTGTCCAGGATCACCATCGACGAGTTGTGACAGCGCACGTCGACCTGCTTGATCTCTTCCAGTCGGTCCTTTACCAGCGGATGGACTTTGATCGCCGCCTCTACCGCGCTCTGTCCGTGGAACGCAGTGGGATAGGGAATCTTGAACAGCACGTTCTCCATGACGTAGCTGCCGAACGGGCGCTGGAAACGGAACGGGCGGCCCTTGAACAACACGTGGTAAAAGCCCCAGGTCTTCGCCGTGAGCGCCGCCGGGCATCCGATCTCGCCTTTGACCGCCATCAGCGCGAGCCGCATGCCGCGGCTGGCGGCATCACCCGCTGCCCAGGACTTGCGCGGACCGGTATTGGGCTTGCGCCGGAACGCCGCGAGGGGGTGGCCGTCCAGCCACGCGTGTGACACCGCGTTCACGATCTCCTCGCGCGTGCCGCCCAGCATCCGGGTCAATACCGCG
Organism: Betaproteobacteria bacterium; assembly: GCA_029864385.1. Lineage (GTDB taxonomy): Bacteria > Pseudomonadota > Gammaproteobacteria > Burkholderiales > SG8-41 > SG8-41. The sequence continues at coordinate 150 of JAOTTL010000112.1, read as the reverse complement.
GCGCTGGCGATCTTGACGAGTAGGGTGTGATCGAGCCCGACCGCGGTGAAACCGTTCTCGATGCCGAGCCCGCCCATGATCTCGTAGGACTTCACCGCGGACTCAAGGATCTCGCGCATGAGCAACGGCTTCTTGCCCGCCGCGACCCGC
>JAOTTL010000295.1:0-3082 GCA_029864385.1 Betaproteobacteria bacterium | reverse complement strand
GGTACGGGCGATGACGAGGTTACGGCTGACTAACGATGTAGGGTTGGCCAGAGCATCGAGAAAGAAGGTGCCGGCGGCGCGTAGGTCGCGCCGCCGGCACTCATGATTTTGGGGGCGTAAAGAGCTAGGATTGCGTCGTTCTCTATCCGAACTAAAGGAAATACGTGATTAACGAATTCGCGGCAAAAAGTTGATTCTTTATTCTCTGCATAACCCACAACCCGATTTGAGAAGAAACGCGTTTATCGTTGCACGCTTGATCCTCGGTGAATGATGCCCCCGGTATTTCGAATTCTTGACAATTTCCTGGAGGCCAAGCCGCATTGGCAGATTAACCTGTGCGGGCTGACGCTGATCGCGTTATTCGGAACACTGGATCACTTCACCGGATTCGAACTTTCGTTCTCGGTTTTCTACTTGATTCCGATCAGCCTTACCGCCTGGTACGTTCGCAGGCAGGCGGGTTTAGCTATGTCTCTGGTTTCGGCGATCACGTGGCTTGCTATGGACTACACATCAGGTCATTCGTACAGCCAAGCATGGATGCCTTTCTGGGGCGCCACTGTACGACTGGCCTTTTTTGTCCTAATCACCTATCTGACTGCGGAAATCAAGCTGCGCTTGCGGGCGGAGCGACTATCGGCCCGAACCGATCCGCTCACGGGAGTGAAGAATTCACTCGCGTTCAAGGAGGAAGCCGACCTGCTCTTCAAGACCGCGAAGCGCCATGACTATCCAGTCACGGTGGGTTTTATCGATCTTGACGATTTCAAGTCCGTAAACGACAAACAGGGTCATGCAGAAGGAGATCGGGCGCTCAAGGTGGTTGCGGCCACGTTATCGCTTTCCGCCCGCGAAAGTGACATTGTTGCGCGCCTCGGTGGTGATGAATTTGCGGTGGTGCTGTCGCACACGGACGTTACGGGGGCCAGGACCTTCTTTGACAGGCTTCACGGGCGACTTCTGTGGGCGATGAGGGAGGGCAGCTGGGCGATCGGTTTTAGTGTTGGTGTCGCCATATTTCCTAACGGCGCGCACAGCTATAGTGAGGCTCTCAAATCCGCCGATACCCTGATGTACCGGGTGAAGAACGGCAGCAGGAACAACGTGATCTATGAAGTTTTTTCCGGTGTCGAAGCAGACGTTCAACAATCCGCCTCACCGGGCGCGCCAACTGCTGCGCGTCGGTGAGCTTTTACTTGATGGAAAAGCACACGGACCCATTTGCGCCGTTGACGTAAACTGAGGCCGTGTCGCTGGCATTGGTGCGCTGGATCATGCCGCTGATTGATGTGATCGGTGAATTGGCTTGCAACGGTTCAGAGACGGACGAATGCGCGAACGAGCTCTCACGATCTGTGTCCTGTTTTTGGCGGGCGGCGCGCTGGCGCTGGGCGCGCCGCCCGAGCTTGGCATCCCGATTGAATGTGAAATCGGCAAGACCTGTTTTATTCAGAACTATGTCGATCGCGATTCGAGCGATGGCGCCAGCGACTATGCGTGCGGCACGGAAACCTATGATGGTCACCGGGGGACCGATATTCGCTTGGTCGATACCGCGGCCGCGCGCGACGGCGTTGCGGTCGTGGCGGCGGCGCCAGGCGTCGTCGTCGCGACCCGTGACGGGGTCGCAGATAGGCTGGTCAAGACCCTGGAGGATCGCCAGGCGGTTGCCGGGAAGGAATGCGGCAATGGAGTTGTCGTCGATCATGGCGAGGCCTGGGTGACCCAGTACTGCCACATGCTGAACAGGTCGGTTCGCGTCCAGAAGGGCGCGGCGGTCGCGGCTGGCGCCAAACTCGGAGAGGTCGGCTATTCGGGCGACGTGCAGTTTCCCCACCTGCATCTCAGCGTCCGCCACAACGGGGTGAACATCGACCCATTCATTGGTGTTCAGGGCGGCGATGGGTGCGGTGTCGGAGACCGCCCGCTATGGACGGCCGATGCGATTTCGCTGCTCTCCTATCAGCCGACCCGGCTTCTTCGTTCCGGCCTGTCGGACCGTGCGGTCGAGCTTGACGACCTCGAGACCGGTGCGATCGGCGGGTTCGTTGCGGACCGCATGTCGCCCGCGCTCGTGTCGTGGGGCTGGGCCATCAACCTGCGTGCCGGGGACGAAGTGACGGCAGCGCTGGCCGGACCGGGCGGGACGCTCGCTCACAACCGGGTCATCGTCGAGCGTGACAAGGCGCAGTACATGATGTTTGCGGGAAAGCGGCGTCCCGATGCCGGTTGGCCGCCGGGGCCTTATACTGCCGAATTCAGCGTCGTCCGCGGCGGCGAACCGGTGATAAATGCGGCGACGCCGTTTGACGTTCGGTGACCGGTGTCGCCGCCCGGTGGTAGCTGCAGTTGAAAAGGTGTCAGGGGGTCAAATAGGAAACAGACCACCATTTCGATTACGCGAAATCGGAGAACGAGGTCCGTCCCCAATTTAGTTTACGACATCGCATGCTCAACACAGTGCACACTGCGCTGCTGATCCGGTGCATCGCCGGTCACGGGTCACGGCATCACTTGGCCGCCGACCGCGTGACGTCGAGCGCGAGCTTCGCCTGCTCCCCTCCTGTCCCGGCTGTCGCTTTCGATTCGATCCGCGCCGCTGGGACGGATAGCGTTTTGACGAGGTGATCGGCGACGGCGCGCGCGCGCGCCTGCGCGACTTTTTGTAGTGCCTCATCCGGAACCTGAGCGCTATCGGTCAGCCGCTTCAGCAAAGCTTCGTAGAAAGGCACGTCGGCGCTCGGCCTGCCGAGAAAGGCCAGCAACGGGTCGACGCGTTGCACGGGCTTGCCGCGGGTCTTTTCAAGCTCGGCTACGAACTGCGCCAGCGCCTGCGCGGAGTTGCGCTCGACAAACAGCGCCTCGAGCGCGCGTTGGGTCTTGGCGTCCGCAGGATTGACCGGGTCCGGCAGCCCGCCTGGCGCAACGGGGCGCCCGAGCGCCGAGGCCACGGCAGCGGCAACGTCGCGCTGTCGCAGCGCCGCGCGGTCGGCTTCGCCATACTGTCCCGCCACGATCAACTTGAGCTGCGGGCGCTTGACCAGCGCCGCGGCCACCTTCTTCAACTTTTCGCGCTCGG
>JAOTTL010000111.1:0-12463 GCA_029864385.1 Betaproteobacteria bacterium | reverse complement strand
GATGATGATCACGGTCCGGCCGTCCACCTCGCCGACAAGCCGGTCGCCCGAAACCACGCCGCCGCTGCGCTGCTTCTCCATGAAAGCGCGCCCCACCGGCCGGCCCAGCCGCCGCTCCAGCGCCTCGCGAAACGCCTCCGCGCGCTTGACGCCGCCGACGTCCGGAGAGAACACCGCCACGCCCTCGTCCGCGAGCAGCGGACTGAAATAGTCAACGAAAAGCTTCCTTGCCTCGAGATGATCGGTACGGATGCGAAACGCGTTTTCATACGCGGCAAGGTTGTGCACGTCGAGCGTAATCACGTGATCCGTGCCAACCGCCTCCAGCAACGCCGCAATGTAGCGGGTCGACACGGGGTCGCGCGATTTCGTTCTGCGATCCTTGCGCGCGTAGCACAGGTAGGGCAGCACGGCGGTGATCCGGCCCGCCGACGCGTCCCGCAGCGCGCCGATAAAGAACAACAAGCGCACCAGCTTGTCATTGGCGCTCTGCACAGGGTCACCGTAGAGGGACTGCAATACGTAGAGGTCGCGGCCCCGCACGCTCTCGAGCGGCCGGGCCTTGTGCTCGCCGTCTTCGAATTCCCGCTCCTCGTGCGCCGACAACGGCACGCCCAGCGCTTCGGCGACGTGCTGACCGAACTCGCGGCTCGCATTCAGCGCAAAGAGAGCCAGTTCCATGTGGTTGATGGACAGGATTAACAGGATTTACATGATTCTTTCTTGCAATTTAATCCTGTGAATCATGTAAATCCTGTCTATGACTTTCTTGATCTTCATCGGCGTTTATCTGCGTTTATCCGCGGTTAATACCAGGTTTTCAGCGCTTCGATTCGCGATTCACGTTTCACGGCCGCGAGGTGGCGTTGGAACCAATCGCGTGCGTGCCGTGCTACCTGTTCGAGCGCGCCCGGCTCCTCGAACAGGTGGGTCGCGCCCGGCACGATCTCGATGCGGTGCTCGGTGCGCAGCTGCGCGGCGGCTTCGCGATTCATCTCGATGACCGGCGCGTCGCGCCCGCCCACAATGAGCAGCGTGGGCGCATGCACCCGCGGCAAGGCAGCCATCGCGAGATCGGGCCGTCCTCCGCGGGAGACCACAGCCGCAACGCGATCGGGACGCTCCGCGGCTGCACGCAGGGCCGCCGCCGCTCCGGTGCTGGCACCAAAGAGTCCGACTCCAAGGCTGGCGGTATGTGCCCCCGCGGCCAGCCAGTCGATTGCGCCGATCAGGCGACCCGAGAGCAGGTCGATATCGAAGCGCAGCTCGCGAGTCAGCTCGTCGATCTCGTGCTCTTCGGCTGTCAGCAGATCGAAGAGCAGCGTTCCCAGCCCTCCCTCGTTAAGGAAATCGGAAACGTACTGGTTGCGGGGACTGAACCGGCTGCTCCCGCTGCCGTGGGCGAAAACGACGATGCCTGCCGCGCGTTGCGGGAGCACCAGCGTGCCTTCCAGCGCGGCATTCGCCGCTTGTACCGTGACGTCGTTGGTCCCGGGCCGGGCGCCCATGATTAAAGAGCTCCGCGTGCGCCGCACCGCCCGATTGGCCGCAATGCCACGGGGCCTGCCGCCGCAGCGGTCATCGTTTGCGGATCAGAAGGACGGGGACCGCGGCGCGGCGCGCCACTCCTTCGGCAACGCTGCCGAGCACCAGGTGCTCGAGGCCGCGGCGCCCATGCGTCCCCAGGACGATGAGATCGACACCCGCAGTGTTCGCCTCCTCAACGATCGCGCTCGCCACCCGCCGCCCCGCCGCGTCGAGCACCCGGCTGCGCGCTTCGACTCCGGCCTTGCGGGCCTCCTCGAGCGCGCCAGCGACGATTTGGTCACCCTCGTCGCGGATCGCTTGCGTGAGATCGACAAGGCCGTGGGTCGAGGAACTGACAATCGGCTCGTAAACGTACAGCAGCAGGACTTTCGCCCCCTGCTCCCGGGCCAGCTTGAGCGCATCGTCCAGCGCCGAACGCGACGTCTCGCTTCCGTCCACCGCGATCAGAATCTGCTTGTACACTTCACCCCCTCGCTTTCCGGGACGCAGCCGCCGACGGACAGGTCGCGAACTCGCCCCCGAAAGTTGTGACTCGCGTCAATTATGCCTTTAGGGAAGCTTACGGCCGCGCATGGACGCGCGTCTTGACGCAGATCAAGCGCTGCTATCAACCCGTCCGCGTGCCAATGACGGACCGGCGAGCGTCGCCCAGGCGTTTGCCAGCTGCTCCCGCACTGCCTCGTCGCTGAGCTGCGTAAACTCCACGTAGAATTGACCGATCGCCATGAACAGCTCCGGCGCTTCGAGGCAGATCACCTCATCCGCCTCGCTGCGTAACCGCTTGACGGTATCCGGCGGCGCCACTGGAACGGCGACCACGATCTTTGCCGGCGACTGGCGCCGCAACGCCTCGATGGCCGCGCGCATGGTCGCGCCCGTTGCGACGCCGTCGTCCACAAGGATCAGGCACCTGCCCTCAATGACCGGCCGCGGGCGCGCACCGCGATAAGCATGCTCCCGGCGCTCCAGTTCCCGCTGCTCGCGTTTCGCGACTTCCTCGATCGCCGTGTCGCGGATCCCGAGCGACGAAATGACGTGCGGGTTAAGCACGCGAACGCCCCCGCTTGCGATCGCGCCCATCGCAAGCTCCTCATGGCCCGGCGCACCGAGCTTGCGCACGATTATCAGATCGAGCCCGGCGCCCAGGGCTGCGGCCACTTCGGCGGCAACCGGCACGCCTCCCCGCGGCAGAGCGAGCACGAGCACATCGTTTCTGTTCCGGTAGTGCTCCAACGCTGCCGCGAGCGCGCGCCCGGCTGCGACGCGATCGCAGAACGGAAGCAGGCCTTGCTTCATGCGAATCCCCTCCGTCGTGCAATCGCTTTTCAACAAAGAACATATAACCCAGTATCCAGCAGCTGCTGTTGACCTGCGTCAACATGTTTGATGGTAAAAGCTGGTCAGGCCAACGGTTTTCCTTGCGGGACAAGCGCTCCAGCGCGAGATTTGACCTGGATCAACCCGGTTCGCCGTGTTCAAGCGGAAAGTACTTTTGAAACTGTCATCTGGCACCTCGACCAGCGGTGGGTAATGTTGTGCCTGGAAGCCTGGGACCACTCTGGAGAACGCGGCATGCAAGTTCCACTACAAATCACGTTTCACAATCACGATCGTTCCGAAGCAATCGAAGCCAAAGTCCAGGAGCGCGCCGCGAAACTGGAGCGTTACTACGATGGCATTGTCCGTTGCCGCGTCATCGTCGAGGGCGCGCACAAGCACCACCGCAACGGCAATCGTTACCAGGCCCGGGTCTACGTTACCGTTCCCGAGAAGGAGCTGGTGGCAAGCCGCGAGCCCGACCAGCATCACGCTTACACCGACGTCTATGTCGCCATTCGCGATGCGGTTGACTCCATCCGCCGGCAGCTCGAGGACTACGCGCGCAACCGCAGGGGCCAGGTCAAGGCCCACGAGATTCCGGGCCACGGGCGGATCGCGGAAATCAACACGGATGGCGGCTACGGCAGGATCGAATCAGCGGACGGACGGCTCATCTATTTTCATCGCAACAGCGTCGTCGACGCCGACTTCGACAGGCTGCAAGTCGGAGCGGACGTGCGCTTCGACGACGAAATGGGCGAGCGCGGACCGCAGGCGAGCACGGTTTACCTCATCGGCAAGCATCACATCCTCAGCTAGGACTTTGTCGAGGCTACGCGCGACAAAGTCCTTAAAGTTACGATCCACAATTCCCGATTGATGATTCACGATTCACGATTTACGATTTACGATTCACGACTCACGGCCGTCAGGCGGAAACTTCGCGCCGCAGCTCCTCGAGATCCTCCTCGACGAGGCTTTCCTTCTGCAGTAGCACCTTTGATCCGCGCTCGAGCACGGGCTGGTGCTGGTTCAGGATCCCGACCGCCCGCTCGAATGCGCTTTTGACGATTTCCCGGACCGCGCGGTCAATGTCGCGCGCCGTCTCTTCGCTGAATTCGCGCCTGCGCGGCATTTCACCCGGCACCCCGAGAAACGTGGGGTGCTCGCTCTCGTAAGTCACGTGACCGAGCTGCTCGACCATGCCGTAGCGCATGACCATGCTGCGCGCGATGTCGGTCACCTTGGCGAGATCGTCAGCCGCCCCGGTCGAGAGATGCCCGAATACGATTTGCTCAGCCGCGCGTCCGCCGAGCAGAACCGCCATCTTGTTCTCGAGCTCGCCGCGGGTCATGAGATAGCGGTCCTCGGTGGGCCGCTGGATCGTGTAGCCCAGCGCGCCGATCCCGCGCGGAATGATCGAGATCTTGTGCACCGGATCCGTCCCCGGCAGGTTCATCGCCACCAGCGCGTGGCCCATCTCGTGGTTCGCGATCACCTCGCGCTCCTTCGGGTTGAGGACGCGGTTCTTCTTTTCGAGCCCTGCGACGATGCGCTCGATCGCGCGCGTGAAGTCGTCCGCCGTCACCGCGTCCCCGCCGCGGCGCGTCGCCAGGAGCGCCGCTTCGTTGACCAGGTTAGCCAGGTCGGCGCCGGTAAATCCGACGGTGAGGGCAGCGACACTCTCCAGGTCCACCTCCGGCGCGAGCCGTACCTTGCGGATGTGCGTCTTCAGGATCTGCACGCGCCCCGTCCGGTCCGGCCGGTCGACCAGCACCTGCCGGTCGAAGCGTCCTGCCCGCAGCAGCGCCGGATCGAGGATCTCCGGGCGATTCGTGGCAGCGAGCAGCACGAGCCCCGAGCTGGGGTCGAAACCGTCCATTTCCGAAAGCAGCTGATTGAGCGTCTGCTCCTTCTCGTCGTGGCCTCCGAACGGAAATGCGCCCCGTGCGCGGCCCAGTGCGTCGAGCTCATCGATGAAGATGATGGCTGGCGCTTTCTGTCGCGCTTGCTCGAACAGATCCCTCACGCGGGCCGCGCCCACGCCGACGAACATCTCGACGAATTCCGCGCCGCTGATGGAATAGAACGGGACCTCCGCCTCCCCGGCAACCGCCCGCGCGAGCAAAGTCTTTCCGGTGCCCGGCGGACCGACCAGGAGCACGCCCTTGGGAATGCGGGCGCCGAGACGACCGTAACTTTTCGGGTTCTTCAAGAACGTGATGATCTCCTTCAGCTCCTCCTTGGCTTCGTCGACGCCCGCCACATCGTCGAAGGTAACCCTGGTGTCCTTTTCCATGTACACCTTGGCCTTGCTCTTGCCGATGGTGAGGAAGCCGCCGCCCATGCCCTGGCTCTGGGCAAACCGGCGCACGATGAACATCCAGATGCCGATGAAGATGAGTGCCGGAATCGTCCAGGACAGGATGTCCCGGACGAACGTCTGCTCGATCGCCCCGCCGTACTTGACGTTGTAGCCTTCGAGGTCCTTCGCGAGGTCCGGATCGACGCGGATGGTGACGAAACGCGTGCGCCCGTCGGGGGTGGGTTGGCTGAAGGCCCCCTCGATACGGTTCTCGTAGACCACGATTTCCTTGACCCGGCCCGCCTTCAGCTGCTGCTGAAACTCGCTATAGGAAAGCCGCTCGACCTGCTGCGACTGGACCCACAGGCTCTGCAGCCACAGGACCGCGAACACCGCCAGGATGAAATAAGCGAGATTGATGCGGTATTGCCGGTTCATGAAGCTGGGCTTGTCGGCGTCCATCTCCGTTTGAACCCGGGTTTGGTGTCTGGTCACATGCTAGGGGCACGCATCGCGCGCAGTGTTGATGTACGTCAAGAAGCGCGCCGCTTTCACCCGCGTTTTCCGATAGCTAGCGGCGGATGCGGGACGGCGCGCTGCCGGGCCGTTACCACGTCCGACGTTGCGCGGCTAAGGTTTGACCTAAATCAAGCGGCTTCTGCCCGGCGGGCCTTATCGTGCTTATAATTACCGCAGGCCGGTCAATCTGAGGACTCCGTGACCACGACGCCCAGGAGCCTTATCGCCTACGCTCCGTATGGAGTGGGTCTCATGTGCGCCTTGGTCTACTTCGAGCGCGGCGTTGATGTGTATGGATGGTGGATCGGCGCCCGCGACTCGGAGTATCTCTCCGCCTACTTCACGCTGGAGCGCTTCTTTTCCAGCAAGCCGACCCGCTTTTACGCGAGCGAGGGATCAGACCTCTACGGCGGGTGGAAGCACCTCTACTCGGCACGCACGACCGAGCTCGACAAGCCTGTGCGCGTCGAGGACGCGGTATCGCACGAACTGGAGCGCGTCCAGAATATGTTCGTGACCGAATGGCTCTTTTTCGACGACGATCCCGAAATTGCAGCTGAGCGTGCCGCATACGACCGCTACAACATGCCCCTCGGTCAGGTCAACATGCGGGCCCAACGGCTGAACAAGCTCGACAAGCATCAGGCGGTCTGGCTCTACCGCTCGCATGAATTCCAGGCCGATGTACTGGCGTATCTTCAGCGCTTCTGGCCCCTCGACTACCGCAGCACATAGCCAAACACCGCGATCGGTGAACGGCGTTAAGACGTGTTACAGGAAATACGAGCGAGATGGCTGTTACCGTTTACCGTTCACTCGAGATGAAGGAGGCATCATGACCGGACCCGGCAACTTTCGTACCGGCTTCCGCCCAGTGCGGCGCGACAAGCTGATCCAGGAGCGAGTCCACGACACCTACCGCAGCCGCGGCAAACTGCCGGAACCGACGGTCTGCCCGGACTGCGGCGCCGTCCATCACAAGGGCCGCTGGCAATGGCTGCCGCGGCCCGACCAGGCTCATCAGCGGCCGTGCCCCGCCTGCCATCGTATTCGCGATCGCCTGCCGGCCGGCTACGTCACGTTGAGTGGCGGTTTCCTCGGCCAGCACCGCGACGAAATCCTGAATCTCGTGCGCCATCATGGCGAAAGAGAGAAAGCTGGACACCCGCTCGAGCGCATCATCGCGGTCGAGCCTTACAACGGCGGCGTCATCGTTACGACGACGGGCATTCATCTGGCGCGCAGCCTCGGCGAGGCTCTCGAACATGCCTATCAGGGCCTCCTCGAGTTCCATTACAACGACGGCGAGAATCTGCTGCGCGTGGACTGGACGCGCGACGAGAAAACAGCGGATCGAAAGCGCTAACGACAGCGCGACACGGCTGTCAGATCACCGCGCGCCGGAAACGCGCGGGGGGATCATGCGGTTGAGCGCCAGGTGCTCGCGCAGCTCCGCGGCCGTAAGGTGCGAATAGTCCTTTGCCAGTTCTTTCAGCTCGACATCCCGATGCAGTGCCTTGTGCAGCGGTTCCCTCACGAGGCCCAGCAGTCGCGGCTCGGCTACCAAAACGACGCTGCCGTGATTCCATCCCCGCGTAAACTGCGCCAGATGCTGCGCGATCTCCCGGGCGAAACGCCGTTCCAGCTCGAGCCGGTGCTGGTCGCGGCGCGCATCGATGGGGTGGACGTCCCCGGCCTGCCGATTGGTCATGCGCTCGCTCTTCGTGCGCGCGGGCGAATCCCCGCCGTGCGCCCGGTAGTCGGAATTCACGAGACACTCACGCTCGACGAGATTCATCCGGTCCTGCGCCGCGTCATCCACCACGGCGACAAACAGCCGTGCCCGCCCCCCGTCGGCGACGACAATGCAGGCGTTAGTCTTTTGCAACGGTCGGCTCCTGGGGCGCGGCAGCGCGGGCGGCCCAACTCTCCGTCTCGGCGCCGTGTCGCCTGCGCGCGTACTCGCCCAGCTGCCGCCGGGCGGCGCGGAACGCGTCGCGCACCGCGACGTAGATTTCCTCGTGGTGGTCGCGACTTACGACGATCTCGCTTCTCGGCATGGTGATATCGAGCCGCACCACGAACTGGTTGCCGTGAATGTGACGCTGGTGCGGTACCTCCGCCACCACCCGAACGCCCATCAGCGCAGGGAAGATTTGCGCGAGTTTTTTGACCTTATCCCGTATGCGCGCCTCGAGTGCGTCCGAATGTGAAATACCGCGCAGGGTGATCTGGACCGAATCAGCAATGATCATTCTTGCCTCCTCTTGAGCTACCTACCGTCCGCAACCGAAACACCCAAACCCGTCGAGCCGACGGTGGGCACCGACCAGACCGGTGACCATTGAACGGTAAACGGTGATCACCAACAAGAACACCCCTTACCGAATGAGTCCGCTCGATCGATTCGCGATTTACCATTCACGATTCACGGTTCCTCATCGGCGCTTTTCTTTGGCTAATCTTTTTTAGCTTGTTACGGATGCTTACTTGCGTGCCTGCACCTCGTGCACTCGCTCGCGCGTGACGATCTTCGCGAGCTCGGTCATCTCCTCGGCGAGCACCTCGAGGAGATCATCGATCGAAGCAATGCCGATCAACTGTCCCGCGCTGTCGACCACCGGAATCCTGCGAACGCCCTTGTAGCGCATGATTTCCATGGTCTCGAGCAGGCCTTCGCTCTCACGCGCCGTCACGAGTTCAGTCGTCATGATGTCGCCTACCGTGATCGTCTCGGTATCGAGCTCCGGCGCGACGACTTCGACGACGATATCGCGATCGGTAACGATACCCAACGGAAGACGCTTGCCCCCGTTCATCTGCTCGACCACCACGATGCTCCCAACGTGATGCTCGCGCATTAGCTTCGCTCCGGCCGATACTGTCGTATCGCGCGTGGTAAACACGACATCCCGACTGCAGATCCCACCTATGGTTGTCATGGCGCCCTTCCTTTCTGCGTCGCCGCGCCTGTTCCTCAGCTGTCGTACTCGTCAGCTGCGAACACCGCGTCGTGCACCGACACGAAATCCCTGATGATCCGTTCGTACTCGACTCGGTCGTCGAGGCGGTCGGAAAACATCTCGAATGCATGCGGCTCCATACCTGGAATCGACCACGGAGCTATCCGGCCCAGCGTCACCCGCTGGCTGTTACGCTTGCTCGGGCGCCCGCGCCTGGCCGGTTGGTGCGTCTGGGCTCTCATCGCTTTCTCCGGTTGGCCTTCAACGTCCATGATAGGTCGGGCGAGGACGTATTCTTTGACCTAGATCAATAGACAAAGCGGCATGAGGTAAGCAGGAAAATAGCTGGCCCGAACTTGACTTGCGTCAATGATCCGGTCTTCAACCCTTGATGCAGACCTTTGGCCGCAGGAACGCGACGCGGCGCGCGAGTCCGGCCCGCTCGGTCGCCTCGGCCACGACATCGACGTCCTTGTAGGCCCCGGGCGCCTCTTCCGCCACCCCCCGCATCGAGCGCGTGCGGATGAGGATTCCCTTCGCTGCCAGATCGTCGACGAGTTGACGCCCACGCCATTGCTTGAGCGCCTGGCGGCGGCTCATCGCGCGGCCAGCTCCATGGCTCGCCGAGCCAAATGCGCGCTGCTCGCTCTCGGCGTTCCCCGCGAGGATATAGGAGCCGGTGCCCATGCTCCCGCCGATGATCACCGGCTGCCCGATCTCACGGTAGCGCGCGGGCACCTCCGGATGCCCTGGCCCGAACGCGCGCGTCGCGCCCTTGCGGTGAACGTAGAGGAGCCGCTCCTGCCCATCGACCCGGTGGCGTTCCGCCTTGCACGTGTTATGCGACACGTCGAACAGAGTCTCCAGGCCGGCGCCTCGGACGATGCGCGCGAACGCCGTGCGCGTCAAATGCGTGAGGATCTGGCGGTTCGCGAGCGCGCAGTTCATGCCCGCGTTCATGGCGCCGATGTATTGCTGGCCCTCCGGCGAATTGATCGGCGCGCACGCGAGCTCGCGGTCCGGCAACGTGATACCCAGGCGGCTCGCCGCCTTCGCGAGGCTCACCAGGTAGTCGGTACCGATCTGGTGCCCGAGCCCGCGCGAGCCGCAGTGGATCGAGACGATGATCTGGCCCTCGTGCAGGCCATATGCGCCCGCCGCCGCCGCGTCATAAATGCGGTCGACGACCTGCACTTCGAGATAATGATTGCCCGATCCGAGCGTTCCCATCTCGCCGCGCTGGCGCTTTTTCGCGAGTGCCGAAACGTTCTCGGGCACCGGTCCAGCCATGCACCCGCACTCCTCGATGAACTCGAGATCGGCAGGGTCACCGTAACCGCGCTTCACTGCCCAGCGGGCGCCGCCCGTCAGCACCTTGTCCAGCTCGGCGGTACCGAGCTTCAGGTCGCCTTCCTCACCCATGCCGGCGGGAATCTTCTCGGACAGCTCGCGTGCCAGCGAGGGAAGGAACTCCGCGATCTGCGGCAAGTCGAGATTGCCGCGCAAGCACCGGATGCCACAGGAAATGTCGAAGCCCACCCCGCCGGCCGAGATAATGCCGCCGTGCTCGGGATCGAATGCGGCGACCCCGCCGATCGGGAAACCGTAGCCCCAGTGCGCATCGGGCATCGTCATTGCCGGCCCCACCAGGCCGGGCAACCGCGCGACATTGGTGAGCTGCTCGAGCACCTTGTTGTCCATGGTCTCGAGCAGCTCACGGTTGCCGTAGAGCTTGACCTCGCTGCGTATCTCTCCCGCCACGCGCGGCACGGTCCACGACCAGTCATCGATTTGCTTCAGGCGTGAGATATCCATCCCTAGAACCGGCGTGCTCTCAAAACTCCGGAGAAACGCGAAAATCATTGGCCACGGAATCACACGGAAGCACACGGAACAAGACAAGAATAACGGTCACGGGGTCTTCTATGACATTCCGTGTGTTTCCGTGGTTATCGATCTTTCGATTCACGATTCACGGCCTCCTCAGACATCGACGACGCAGCGCGCTTCCCAGCCGGCACTGGCTTCCTTGACCTCGAGCATGGTGAGGGTTGCGCCCTTTACCTCGACGCCGCGCTCGAGCCCCGGCCGCCACGGCTCGCCGCTCGCGCCGCCACGCCAGTGCACGCCGTCACGCTCGATCCAGAAACGGCCAAATACGAGCCCCTCCTCGTGTGAGAGCCCGAGCAGCTGATTGAGCCAACGCACCAGCGCCAGCTCGGCGTCGGCCTCTTCGAACTCGAGCGCGACTGACCGCTCAGTCCGCACTGCCCCAATGTCGGTCATGATCGCGAATGTCGCCTGCGCGGCCGCCTCGAACGCTTCCTCCAGGGTCGTGCCACGCCCGACGATCCCGACGTCGGCATCGTGCTCGAAATACGCGTCGCCTGCAGGCCGTGCGGTTTCCATTACGATCATTCCCGGATTACTAATACATGTTAATCCCCAGATTGCGCGGACGGTTGATCTGAGTCAAAAAGGCCTCGCGCAGCGCCGCGCTCAGCCCATCGTTCGCTTCAGCATGGGCCTTAGCCGCGCCAGCGTGCGCGTGTTGAGGATGTCATCCGGTGCGAGCCAGCCGCGGCGCGCCTGCCCGATGCCGAACCGCAGTTGGGCGAACTCGAACGTGCTGTGCGCGTCGGAGTTGACGGCGACGAGCACACCCTCCTCGCGCGCCATCTGACAGTGGACATCCGTGAGATCGAGCCGGGCTGGCTGTGCGTTTAGCTCGAGGAAGCAGCCACGCTTCTTCGCGGCGCGCACGATGCGCAGCATGTCCACGTCGACGGGCTCGCGCTCGCCGATCAGACGCGATGAGGGATGGGCCAGCAGCGTGAAATACCGGTTATCCAGCGCCCGCAGGAGCCGGTCGATCTGCTTGCGCCGCGGCAGCTGGAAAGCGCTGTGCACTGCGCCGACCACGAGATCGAGCCGCGACAGGACCGAGTCGGGAAGATCCAGGCCGCCGTCCTCGAGGATGTCCACTTCGATGCCCTTCAGCACGGTGAAGCCGGGGAGCGCGCCATTCAGCCGGTCGATCTCGTCGATCTGCTTCAGCAGCCGCTGCGGGTCCAGCCCGCGCGCCACGGTGAGCCGACGCGAGTGCTCGGTGATGGCGAGATAGGACAGGCCGGCGGCCTTTGCCGCGGCCGCCATCTCGCGAAGGGTGTGGTGCCCGTCGGTCGCCTTGGTATGCGCATGCAAATCCCCCTTGAGGTCGGCCAGCTCGACCAGCCGCGGCAGGCCTGTGGCGCGCGCCGCCTCGATCTCGCCGCGGTCCTCGCGCAATTCCGGCGGAATCCAGGGCAGGCCCACCGCAGAAAAAACGGACTCCTCCGTGTCGCCTGCCACCCGCTGCTTCCGCCGGAATACGCCGTATTCATTGATCTTCAGGCCGCGCGCCTGCGCCAGGCGCCGAACCGCGATGTTGTGCGCCTTCGATCCCGTAAAGTAATGCAGCGCTGCACCGTAGCTCTCCGGTGCGACAAGCCGCAGATCAACTTGCAGGCCACTCTTCAGCGTCACGCTCGAGCGCGTCTCTCCGCGCGCCAAAACATTCTTGACCTCGTCGTAGCCGGTGAAGCGCTCCATCACGGGACTGCCCGCACGCGCGGTAACGAGCACGTCCAGATCACCCACGGTCTCGCGCCTGCGGCGGAAGCTTCCCGACACCGTTACTTTCTGCACGCGGGGCACCTTGGTGAGGTAGGCTTCCAGCGCCGCCGCATACTGCGCGGCGACCGCGAGCTTGCAGCGTTGGGGCCCCGTGCTTCGCTCGGCTAGCGCCTGCCGGATGCGGGACTCGGTC
>JAOTTL010000110.1:0-12471 GCA_029864385.1 Betaproteobacteria bacterium | reverse complement strand
TCATGGCGGGGGTAGAGTCGATTCGCGACGTCATCGCATTTCCGAAGACCCAGCGCGCGCAGTGCCTGCTTACGCAGGCGCCGAGCCCGGTGGACGAGCGGCAGTTGCGCGAGCTGCACATACGGCTGCGGCAGACGGAGCAGCGGAAAGACTGAACCGCCAGGATGCGAAGGACGCCAAGAATGCCAAGAATGCGACGACTCGGACTCGCACTGCTGGCGTTCTTGATCGGATTCGCACCGCTCGCACAGGGGCGGGGCACGATGCCCGAGCCGCGACCCGAGGTTTCGGTTGCGGATCTGCCATCGGAAGCGCGCGCGACAATCAGGCTCATCAAGCAGGGAGGGCCGTTTCCGTACGAGCGCGACGGGATCGTGTTTCGCAACTTTGAGAAGCACCTGCCGTCGCGCGAGCGCGGCTATTATCGAGAGTACACAGTGCGCACGCCGGGGGTGAAGAGCCGCGGAGCGCGCCGCATTGTCGCCGGGCGCGGCGGCGAGTTCTACTATACGGCCGATCATTACCAGAGCTTCGTGCGCATCCGGGAACACCCGCGAACGGTGAACGGTGAACGGTGAACGGAATCCTGGTCCGTGTTTGATGCCCGAGCACTCCGGCGTGTATCTCGCGCCGGCAGATACTTCGGCGCTGCGCCGCACCGCCACGCGCGGCAAGCTTGCCTGGATCGAGTTCGACTCCGGAGAGGCGCGCAACAAGCCGCAGTTCCTTGCGGCGTGCGCAAGGGATCTCGAGTTCCCCGACGGTTTCGGTGGCAACTGGGACGCGCTTGCTGATTGCCTGCAGGACTTATCATGGCGACCCGCGCCGGGCCATGTCGTGCTGTGGCGCGGCGTGAGTAGGCTCGCCAGGGCAGCTCCCGACGATTTGGCGACGGCCCTTGAAATTTTTCGCGACACCGCAAGTTACTGGAAAGAGCGTGGTCGCGTCTTCATTGCGCTGCTCGACCAGCAGGTGCGTGGCGTGGCGCTGCAGCAGTTGCCTGGCTCGTGAAATACAAGATTCCCGTCTCGGTCCTCGTGCTGGTGCATACGCCGGAGCTCAAGGTGCTGCTGCTCGAGCGCGCCGATCGTCCGGGTTTCTGGCAATCCGTGACCGGCAGCCAGCACGAAGGCGAGAGCCTTGCCGAGACCGCCGTGCGCGAGTTGCGGGAAGAGACCGGCCTCGACGCCGCTTGCTATGGACTCACCGACTGGCACAAGCAGAATCGGTTCGAGATTTACCGGACTTGGCGCAGCCGTTACGCACCCGGCGTTACCCACAATCTCGAGCATGTGTTCGGGCTGTGCGTGCCGCAAGAGCTGCCGGTGACGCTCGAGCCGCGGGAACATTTGCGCTACGAGTGGATCTCATGGGAAGCGGCTGCGAAAAAGGTGTTTTCCTGGACCAATGTCGAGGCAATACAGGAATTGCCGTGGCGCACTGCAAAAAAAACCTGACCAGAATGCGGACTCTTTTTTTACGGGCACCAACTGACTGGATTTTTTGTCACAGTATGGTAAATTTCCCCACTCTTTAAGAGACGCCGTGTCGTGATGGAAGCTGCGACGACTACATTCGATCGTTTCAAGCCGCTCGCCGACGAGGCGTGCGAGCCGCGCATCCAGGCCGCCAGGGCGAGCCTCGGCAAGCGCGCGGTGATACTCGGTCATCATTACCAGCGTGCCGACGTCTACAAGCACGCCGAACTCACCGGGGATTCCCTGCAGCTTTCTCGCCTCGCAGCGCAGACCGACGCGCAGTACATCGTCTTCTGCGGCGTGCATTTCATGGCGGAGGTGGCGGACATTCTCTCCAAGCCGGAGCAGGTGGCGATTTTGCCCGACCTCGGCGCCGGATGCTCGATGGCGGACATGGCGAACCTGGCCAAGGTCGAGCGCGCTTGGCGCGAGCTTTCCGCTGTGCTCGATCCCGACGAGCACGTCACCCCGGTGACCTACATCAACTCGGCCGCGGACCTGAAGGGGTTCTGCGGAGAGCACGGCGGCGTCGTATGCACCTCGTCGAACGCGCGCGGGATTCTCGAGTGGTCGCTCAAGCGGCGCGAGAAGGTGCTGTTCTTTCCCGACCAGCACCTGGGCCGCTGGACGGGGTATCTCATGGACATCCCGCTCGCCGAAATGCTGGTATGGGATCCCGACGAGGAAATGGGCGGGCTCACGCCGCAGCAGATCAAGATGGCGAAGATCCTGCTGTGGAAGGGGCATTGCTCGGTGCACCAGATGTTCCAGCCGCAGCACGTCCTGCGCTGGCGCGATCAAAATCCGAGCGGGATGGTCATCTCGCACCCCGAGTGCAAGTTCGATGTGTGCAAGCTCTCCGATTACGTGGGCTCGACCGATTTCATCATTCGCACCATTGCGGCGAGCTCGCCGGGCACCCGCTGGCTCGTGGGCACCGAGCTCAACCTCGTGAACCGAATCGCCGAGCAATTCAGGCCGCAGGGCAAGATCGTCCAGTTCATGTCGCCCATGGTGTGCATGTGCTCCACGATGGCACGAATCGACCCGCAGCACCTGGCCTGGTCGCTCGAGAACCTGGTGGCGGGCAAGATCGTCAACCACATCAAGGTGCCGGCGCGCGAGGCGGAGCTGGCCCGTATCGCCCTCGACCGCATGCTTGCGGTCGATTAACGACTTCCCGTCGGCTCATCGGCAGCACGCGGTGTTACGCTAATGGCGTATTCGCCGGCGCGCGGGCGCTTCCGTCGGCGCCGGCCGGCATGAGGCGCGTCCTTATGCAGGGAGCAGCTTGCGTTGCGTGACATGAAAGGCTCTTCCTTGGCTGACGACAACGTCACGCGCACACTGCGGGTGGCAACCTACAACATTCACAAGGGCTTCTCTTTCTTCAAAAGGCGGCTCGTGATCCACGAGGTCCGCGAAAGATTGCGCATGCTGGGGGCGGACGTCGTGTTCCTGCAGGAGGTGCACGGCAGCCATGAGCGGCATGCCTCCCGCTACAGTGAGTGGCCGATTGCGCCGCAATACGAGTTCCTGGCTGACTCGGTATGGCGCGAGTACGCCTACGGCAAGAACACCATTTACGACCAGGGGCATCACGGCAATGCCATCCTGTCGAGATTTCCGATCGTTCGCTGGGACAACCAGGACGTGTCCACCCACCGTCTCGAACGACGCGGATTGCTCCACTGCGAGATTCAGCTGCCGCGCTGGAAGGAGCCGCTCCATTGCGTGTGCGTGCACCTCGGCCTGCTGGCCCGCTGGCGCGGCCGGCAGCTGGAGCTGCTGCGCCAGCGGATCGAGCGCTTGGTGCCGCCAACGGCTCCGTTGATCGTCGCCGGCGATTTCAATGACTGGCGCTACCGCGTTGGCCAGGAACTCGCCCATCCCCTGAATTTACACGAAGTATTCGAGCTCGTTAGCGGCGTCCCGGCGCGGAGCTTTCCGGCGGTGCTGCCGCTTATGTCACTGGACCGAATTTACCTGCGTGGTTTCCAGGTGCGGCACGCGCGCGTCCACCACGGCCGCGCCTGGGCGCGCATCTCGGACCACGCCGCGCTGGCGGCGACTTTGGTGCGTTCGTGAGTGCCAAACAATGGCTGCACTCGTCGACGGCAACCGCCTCACACTGCTGGTAAGCGGGGTCAAGTACTTCCCGGCGCTGGAAGTCGAGCTGGATGCCGCGCGCCGTGAGATTCACATCGAGACCTACATTTTCGAAAATGATGCGGCTGGCTGCGCGATCGGGGCTGCGCTCGCGCGCGCGGCGCGCCGCGGCGTCGCGACCAACGTGATGGTGGACGGGTTCGGCTCCAGCGATCTGGACGCGGAATTCATTGCAGAGCTCAGGAGCGCGGGAGTAAATTTTCTCGTGTTCCGCCCCGATATTTCGCCGTGGACTTTCCGACGTGGGCGCCTGCGGCGCCTGCACCGCAAGATCGCTGTTATCGACGCGCGCGTCGCGTTCGTTGGCGGCATCAATATCATCGACGATATGGACACGCCCGGGCACACGCCGCCGCGCTTCGATTATGCGGTGCGGGTCGAGGGGCCGCTGGTCGCCCACATCCACCCCACGGTCAAACGGCTGTGGGCGCTGGTGACCGCGACGCAGTTCAGTTCAAGCTGGCGACGGCTGCGCGAATTGGGCCCATTCAGCGTGCCGCGGGGCGGACAGCGGGCAGCGTTCCTCGTGCGGGACAACATCCGGCATCGCCGCGCCATCGAGCAGGCTTACCTTACGGCAATCGAGGGCGCGCGCAGCGAAATCATCATCGCCAGCGCCTATTTCTTTCCCGGCCTCTCGTTCCGGCGTGCGCTAATGGACGCAGCGGCGCGTGGTGTGCGCGTTGTGCTGCTGCTGCAGGGAAGGGTAGAGTACGTGCTGCTGCATTACGCGTCGCGCGCGCTCTACGGGGCTTTTTTGGACGCCGGCATCGAGATCCACGAATACCACAAAAGTTTCCTGCACGCGAAGGTGGCGGTCATCGACCGCTTTTGGTCGACGGTTGGTTCCTCCAACATCGATCCGTTCAGCCTCCTGCTCGCGCGTGAAGCGAACATCGTGATCGAGGATCAGAACTTCGCTGATCAGCTACGGGAAAGCCTCGTTAAAGCGATGACGGAGGGTGCGCAGCAGCTCGAGCGGCAGGGCTGGAATCAACAGCCGCTCGCCGTACGCGCGCTTACCTGGACGAGCTATGGGCTTGCGCGACTGCTGACGGGGTTGTTTGCTTACGGGCGGGCGGACGATTTGCCTTAACAGCCGTGAATGGTGAATGGTGAATAGTGAATGGACTCGCTGAAGTGCACCTGGCGGTGGGTTCTAAAAGGCACCCATCACTCATCACCCGTCACCGGTTCTAGTAGCGGTAGGTGCTAAGTCACACTTTCGAAAACCCCGCGGTCGCAAATCATGGATCGCGCTCGTGGAACCGCACCGGCGCAGCTGCGGGAGGCCAAAGTGTCGAGATCACCACATGAGTGTGGAAAATCCCGACACTGGCGCGGAGGCGTATATTCGTAACTCATTGATTTACGCCGACCTCGATGCTGGCATTGCTCTTGCAAGTAAATGGGCGAAGGCATGGGGCGATCCCGCTCCGTGTTTTCATCCTCCTCCTTTGGTACCTTTTTGGGCGCGGCTAATCCCCGCGCCTTTTTTTGTACTCGAGGATTTCGCGGCTGGGCGACATCAGCGGTCCGATGGCGAGGCGCGCTGCCACAAAAGATGCTCGCGCGCCCCATGTTACGATTAGGCGGTATTTCGTCACGATGCCATCCGCCACCGTCACGGGCGGCGCAGCGGCGCCGCTCGCACATTTATCACCAGGGGCGCCGTCTTTGCCGGCGCGCGCTGGCTCGACGGCGCAGAGGCGCGCGGGCCCGGCTCTGCCGTTGCCTGAAGGGTCCGCCCGCGTGCGTGCGCTGACCTGAGCTTCATGAGCACTCAAAACGCAGCCCATGCCGCAGCGCCGCCCGCGCGCAGCGCACCTTCCCGCGGCCGCGAGTGGCGCGTCGTCCCGATGCTCCTGCCTTATCTCTGGGAATACCGCTGGCGCGTCCTGCTCGCGCTTGCCTGCCTCATCGCAGCAAAGCTCGCGAACGTGGGCGTGCCGCTGGTGCTGAAGGAGGTGGTGGATGCGCTCGAGCCGGCGCGCGCGGTGATCGCGGTCCCGTTCGCCCTGCTGGTTGCCTACGGGGGTTTGCGGCTTTCGACGACGCTGTTCGCCGAGCTGCGCGATCTCGTGTTCGTGCGCGTGACGCAACGCGCGATCCGGCGAATTGGCCTCAACGTGTTCCGGCATCTGCACTCGCTCTCGCTCAGGTTCCACCTCGAGCGCCAGACCGGTGGGGTCTCGCGCGATATCGAGCGCGGCTCGCGTGGCATCTCGACGCTGCTGTCCTACATGCTGTTCTCGATTATCCCGGTGATCCTCGAGTTCGGGCTCGTCGCCGCAGTGTTGTATGCGAAGTTCGACTGGCGTTTCGTGGGTGTCACCTTTGCCGCGGTCATCGTTTACCTCGCGTTCACGTTCACGGTAAGCGAGTGGCGGATCGGCATCCGCCGCCGGGCCAACGAGCTTGACTCAAGGGCCAACACACGCGCGATCGACAGCCTGCTCAATTACGAGACTGTGAAGTACTTCAACAACGAGGAGTACGAGGCCCGGCGCTACGACGAGCACCTCGATCAGTACGAGTCAGCGGCCGTGCAAAGCGAAGCCTCGCTCGGGCTGCTCAACATCGGCCAGAGCATCATCATCGCGGTGGCGGTGACGTTGCTCATGATCCTGGCGGCGGAAGGGGTGGCGGCGCGCACCCTCACGCTGGGTGATCTGGTCCTCGTGAACGGCCTGCTGATCCAGCTTTACATTCCGCTCAACTTCCTCGGGATGGTGTACCGGGAGATTAAGCAGTCGCTGATCGATATGGACCGCATGTTCCGGCTGCTCGAGGAAAACCGTGAGATCGAGGACCGCCCGGGCGCAACCTCGCTGCCGCCGGGGGCAGCCCGTGTGCGCTTCGAGGGCGTGGACTTTTCGTACGATCCGCGGCGCCAGATCCTGTTTGGGGTGAGCTTTGAGATACCCCCGGGGCACAAGGTCGCGGTGGTGGGGGCGAGCGGCGCAGGCAAGTCAACGCTCGCGCGGCTGCTCTACCGCTTCTACGACATCTCGGCAGGCCGCATCACCGTTAACGGCGTTGACGTCCGAGACGTGGCGCAGACAAGCTTGCGCGCGGCGATCGGGATCGTGCCGCAGGACACCGTGCTGTTCAATGACACCATCTACTACAACATCCAGTACGGGCGGCCCGACGCGACGCGCGAGGAGGTCGTCGGGGCAGCAAAGACGGCACACATTCACGAATTCGTCGAAAGTCTGCCGGAGCAGTACGAGGCAACGGTTGGCGAGCGCGGTTTGAAGCTCTCTGGGGGGGAGAAGCAACGCGTCGCGATCGCCCGGGCCATCCTGAAAAATCCGCGCATCCTGATATTCGACGAGGCGACCTCGGCGCTCGATTCCGCGACGGAGCAGGGCATCCAGGAAGAACTTGCGCGGATCGCGCGCGGCCACACGACGCTCGTGATTGCGCATCGCCTCTCGACCGTGATGGACGCCGATCAGATCCTGGTGCTCGAGGGCGGGCGCATCGTCGAGCGTGGCACGCATCGCGAGCTGCTGGGGCAGGGCGGCGCTTACGCGCGTATGTGGGCGCTGCAGCAAGAAGCGGCGGCGCATGAGAAGGCCGCGGCCGAGGCGCGGCTCGCGGCAGGTTAGCGTGCCGTGTGCTAAGCGGGTGATTGTGCTGGCTTCTCTTTCACCTCCGCCGGGACCACTCACACTGTCCCCAGGAGAGGTTTTTTGAGGGGTCCCCCCCGGCCCCATCTGCCCTTTACCCCCCAACTGTTAAAAAATTGGTTGATAAGTTGGCGCTAACCCGGTATTTTTTAGCGTAATTCAGCATGTTCATACTGCGGCCTGCCGCAAGCCGCATAGGGGAGGGTAGCCTGAAGCCATTAATTGTTGCCGTTATGCTGGGTCTGGCAATCTCGTCCGCTGCGTATGCCCAGAGGCAACCGATCGTCATTCGCCCGGCGGCGCTCAACCTCAAATCGTCCACTGCGCTCGTGCTGGAGCAGGACGGCGAGCGCGTGCTCTACGCGAAGAACATCGACGCGGTGGCGCCGATCGCGTCGATCACCAAGCTGATGACGGCAATGGTGGCGCTCGACGCACAGCTTCCGCTCAGCGAGATGGTGGTGATTACCAAGGAGGACGTGGACAAGGTCAAGTACACACGCTCGCGCCTCCGCGTCGGCGCGATGCTCACGCGCGGTGACCTGCTCAGGTTGGCACTGATGGCGTCCGAGAACCGGGCCGCTGCCGCCTTGAGCCGCGCCCACCCGGGGGGCCGGAGCGCGTTCGTGGCGGCGATGAACCGCAAGGCGACCGAGCTCGGCATGTGGCACACCGAGTTCGTGGACGGCACGGGCCTCTCGAGCGCCAATGTGTCGACTGCGGAAAACCTGGCGCGCCTCGTGCGGGCGGCACATGGCTATCCCCTCATCCGCGAATTCACCACCGATTCGCAGTACACGGTCACGCTGTCTAGCGGTAGGAAGCTGCACTTCTCGAACTCCAATCGTCTGGTCAAGAACCGGCACTGGGAAATTGGCCTATCCAAGACCGGCTACATCAGTGAAGCGGGCCGCTGCCTGGTGCTTCAGGCCACGATCATGTCGAAGCCGGTTATCATTGTGCTGCTCGACTCATGGGGCAAGCTCACCCGGATCGGGGACGCGAACCGCATCAGAAGATGGATGAAAAGCCACGTCTCACGTGAGTCTGCCGGCAGCTGACCGGTAGCGCAGCGCCACGGCGTCCCGGACGCCGTCCCATAAGAATGCCGCGGTGCCCCTCGGGACCGCGCCGAGGAGGTTATCGATGGTGCGAAGCACCACTTCACGCGTTTTCTATCATGATCGGCGCCCGGATGCGGGCGACTTCCGTCAGGAAGTGATCGCCGGCCTGTCCCGGAGCCAGAAGGCCCTTCCCCCGAAATTCTTTTACGACGAACGCGGATCGGAGTTGTTCGAGGCGATTTGCGAGCTGCCGGAGTACTATCCGACTCGTACCGAAGTCGCGCTCATGCAGGACAAGGCGCATGAGATGGCGCAGCATCTCGGTCCGGGCTGCGTTCTGATCGAGTACGGCAGTGGCAGTGGCCGCAAGACCCGTATCCTGATCGGAGTGCTAACGCCGGTGGCCTACGTGCCCATCGACATTGCCTCCGCGCAGTTGACAGGTTGGTCGGCGGAGCTTGCCCGCGCGTTCCCCGCGGTCGCCGTCATCGCGGTTTGCGCCGATTATTCGCGTCCCTTCGCACTGCCCGGCCTTGACCGGTTCCGGGAACACCGGCGCGTAATCTATTTCCCGGGCTCGACCATCGGCAACTTCACTGTGCCCGAAGCGCTGGCTTTCCTCAAGAACGCATGCACGGTCGCCCGGCCGGGTGGAGCCATGCTGGTCGGGGTCGATCTCAAGAAAGACCCTGCGTTGTTACAGGCAGCCTACGACGATGCTCAGGGCGTCACCGCACAATTCAATCTGAATCTGCTCGCGCGCATCAACCGTGAGTTGGGCGCAAGCATCGACATTACCGCGTTCCGGCACCGCGCTTTCTACAACGCGGAGCTGGGCCGCATCGAGATGCACTTGGAAAGCCTGCGGGACCAGCAGGTGGCGATCGCGGATCGAACGTTTATCTTCCGCCGGGGCGAGACCATACACACCGAAAATTCCTGCAAGTACTCGATCGCAGAGTTTCAGGACCTGGCACGGAGGGCGGGATTCGTCGCGCAAACTTGCTGGACCGACGCCCAGGAGTTATTTTCCGTCCACTATCTCACTGTCCCGGGCTAGGACAGGCGAGTAAAACAAAAACCCCCTCGGCGGGGTTTTTGCGCTTGGTTAAGTTAGTCTGGTCAAGAATTGCGACTCCACCCGGTATACGGCGTCTGTGCTCGTACGGATTCAACTCGATCCAGGCGTCTTAGTAGAGCGTTCTTTGGCAGCACCGCGCGGGCGCGTTTAACTAGCAATTCCCCGCGCTCTTGCCGCGGGAATAGGCGCGGCGCGCGCGCAGCGACTTTATTGGCGGCTGGAGTTGGCGTCCATATTTTGGTCATCGAGCTCTGAAACGCACGAATGTCATAGAGAAAAAAATGGCCACAATACGGAGTCCGACGTCTTTCTTTTCTTGGGCGCGGTAAAATGTGCGCCGGATTCTCACTCCAGGTGCGCCCGCGCTGGCCGGCGGTTCGCGCCCTCTCGGATGGCGATCTACCTCGTAACGCTGCTCTGCGTGATGAACCACGCCGGCTTTTCCGGAAGCCGTGTGCTGATGCCGCTCTACGCGCTCGAATTGGGGGCCGGGCAGTTCGTAGTGGGAATCATCATCGGGCTCTATGCGCTGTGCCCGATGTTCCTGGCGATTTATGCCGGGCAGCTCGTGGACCGCGTTGGCCCGCGCTTGCCGATGCTTGCGGGAACAGTGGGCACCGGCGCCGGCCTGCTTCTGCCTTACTTCTTCCCGGGATTGACGACGCTTTACGTTTCCGCCGTCGTGCTGGGCACGTCCTTCCAGTTCTTTTTTGTTGCCGTGCACGGCACGGCGGGCGCAATCGGCGGCGCCGAGAACCGCGTGCGCAACTACACCTGGGTGAGCATCGGATTTTCCCTCGCTGCGCTGTGCGGTCCGCTCATCGCGGGATTTTCCATCGATTACCTGGGGCACATCCCGGCGTATCTGGCGCTCGCCCTGTGCACGATAGTGCCGGCGCTGCTGCTGTGGCTCAGGCCCGATTTCTTGCCGAAGGCCACCGCGGGGACGAAAGGAGGGATCGAGAAAAAGAACGCGCTCGACCTACTGCGCATCCCGAAACTGCGGACCAGCTTCATCGCGAGCGGCCTCATCTCCGCGGCATTTGATCTTTACCAGCTCTACTTCCCGATCTACGGCCACGCGATCGGGCTGTCCGCCTCGACGATCGGGATCGTGGTGGGCACTTTCGCCGGAGGCGTCCTCGCGATACGCGTCGTGTTGCCGTGGCTCGTGCGCCGGTTTGCCGAGACAGACGTGCTGATCTACGCCATCGGCGTGGGTGGTCTCACCTTTCTGCTCTTTCCCCTGCTCGAGAACCCGTTCCTGCTGGCGGGAGTTGCATTCGTGCTTGGGCTGGGCTGCGGCTGCGGCCAGCCGATTTCCGGATCCCTGATCTACAGCCTCACGCCGCCGGGTCGTCAATCGGAAGGCGCCGGCGTGCGGGTAATGTTCAACAACGTGGTGCACCTGGTGGTGCCGGTGACTTTCGGGGCCATCGGAACAGCACTCGGCTTCGTGCCCGTCTTTGCATCGATCTCGATGCTCCTGCTTTCAGGCAGCGTCTACACACACCGCACCAGCGCGCGCAACGCCTGAAGACGATGTGACTAGGTCAGCTTGGAGGCGCGTCCGAGAAAGCCCATCATCGCGTCGTTGAAGATCTGCGCCTGCTCGATGTTGGAAAGGTGTGCGGCAGAAGGGATGATCCTTAGCTCTGATCCCGCAAGATTCTGCTGAATGGCACGCGCCGCCTCCGGCGGCGTTCCGTGATCGTGCTCGCCGACCATGATGAGCGAGGGGATCTTGATCTCCTTCAGGCGGTCGAGGTAATCGACCTTCGAGATGGCCTGGCAGCAACCGGCGAAACCGGCGACGGGAGTGCTGCGAATGTCCTTTGTGATGCGCTCCATGACATCCTTGCGCGTTCTTCGGTACGGCTCGGTAAACCAGCGCGCGAGCGTGTTTTCCACAAGGGCGTCCATGCCTTTTTCCTGGGCTGCAGTAATACGGTCGCCCCACATCTTGGCAGCGTCGGGCGGACGACGGCTGGTCGTGTCCGCGAGCACCATGCTCTGAAAGACGCCGGGATACTTGAGCGCGAAGGCCTGTGCGATCATCCCGCCCATCGAAAGCCCTACCCAGTGGGTCTGCCTGATCTGGAGCGCGTCGAGCAGGGCTTTCGCATCATCGGCCAGCTGCTCCAGGGTGTACTCGCCGGCAGGGGCGTCCGACTGCCCGTGGCCGCGGGTGTCGAAGCGCAGTACCTTGTATTTCTTCGTGAGAACGGGCATCTGGTCGTCCCACATATGGAGATTGCAAGCCAGCGAGTGACTCATCGTGACCCACGGACCCTCGCCCTCGATCTCGTAATTGATGTCGATGCCGTTTGCCTTGATTTTCATGAGCTCCCCGATTTGAACGTGCGATTTTGGAATGGGAAGACGCAGTATAAGTTCTGCTATTCCGGACGCAAAGCGCCGGAATAGCTGCGCGGGTTCGAACGGACACTGGATGCCCCTCAACCCGCGCCCCCGGACGCAGAGCGCCGGAATAGCTGCGCGGGTTCGAACGGGCACTGGACGCCGCTCAACCCGCGCAGCCCGAACAAGAGCTGCTGCCGGGGCGCGTTTTACCAATCGACACGATGTGGATGTGTCGTGATCCAAGCGGCCGGCTGTCATCACGCGGGCAGCTGAAGGCTCCCCCTCGCGCGTTGAACGGTGCCAAAACGTCCGGCGCGACCGGGCGACTTGACCCGGCCCCTAGCGTCCAGGGCTGGGGGGACTTGAAAATCGGCGAGACGCCCGCATAAGGAAGACAGTTAGCTGTCCCTGCTAACAATAATCGCATTGTTTTTAAAAGACATTTCTGTTCAGGAGGTGTTCGCTATGAAGATTCGTCCGTTACACGACCGCGTCATCGTCAGGCGGTTGGAAGAGGAACGCAAAACTGCGTCCGGCATCGTCATTCCCGACACGGCGGCCGAGAAGCCCGATCAGGGTGAGGTCATTGCCGTGGGCAAAGGCAAGGTGAGCGAAGAGGGCAAAGTGCGCCCGCTCGACGTCAAGGCCGGCGACAAGATTCTGTTCGGTAAGTACTC
>JAOTTL010000294.1:0-3114 GCA_029864385.1 Betaproteobacteria bacterium | reverse complement strand
TGCGGATTCCGGTCCATGCCGGCCACTGATTCCGGGGCAAGGCGGCCGGGGATTCCGGAGCATGCCGGCCACCCATTCCGGAGCATGCCGGCATAGGGAGTGATGCGGGTTAACCACGCTACCGTGGTCCCTTTTTTGAAGGGGAACGACGGTGGCGCAAGCGAGGTTACCCGTGCGCAAGATACGCGAGGTATTGCGGCAGAAGGCCGCTGGGTTGAGCGATCGGCAGATCGCGTTAAGTGTCGGCAGTGCCCGTTCGACGGTGCAGGCGTGCCTGCAGCGAGCGCGGGAGGCCGGAATCGCCTGGCCATTGCCGGAGTCGCTCGACGAGCCGGCACTGGAGGCGCAGCTCTATCGGCGCGCAGCCCCGTTATCGGGACGGCCGCTGCCGGATTTTGCCTACGTGCATGCCGAACTCGGCCGCCGCAGCGTCACCCGGCTGCTGCTATGGCAGGAGTATAAGGCAGCCCATCCCGAAGGCTGGCAGTACAGCGTCTTTTGCGAGCAGTATCGGCGTTGGCTTTTGACGCAAGAACTCGTGCTGCGCCAGCACCACGCGCCGGGCGAGAAGCTCTTTGTCGACTATGCCGGGCAGACCATGCCAATCACGGATCGCTATACGGGCGAGATCCGAGCAGCGCAGATCTTCGTCGCGGTGCTCGGGTGTTCCAACTACACCTATGCTGAGGCGACCTTCAGCCAGCAGTTACCGGACTGGCTCGGTAGCCACGTTCGGGCACTGGCGTTCATCGAGGGCGTGCCGGCTGCCATCGTCCCCGATAATTTGCGCAGCGCCGTTAAGCGTGCGCATCGTTACGAGCCGGTGCTTAACCCGAGTTATCAGGACCTGGCCGAGCACTACGGTGTGACCGTGCTGCCAGCCCGGGTGCGCAAGCCGCGGGACAAGGCGAAGGTCGAGGCTGGCGTATTGATCGTCGAGCGCGGGATCCTCGCGCGGCTCAGGAACCGCACGTTCTTCTCGCTCGGCGAGCTCAATGCTGCGATCGCCGTGCAGCTGGAAGAGCTCAACACCCGGCCGTTCAAAAAGCTCGAAGGCTGTCGGCAGTCGCGGTTCTTGGCACTCGATCGGCCGGCCCTGCGGCCCTTACCCACGCAGCCGTATGAGTTCGGCGAATGGCGCAAGGCCAAGGTCCATCCGGACTATCACATCGAGGTGAAGCGAGCCTATTACTCGGTGCCTTATCGGCTGATCGGTCAACAGGTCGATGTCAGACTGACAGCGAGCGCCGTCGAGGTGTTCTACGCACGCAAGCTAGTCGTCGCCCATGCGCGCACCCACGTCCGCGGCCGGCGCTCGACCTGCGAGGCACACCGGCCGGCGGGGCACGTCGCCGTCATTGAGCAAAGCCTCGCTCGCGTGCTGGATCGCGCGGCCGTCATCGGACCGGCCACGGTCGAAGTGCTGCATCGTCAGGCAGCGCGCCGCAAACACCCGGAAGAGACGCTGCGCAGCGCCCAGGGGATCTTGCGTCTCGGTCACGACTTCACGTCCGCCCGGCTCGAGTGCGCTTGCGAACGGGCGTTGGCCTTACAGAGCTATAGCTACCGCACCATCCGCACCCTGATCGAGACGCCGGCACCGCCGGCGCAACCCCAGGCACTGGATCTCGCGCACGACAACCTGCGCGGACCTAAGTACTTCCAGTGATGTCACGCTATCTATATTAAGGAGAACTGCTGATGCTAACTGAACCGTTGATCGAACAATTGACCACGCTGCGGCTGCGCGGCATGGCCGCCTCGCTTGAACAACAGCTCGCGTCGCCTGACGTCGCGCGCCAATCGTTCGAGAACCGGCTCGGGCTGATGATCCAGCAGGAGACGCTCGAACGCGGCAACGCCCGTCTCGCGCAACGACTGCGCTGGGCCAAGCTCCCGATCCAAGCCTGCCTCGAAGATCTCGATACCCGCACCGCCCGTGGGATCGATCCCGGCCAGCTCGCTAAACTCACCGACCTCGGCTGGATCCGCGAGCACTTGAACGTCCTGATTACCGGGCCCACCGGCGTCGGCAAGAGCTTCTTAGGCTCGGCGTTCGCGCATGCGGCCTGCCGTGCAGACTGCTCCGTCCGCTGCTTTCGACTCCCAAGGCTCATCGAAGAGCTCGCCCGTTATGCGGCGATGCAAAAACGCTCTGCGCTCTACCGTCAGCTCGCCAAGGCCGACCTCCTGGTCATCGACGACTTCGGCCTCACACCGCTCGCCGACGAGAACGTGCGTGACCTGCTCGAGATCCTCGACGATCGCTATGATCGCCGTTCGACGCTGATCACGAGCCAACTCCCGGTCGATCAGTGGCACAACTATCTCGGTGACCGTACCGTCGCCGACGCGATCCTCGATCGCCTCGTGCACAACAGCTATCGGGTCGTGCTCAAGGGAGAGTCGATGCGGAAACGTCGCAACTCAATGACCGGCAACGCTTCACCGCCAGCAAAACAACGTTGACGAAAGAGTGCTTCTCTCGGATAGTTCATCAACCGCGTCACACCGGCCCGGCATGGACCGGAATCGTGGCCGCCTTGGACCGGAATCGCCGGCCGGCATCACCGGAATCCGCACCCCTTCAACGCCTATATTCCAGCGAAGATATGCTCTGGGCGGAAGGGCCAGCCTGGAGTGGATGGGGTAACTACCTAGTATGGAGCGATATCCCCAACAACCGCCAGCATCGTTGGCTTAATGACAATGCCCGAGTCAGCGTGCTGCGGTCTCCGTCGAACTTTTCGAACGGCAATACGTTCGACCTGTCGGGTCGACAGATCTCATTCGAGCACTATCCACCCAGGGTACGTCGCTATGAGCCGGACGGGTCGGAGACCGTTTTGGCCGATACCTTTGACGGCACGTCGCTAAACGGCCCTAACGACGGTGTTATCCACCCGAATGGAGATCTGTGGTTTAGCGATCCGGGCTACGGTGGACTCAGTGACTATGAAGGTGCCGATGCCAATACCGGATCTGTACAGCCATACCAGAAGGAGTCCGTATACCGTCTCGATATGAGATCTGCGCAGCTTCACAAAGTGAGCGACGAGTCATTCAAGCCCAACGGGGTGTGTTTTTCGCCCGACTACACGAAGCTCTATGCGG
>JAOTTL010000109.1:0-12567 GCA_029864385.1 Betaproteobacteria bacterium | reverse complement strand
GGAGCCGGTAGGGGTTGGCATGTGCGACTCCTATGGGAGCGCGCAACCTTGCTTGAACGATTATTGTTGCGAGCCCCTTGGTCACTTCTCTTAAGCGACCGCCGTTCCCACCGGGGTATAGGGGCATCATCCGCCATAAGCCCGAATGGCGCAAATATATATGAGCGCGCAGCGCCGTTATCCCCTCGGCAGAGCGCCGTCTTTGCGCTAGATCAAATTTCCCTTAGAAAAGTGCGTCTCCCTATTGCTAACACTCGTCGCGCCGTTAATGTGAAATGCGTGCGGTGCTTCGCATCAGAACGCGCCCTCTCGCGAAGATGCGCTCTGCTGCGTGAGCAGCCCAAACCGAGCCTAGCCTCGCCGCGCCCCACCAAACCTAACTGAGCCCGACCTCGAACACCTGTTTCGCCGTCTGATGCAGGCACGGGCTGACGCCGTTCTTGGTGATCAGATAATTGTCGCAGATCACCGCGAAGATCGAGGCCGTCTCGTAACCCGGATGCACCGCGAAGTTCATATTTTCGGCGAGCGGCATGGGCTCGTCCTGGCGAATCAATGGCCGCTCGACCATGTCGTAGCCCTGGCTGTGCGCATAGAGCCGCATCTCCGGCGGCAACCCGCGCTCCTTCATGTAGGCATTATGCGCGGCGTGAATGTCGGCCGGCTTGGCGCCGGGTTTCATCAGGCTCAGCGTGTAATCTTGCGCCGCCTTGACCGCGGCAAAGCCGTCCTTCAGCTCCGCGCTGGCCTTGCCGAGCACGATGGTGCGCGCGATCTCTGTGTAGAAGCCGCCGGGGCCGTTGTTCTCGATCAGCAGGGAGAGATGGTCGCCCTTCTCCAACGTGCGGCCCTGCATGAAGCGCGGTGCGAACGGCGAGCGCACGCCGACCTTGGCCGAGGCGCCGAGAAAAATGCCCTGCTCGCTGCCGAGCCGCTGGCCCTCTGCCTGCGCCGCGCCCGCCACGTCGCTGTCGCGCAGGCCGGGCTTGATTACCTCCAGCACCTTGGCGAACACCTGATCCTGCATCGTGGCGCAGCGGCGGATGAGGGCGATCTCCTCCGCGCTCTTCACCGCCTTCATGGTGTCGACCCAATCGGTCACGTCGACAAAGTTGACGCTCCCGCCGAGCCCGGTTTCGAGCCGGGAGAAGAGGGCGTGGGGAAGCATGCCGGGGGCGAGCAGGCCGATCGTCTTGTAGCCGCGGGGCTTGAGGTCCCTCACCACCAGATCGGCGTCGTAGTGGTGCGATGGCGCGACCGAGACGAACGACGGCGAGCACAGCACCTGACCGACGCCGCGCTGCAGCGGATCGCGTCCGCCGAGCTTGCGGACGACATTGAACGGGCCCATCTCGACAACGGTCATCGGCTCGTTCGCGTGGAATACCACGGTGCGCGGATAGCCGTTGTTGGCGGGCAGGTCGGTGAACCAGCGCACATAGCCGCCCACCCAGTCGGAAGCGTTCTGCATGACGATGGCGTCGATGCTGCGCTCGCGCATCTGCGCGCGCACGGCGGCCCAGCGCCGCTCCAATTCTGCATCGGAGATGCGGGTCAGGATGCGATCGTGAGGTGCGGTCATGCGAGGGGCTCCTCGGTTTGAGTGTTCCGATAAAGAGAGGGACCGTCAGTGGGGCACGAGATTGCGCATCTCACCGACGCGGCCCGCCAGGAACAAGCGCATGTTCTCGATCAGGATCGGCATCATATGCGCCTCGTACTCCCGGAAATAGCCCCCGATATGCGGTGAAAGGAACACGTTCGGCAACTCCCACAGCGGGCTGTCCGGCGCCAGTGGCGTTCGGGCGACGACATCCAGGCCGGCGCCAGCGATGCGGCCCTCACCCAGGGCGTCGATCAGGGCGGGTTCGTCGACGGTCTCGCCGCGGCCGACATTGATGAACACCGCGGATGGCTTCATCGCCTCGAATACGGCCCGGCTGACGACGCCGGCGTACTCCGGCCCGCCAGGAAGCACATCGATCACGAAATCGGCCTCGGGTGCCGCCGCCGCCAGGTCTGCCAGCATGACGGAATGGTCGAACCCCTCCACGGAGCGGGGCGTCCGTGTCGCCACGACAGTCGTCATCTCGAAAGCCTGCAGCAGCTTGCCGATCGCGCTGCCGCCGACGCCGCTGCCGAGCACCAGCGCGGTCTTGCCGGCGAGCAGCGGCCAGGGATCGCCGCGCTCCCATACGCGGGCGTGCTGGTGGTCAATAAGGCGGCGCACATTTCGCGTGACGCCGAGGATCAAGAGGGCAACCGTCTCGCGCATCGGGGCGCCGTGAATGCCGCGCGCGCTGGTCAGCAGGGTCGCGGCCCGCAATCCCGGCGACCTCAGGAAATGATCGACGCCGGTAGCGAGCGACTGGATCCATTTGAGATTGCGCGCGCCGCCGATGAGTTCGTCGTTGATCGCGACGCCGAACGCAACCAGCACGTCGATCGTGTCGAGTGGCACCGTGATATTGCGAACGGTCGCGGCAGTGTGGATGCTAAGCGCCGGAAACTCATGACGCAGATGCTGCTCGTAGTCTGCGGCGAAGCGATCGAGCACGAGCACGCTCGTCCTTGGGTCCGCGGCCGGAGTCGACATCGGTTGAAACCTCATTTTGGAACTGATTTTCGAGGGCTAAGACTCAGCCCTTACAGAACACAACAGACGCCCGGCTTTCTGCGCCTTAGAGAGCAGGTTTCGGAGTCAAGAACGCTCTTCTAAGCGTTCAAACCGCGCTGATTTCACAGTGCTACGGCATCAAATCAATGCGTTGCGCTGGTCCGCCCTGCTTCAGAGATCGTCGGCGCAAACCGGTATCAGGTGTTCCCTATAAACGCCGGAACCTTTCGTTTGAAGCCCGTCAGCGCTTCGGTGATCTTGAACCGCGACGGGAACGGGAACGAGATGTGCTTCTGGATCAGCGCATCGCGCACATACTTTTCGATCGGCATGCCAGAGATAACGCCCATGCCGCCGAACAGCTCCATGCCCTGCTCGGTCAGCCGCTGCACGGCCGTGCCGGTGAAGGCCAGCGCCATCAGCTCGTAGGGCTGCCAATCGGCGCTGCCATCCGCGAACGCTTCCGGATGGTCCTTCGCCCACGCCGCCGTCCAGATCAGCCGCCGCGCCGCCTCGAGGTTCGTCGCCATGTCGGCGAGAAACAGGCCGACGGCCTGGTGTCTGACGATGGGCTTGCCGCCGGCGATGCGCTCCTGCGTGTATTTGAGCGTTTCCTCAAGCGCCGCACGCCCGACACCGAGCGTCAGCGAGGCAATGGTGACGTGGGTGCCTATGTCGGTGCGGCCCGGCGGGTTTGGCGCCAGAATGCGGCCCTTCGGCACCCGCACATTGTCGAAGAAGATTTCCGCATTGTCGCCGACGCGGCGGCCGATCTTCGACATCGGATGGCGCACGAGGCCGGGCGAATCGCCCTCGACGAGGAACGCCCGGGGGCCGTCGTCGGTCTGTGCGATGGTGACGATCAGCTTGGCCAGGTAACCGACGGTCTGAAAGTTCTTTGCACCGTTGATCAACCAGGAGCCGTCGGGCTGCTCGATTGCCCGCGTGCGGAAGCGAACGTTTTCGGGCGTCTCGGTGTAGTAGTCGAAGCCCAGATCCGTGTCGGGCTCGTGAATGGCGACCGTCGTGAAATAGAAGTCGTCGCTCAGGAATTTCGGCAGGAAATAGTCCCGCTGCTCTTGTGTCATGCGCAGTTCGAACCAGTCGCGTGCGCGCCGCGCCGTCAGCATGAAGTAATAGGCCGTGCCGATGTCGGCGGCGGCCAGTTCCTCGGCGACAAGGCAAGCGGTCAAGTGATCGGAGGCGCCGGCGCCGCCATTCTCTTCCTGCAGCACGAAGGTCCGGAAACCGAGCTGGGAGCCTTTTTTCAAGGTATCCCATGGGATGCGGTCTTCCCAGTTCGGCTTGCGGTCAAGCTCCAGAGCGATGGGCTTGATTTCCTTCTCGGCGAACTCCCGCGCCAGTTCCTGAAACGCCCGCTGCTGCTCGTTAAGCCGGATATCGAACATGATCGCCTCCCCTGCCGATAAATGGGCCAATAAAAGGAAATTTCGCGTCCTTCTATGAGCTGGTCTAAACAGTTGTCTTCATAGCGAACGTGCCCGCCCTCACTCGCCAACGCTCGCCGCAGATGTCCAGTTTTGTCACGTCTGCGTCACGTTCATTGACCCAGTGACAACGCACTCAAAAAACTCGAGCCTGGCCCCTCTAATCTGTAAACGACCCGTTAGGAACAAATGTGGTCAGTGCAACTTTTCCGGAATGACGAACGGCGAGGATTTCCGCTCACCGCTGGCGCCGTGGAATTCGCCCCGGCACCGGCGCCGTTCCGGCCGCTCGGCCGTAAATCTCTCCAAGGATGACGACTTGCCTGCAGCTTTCTTCTTCTACTGCAACTTGATATTGGCGTCCTTTGCGATGCGTTTAAATTTGGCGATCTCTTTCGCCATAAACCGGCCGAACTCAGTCCCGCCCAAATAATCCACATCTCCCCCCGCGTTCACGAACCACTTCTTTACTTCGGTTAAGGCGAGAATTGCCTTGAGCTCATTGGCCAGCCTGCCGACGATGGGCGCCGGTGTGCCAGCGGGTGCGAGGAATGACCACCAATTCGCGTTTTCGTACCCGGGTAACCCGGCTGCATCCGCGACGGTCGGAACGTCAGGCAGCACAACGCTGCGCTTCGATCCACCGGTGCCCAGTGCCCTTAACCTGCCGGACTTGATATGCGGCATCGCCTGTATGATGTTGCTGAACGAGGCGTCGCTGTGGCCCCCGAGGATATTGATAAGCGCGGGGCCGCCGCCCTTGAAAGGAATGACCTTGACATCAATGCCGGTCAGCCGCAAAAAGAGCTCGGTCCCAAGATGGGGGGCTGTGCCGATGTTTCCGGACGCCATATTCAGCTCACCGGGCCTTTGCTTTGCTAGGGCAATGAGTTCTTTCACTGAGCGGGCGGG
The DNA here is from genome assembly GCA_029864385.1 of Betaproteobacteria bacterium. Taxonomy (GTDB): domain Bacteria; phylum Pseudomonadota; class Gammaproteobacteria; order Burkholderiales; family SG8-41; genus SG8-41. The sequence goes on along the minus strand of JAOTTL010000109.1, from coordinate 7,590 downwards.
AACGCTCGAATTGACGATGAGCAAGAACGGGCCAGTTCCCAGCTTCGCGATCGGGACAAAGGCCTTTATCGGATCGTAGGGCATCTTATGGGTTGCGGGAAGGGCGGCGTATGAGGCAGAGGCAAGGACCAGCGTATAACCGTCCGGATTCGCTTGCGCCCCTAATTCATATCCGATTACACCTCCTCCCCCGGGGCGGTTAAATACGACCACATGCTTTCCGAAGCGTTCGGACAATTTGGCGCCGATCATTCGCGCCACAAAATCGTTGGACCCGCCCGGCGACGTAGCAACAATGATCCGCAGCGGCTTCGTCGGGTAAACGTCAGCCGCCGATACGACGGATGGGAGTGTGAGCAGTGTTGATACTGCAATCAGTATTCCAAGGATCCTGATTGGCATTGGCGCCTCCTTTTACTAAAACGGCCCATCTAAACTACCCCCGCTGCTTGCAGCCTAGCATCAAGTCCGAGCTTCGCCGACACACCTGCTGCGAGCGGCCGGGAATTCGGCCCGAAGAAATTAAATTACCTTATCAGCAGAAAGGCGTTTCCAGACCTCGTTGGCATCTTTTGCTTTATTGTAATCCTGCGACATGTCGCCCGTTCCGACGGGACTCTTCACCGCAAAAAACACCGCGGGGCCTCCCAAGGCGCACACGCCGTGCCTGACGTTGCGGGGAATGTGAACCAGCATTCCGGGTTCGATGATGCGTTCTTCATCACCGAGCACCATCCTCATCTTCCCTTCGAGGACGAGCATGAATTGCTCCTCGTTCGGGTGGAAATGCGGAGGTGGGCCTTCCCCCTCCTGATACGTCACGACGCCCACTTTAATTAGCTCGCCAGCGACGCTTTTCGATTCCGAAGGACCGACCTTAGAACGCTGTGCCTTCATTTCAGAAATCTTGTAGAACGGCATCCTTCACCTCCTCTTCTTCGAGCAGCAATCGAAGGGACCGGACTCGATTAACTCGAGGACCATCGTGTAATTTGAGCCTGGCCGGTTTAATCAGGTATGGATTTTATTCCGCCTTCATCCTTCATCCATCCGCCTTCGGAAGCGGGTCGTGTTGGACTCGAACCAACGACCAAGGGATTATGAGCTGGTATAAACAGTTATTTCAATAGCGAACGTGCCCTCACTCACTCGCCAAGGCTCGCCGAAGATGTCCAGATTTGTCACGTTTGCTCTTAATGGAGTCTGTCCCCATTTGTTTCTTCTCCTCGTCAGCGCGCCGACCGCCGTATCGTTACACTGGTCCCGTATTCTTCCATGCGTAAATGTTACACTGATCCCACTTACCCCCTGACCCCATTTTGCCCCTGCCTGCGCCTGTGACGGGATCGAGCGGCACGTCAGCAGGACCTTGCGCTCGCGGATCGGACCGAGGACCAAGACCAGGAGCGTCGACGATGAAAGATTGGACCGAGTTCGGTTTACGTGGCCTGCCTCCCATGTCTGCGCGGACCAGGCCCGCCGCTTTCCCCCCGTTTCTTCAGTCCGTGCTCGATGCAGCGGGCACAGCTACCGCCGAGCCCCTCGTCGGGATCTCCACCGACGGCAAGGTGCGCCGGGGCCTGTTCCCGCTGCGGGCGACGGGCGTGGCCACCGCCCCGATCTTCGACGCCGCACAGAGCTTCCTTGCAACGCTCGACGCAACACAGCGGGCGAAAGTCGTGCTCGACCTCGAGGCCGAAGAACGTCGGTTGTGGTTCAACATCCATCCCAACGTCTTCCGTCACGGGCTGATACTCGAGGACCTTGCCCCGGCGCAGCGCAAAGCGGCGATGCGGCTGATGGAGGCGACATTGTCGGCACGCGGGTTCGCCCAGGCACGGGACATCATGCGGCTGAACGCACTGCTCATCGAAGTTACGGGGAAGCCCGAGGACTACGGCGAGTGGCCGTACTTCGTCACGCTCTTCGGCATGCCATCGGCCGCCGCTCCGTGGGGATGGCAGATCGACGGGCATCACTTAAACCTCAACTTCTTCGTGCTCGGGGACCAGCTCGTGTTTACGCCGAGCTTCATGGGGTCGGAACCCTGCCGGGTCACGAGCGGCCCCCTCGCCGGCACCGCAGTATTTGTTCCCGAAGCGCGGGCCGGCCTGTCGCTCGTCCGCTCCCTTGCCGCGAGCCAGTCCAGCGCAGCTGTGCTGCGCCGGTCGATCCTGCCCGACGACCTGCCGTCGGAACTCAATCACCCCGTCGATGGCCGGATGGCCGCTGGCGCGTTCAAGGACAACGCAGTGATCCCCTATGCGGGGGTGCGCGGCGACGCGCTGTCTGACGCGCAGCGCAGGCTGCTCCTTGCGCTTGTCGGAACCTACGTCGGCTGGGCCCGCGACGGCCACGCGGCGGTGAAGATGTCCGAGGTCGAGGCCCATCTCGACGAGACCCACTTCGCCTGGATGGGGGCGACGGGCGACGACGGGCCGTTCTACTATCGCGTGCAAAGCCCGGTCGTCCTGATCGAGTTCGACCACCACCCGGGCATCGTGTTCGACAACCTGGATCCGACGCACCATCACATCCACACCATTATCCGCACGCCGAACGGCGGCGACTATGGCACCGATCTCCTGCGCCAGCACCACGAGCGGTTCGACCATTCGAACGGGCATCACGTGCCGAGGCGCTGATCGGCGCGAAGGGCGACGGCGTCGCATCGCGTACTCGTCGCAACGTCGGTGCTACCGCGGCGGGGCAAACGGTAAATGGGTCTGTCCCCATTTGATCATTTGTTTGAGCCAATCTTAGTTAACGGCCCGGGGTATACCCGCGTCGATGGCGACCTTAGTCCACTTGGCGATCTCGACCGGAATGATCTTGCGCATTTCATCAGGCGTCTTGACGTCGATCACAGCACCCATGGCAGTCATCCTTTTTCGCATCTCGGGCGATGTGAAGAACCGGGCGATCTCGTTGTGCAGCTTCGTCACGATGGCCCGCGGCGTGCCGGCCGGAGCCGCGACGGAATACCAGTTCTGCGCATCGTAGCCCGTGATTCCCTCCTCATCGAACGTCGGCAGATCGGGCAGCAACTCAGCACGCTTCAGGGTGCCGACCGCAAGGCCCTTCAACCTGCCCGCACGCAGATGCGGAAGTGCGGGCACGCTCACGGCAAGGTGTACCTGGGCGTGCCCCCCGATGACGTCCATCATGGCGGGGAATCCGCCCTTGTAGAGAACGATGTTGAATTTGCGTTTCGAGAGACCCTGGAAGAGCGCCGAGGCGAAGTGCATGAAGCCCCCTGAGCTCGCTATTACGATCTCGCCGGGCCTGCGCCCTGCTTCGGCCAGTAGATCCTTGACCGAGTTGACCGGCAGCGACGGTCCGACGCTCAATATGAGAAAGCTCGCCCCGATCTTGGAGACGAAGACCAGTGCCTTGAGTGAATCGTAGGGCATCTTTATCGTCACGGGGTTCATCGTGTAAGCCGCTGAAATCATCACCAGGGTGTAGCCGTCTGGCGTCGCATTCGCAGCGAGGTTCGTGCCGATAATCCCTTGGTGGCCAGGACGATTGTCCACGATCATGTGCTGGCCCAGCGTCTCGCTCAGATGTGTCGCAACCATACGCCCCAGGATATCGTTGGTGCCACCTGGCGAGAACGGAACGATCAGGCGAATCGGCTTGGTTGGATATGCCTGCGCCAGCACAGTAGCCGGCAATAGGACCACGACGGATGCAACCAGCGCATAGATCAGTCTCGCAAACATAAGCTCCACCAATATTATTGATGAAACGTGATGAGAATGATTTTTGAGTAAATGGAGTCAGTGTGAGCTTTTCAATTAGGGCTAAGTGCCTTTCGGATGAAGAATAGCATGTCTTAGCACTGCCTTCTGGGAAGCATTCGATAGTCGCGGAATGTAACCTATTGACGTGCGATTTTCTTGAACCCGGGACAGCATCAAAATACTCGCGAACGCGAACTGGTCACAAATCGTGACCAGTTGTCGGCGCCGGAAAAATGTAAGTGAGAAGACACAAGGCGGAGGACGAAGTCGAAAGGAACGCTTCCCGACGGCTTGTCTGCGACTCCTTCTGACTTCCGCGTAAATTCGAGCCTGGCCCCCTTAATTATAAGGCTCGTGTAAGCTTGCGCGCACGCGGGCGGTGCGAGCGAACGACGATTCCGATCACGACACGCGACGGGGCGGAGCTTTACTGGGAGCGCGAGGGCGCGGGGCCGGCGCTGGTGCTCGGCTCAGGGCTAGGCGGCGCCGGGAGCTGGTGGGACCCGAACCGCGCCGCGCTCGCCGAGCGCTTTACGGTGATCACGTTCGACCAGCGCGGCACGGGGCGCTCGTCGAGAGTGCCGGTGGCCTCGATCGAGCAGATGGCGGCCGACCTGGTCGCGGTGCTCGACGCCGCAGGGCTCGAAGCGGCGCACTACCTGGGGCACTCGACGGGCGGGGCGATCGGTGTCGCGGCCGCGCTCGATCATCCGGGGCGGCTGCGCTCGCTGCTGCTCTACGCCAGCACCACGCACGGCGACGCGTACCGGCGCCGGGTGTTCGCGCTACGCGAGCGCCTGCTGGCGGCGCTCGGCGCCGAGGCCTACGCGCAGTACAGCTCGCTGCTGCTCTATCCCCCGTACTGGATCAACGCCAACGCAGAACGCCTCGCCGCAGTGGAAAAGCAGGCCGCGGGCGCTCTGGGCGGGCCCGCGGTGCAGGCGAGCCGGCTCGCGGCGATCCTCGAGTTCGACCGCCGCGCCGAGCTGGGGCGGATCCGCATCCCGACGCTGGTGCTGTGCACCGACGACGACATCCTCACGCCGCGCTATTTCTCCGAGGAGTACGCGCGGTTGATCCCCGGCGCGCGCAGTCGCTGGGAGCCGCGCGGCGGCCACGCGCTATCGCGCACGGAGCCCGAGACGTTCAACCGCATCGCGCTCGAATTCTTCACCGCAGCCGAAACTTCATAAGGAGCCCCGCATGCCGATCAAGCCCGTCGTCCCCGCAGGATCCCCGCCGCCGCTCGCGCCCTACTCGCCCGGGGCGCGCGCCGGCAACGTGCTCTACGTAAGCGGCACGCTCGCGCTCGACGCCGCCGGCAAGGTGGTCGGGGGGGCGATGTTCGCGCACAGACGCGCCACGTGCTCGAAAGCATCAAGTCGGTGCTCGCGGCCGCCGGCGGAAACATGAGCGACATCGCGTTCAACCAGATCTTCCTCAAGGACCTCGCCGACTACGCGGCGATGAACGAGGTGTACCGCGAGTACTTTCCCGCCAACCCGCCGGCGCGCTACTGCATTCGCGCCGACCTGGTGAAGCCCGAGTTCCTGGTCGAGATCGCCTCGACCGCGCACCTGGCGGGCTGAGGCGGCTCCGAGCGGCCACCAGCGCGCAGCGGACGTATGTACAAAACAATCATGGTTCAGAATTGAACCGCCGAGACGCCGAGAGAAACAAGAATTAAAAGCAAATACTCATCACCCGTCACCCGTCACGCATTTACGAATCTAAACCCTTTCGACATTCGACTTCGGGTGGTGCCTTTTGCCTTCATCCTTCGTGTGAAGTCGACGTGGTTGGTCCCTAAGGACCCTCGCTATAATTTCCGCTATCATTCCAGCATAAGAGAAAAAAGCACCGTCCGTGACCTCCATCAGAAAATTCAAGCTGCATTACGCCTGGGTCATCCTGTTCTCGGCGTGTGTCCTCAATATCGCCAGCCGTGCCGACGCAGGCTCGTTCGGCGTTTTCGTTGAGCCCCTCGTCAAGCTCTTCGGCTGGTCGCGCGGCGACATATCGATTGCCTATTCCGTGGCCTTTCTGGTCGGACTGCCTGCCGTCGTGATCATGGGCTGGCTGGGTGATCGCTACGGGGCCCGTCTGCTGATGATAGGGGCCTCCATACTGATAACCGCGGGCACGTTTCTCCTGGGGACCATAACGGACCTTTGGCAGTTCTACGTCTATTACGGGTTTTTTGTCGGGTCGATGGGTCACGCGGCTTTCACCGTGTTGCTGCCCGTTATCCTGACCCGATGGTTCAATCGCTATATGGGTCTTGCGGTCGGCATTTACTGGGCCGCGATGGGGATCGGCCCCATGATTTTTGCTCCCGTGTTCCGCTGGCTGATCGAAACTCGCGGCTGGGAACGGGCGTTCACGCTCATAGCAATCGTTGTCGGCGGCATTCTGGTCACGTTTTCCCTGTTGATCCGAAGCAGTCCGCGGGAGAAGGGTCTGTCCCCGTATGGAGGGGACGACTCGCCCAGGGAGCCGCGTGCCCCTGCCGCAACCGGTATCGCGCCGGCAGGCCTGAACGGGGTTCTGACCCGGCGGCCAATATGGCTCCTGATCGGCATCCATCATCTCGGCTGCGTCGGACACTCGATCATTCTCGCCCATATCGTGTCCATGGCGATCGTGCAGGGCGTGTCCGGGATGGAGGCAGCGGGCGTGCTGAGCACGATCGCGGGCGCCTCGGCTGTCAGCCGCTTCGCTTCCGCCGTCCTCGCGGCGCGGTTTGGCGGCCGGATACTGCTTACGATGGCGCTGATCGGCCAGAGCGCCCCGATTTTTATCCTGTTCTTTGCCCACGAAGCCTGGGTGTTCTATTTATTCGCTCTCATCTTCGGGCTGTGCTACGGCGGCGAGATGGTGGGCTTCCCCATCATCAACCGCCAGTTGTTCGGCGCAGCGGCGCCGCTCAGCACGATCTATTCCTTCCAGATGGTGGGTGCGGGCACCGGCATGGCCCTGGGTGGCTGGCTGGGCGGCTTCCTTTTCGATGTGTCTGGCGCCTACACGTGGTCGATTGCTGCCGCCGTATTGACGACCTGCTTGGGACTGCCGTTGGCGCTTGCCCTGCCGCGCCACAAGAAGCCGCCTGCGTCCGGTGCGAAAGCCGCGATAAAGCCCGTGCCCGTTGCCGGATGAAGCCCAAAACAAGGATGAAGGATGAATTGAAAGACAGTTAGGCAACCCCTCCGCCGTCATCCTTCCGCCTTCATCCTTCTGCGTCACGTCGCAGCTTGATTTCCTTGCCGACGGGATAGCCGAGAATCCCGTTGTGCGCGAAGACGTAGCAGCTGTTGCGGCCCAGGTCGCCCGTCACGGCAATCATGTAATCCTCCGGCTTGAATACGATGGGAACCATGCGGTTCGGATCGTCGGACTCGTGGAACACCTTGGGGATATGCCCGGCCTCGTGCTCCGCGGCGAGATTCCAGATCGGCTTCTGCGTCCAGTCGCGCAGGATGCGCTCGAACTGGTGCGCGGGCATGCGGGCATGATCGAAGAGCTTCTGCTTCAAGTCCTGCTTGGACCAGCCGCCGCCGGCGATGGTCTCCGCGAGAATCGGGGAGAGCAGTATCAGCGGCCGCAGCGTCCCCATGCCCTGACCCACCGTGAACATGATCTGCCACGAGTACTGTTTCACTACGGCGTCCGCGATATACGGCAGCAGCGCCTCTGGCGTCGCGCCTGACACCGACGAGATATGGTTGCCGCCGGTGTAGCGGCCGATGGCGACCGCGTTGGCGCCCGCGGGAAAACCGAACTCCGTGCAGTTCGGCGGCCAGCCAATCTTCGCCAGCACATCCTCGTTTTCCGCCACGACGACGCG
>JAOTTL010000293.1:0-3147 GCA_029864385.1 Betaproteobacteria bacterium | reverse complement strand
TCGGCGTGCTGCAGCTGATTAATTGCCAGGACCGGGCCACGGGCGAGGTCGTCGCGTTCTCCGATGCGGATCAGCAACTGGCCGAGTCACTGGCCTCTCAAGCGGCGATCGCGCTCACCAACCGGCAGTTGATCAATCACCTCGAGAATTTGTTCGAGTCCTTCATCAGTCTCATCAACGCCGCCATTGACGACAAGTCGCCTTATACCGGCGGGCACTGCCAGCGCGTCCCGACGCTGACCATGCTGCTTGCGGAAGCGGTCAATAACTGCAAGGTCGGCCCGCTCAAGGACTTCGAGATGACCGACCGCGACCGTTACGAGCTGAAGATCGCTGGGTTGTTGCATGACTGCGGCAAGGTGACAACGCCCGTGCACGTGGTGGACAAGGCGACGAAGCTCCAGACCATATACGATCGCGTCGGGCTGCTCGATACGCGCTTCGAAGTCATCAAGCGGGACGTTGAGATCGAGGTGCTGCGCGCGCGTCTGGCTGCTCGCGAGCAGCAGCGCGCTGACCCCACGCACGAGGCGGAGCTCGCGGCGCGCATCAGGTCGATCGACGAGGATCGTGAGTTCCTGCGACGGGTCAACATCGGTGGGGAGAGGATGAAAGACGCGGACACAGTGCGGGTACATGAGATTGCCAAGCGCTATAGCTGGACCAATGTGAATGGGAACCGCGCCGATTTCCTGACGCCCGAAGAAACCCGCAACCTGACGATCCCTTATGGCACGCTTACCGCTGAGGAGCGCCAGGTCATCAATCACCACATCGAGGTCACGATCCAAATGCTGGAATCGCTGCCGTGGCCCAGGCACCTCAAGAACGTGCCCGAGTACGCCGGAGGTCATCACGAACGAATGGACGGCGGCGGCTATCCACGCGGCCTCAGGCGCGACCAAATGTCGGTTCAGGCGCGCTGCATGGGAATCGCGGACATTTTCGAGGCCCTGACCGCCAAGGACCGGCCCTACAAGAAAGGCAAGGCGCTAAGCGAGTCCCTGGCGATCCTGGGCAAGTTCAAGCTGAACAACCATGTCGATCCCGACCTCTTCGATATCTTCATGTGGGGGAAGGTCTACGAGAAGTACGCCGAGCAGTTTCTCGACCCTGACCAGATCGACGAAGTAGAACTCAGCAAGATCCCGGGCTACGTGCGGCCCCCTGCCAGCTAACGTCCGCCGCGCCCGGCCCCCCGGATGGCATGGCGCGGCGTTCGGATCACGAGCCGGCGGATTCGCTCTTTACCTGTGCCGGAGCCTTGCGGGACACGTACACGACGAGTCCCTCAGTCGCTGTTTCGACGAACTTCTCACTGTAGCCGAGCTCGGTCAGCTCCCAGCGGAAAGTGTTACCGAGACGTGCTTTCTTGTATACACCGAGCCGATGCTGGTTTTTGAACGTGGCTGCCTTGTTGCAGGCTTCGTCGAGTATCGCTGTAAGCCGCTTTTGCGAGATCTTGCGCTCGCCGCTGCGCTTGTCCATCGTCGGCGGATAGCGCTTGGCGATCTCCTGGGCAAGACCTTTTGCGAACTCGTCGACCTGTTTGCTCGACACGGACCCGAACAGCCCCATAACATTACTCTCCTGGAAACGGCGCAAAGCGCCTCAATTTTCCCCGCAAAATTTGGTTCTTGATCATCTCATGCTGCGGCCCGCTCATGGCGACGGTGTGCAATACGCAACTACCGCTGTGCCGTTGCGAACCCGTACAATTTGCTCACTGTTCGCCCGGGCTCTCGATAAAGATCACGCACCCTCGCGGTTGCAGCCGCGGCCCGGGAAGTTTCGTGCCTTCGCGAAGACCACAGGAGCATGCCAAGAGCGTTTCCTGGGCGCAGAAGGCGATCCCATTCCACGCGCTCTGACGGGATGCGAGACAGGGCAATGGCGAGCATTTTGCATTGAAAAATATAATGTTAGATTATCGATATCCGCTGCAGTCACGTCAATAGCGGCAGGATAAACGCTCGGGCCCAACGCTCAGTTTCGATGCTGCTCTCGATATTCAAACAGGTGCTGCGGGGGAGCCGCTCCAGGCGCTTGGCTGAACGTGAGCGCATCGCGGCTGCGCAGCTGCAGCATGGGCGCACGCTTCAGGACAGGGGCGATGTTGCCGGGGCGCGTGCCGCGTGCGAAGGCGTTTTGTCGCATGATCCGGCGCACCCCGGTGCACATTGTCTTCTGGGTGCGTTGTGCGGTCAGGAAGGAGACCTTGACCGGGCATTGACCCATTTCACCGAGGCGGTCCGTCTGGCGCCGGAGTCGGAGGAGGCGAACCTCGGATTGGGAAACGTTCACCGGCTCCGCAACGCGCCCGAAGCCGCCGCCGCGAGCTATCGCCGTGCCCTTGCGATCAATGCCGACTCGCCCGCCGCCCATTACAGTTTGGGGCTGGTCCTGCGTCACTTTGGCCATTTCGGCGCAGCTTCAGAGCACTTACAGCGTGCGTTCTCGCTTTCACCCGATCTCGCCGATGCGGCCAAGGAATGTGCGCTTTGTCAGATACACCTCGGCGCCCATGAGGCCGCGATTGCGGTACTTACGGAAGCGATCGAGGGTCACCCCGCGGCCGGCGAGCTTTACGCGGCCCTCGGTTTCGTCTACCAGAAAATGCACTGGCCCCAGAGGGCACTCGAGTGCTATGAGAAAGCCCGTTCCCTCGGTCACGCGGACGCGGAGTTGTACAACAATCTGGGGATCGTGTTTCAGGATCTGGGGCGCGTATCGGAGGCATTTTCTTGCTACGAGCAGGCCATCGAGCTACAGAACGATTTTCCGCTTGCCCGGTTTCATCGCGGCCTGTGCAGGCTCCTGACGGGAGATTACGCCCGCGGGTGGCCGGAGTACGAGATCAGGCTGCTGAGCGAGGACAACCCGCGCCGGCCCTATGCGTATCCGAGGTGGACGGGAGAGCCGCTCACGGGCCGTACGATACTGGTGTGGAGCGAGCAGGGACTGGGTGACGAGATCATGTTTGCCTCCTGCCTTCCGCAGATCGTGGGCGCGGCGCGGCGCTGCGTCGTCGAATGCAGCCCCAAACTGGAAGCGCTGTTCCGTCGTTCATTCCCCGGCCCCCGGATCTACGCCGCCGAGCCAGATCGCTCGATCCCGGAGGCGATCAAGGTGGAGGCCATCGACTGC
>JAOTTL010000005.1:0-46774 GCA_029864385.1 Betaproteobacteria bacterium | reverse complement strand
CCGTTGTTATTGCCCTGGGCGCATGCCGCACAGCTCGGGATGTTGGCCTGCGCCTGGTTGTAGTCGCCGGGGTAGGCGCGATAACGGTCCAGGAAGCCGAAGAAGGCGGCCTTGACGCCGTCCTGCTGCGAGATCAGGTTACGCACGCGGGCGCTGGTGATGAGTTCCTGGCCTTTCAACACGCCGCCGAGCAGGAGCCCGATGATCACGAGCACGATCGCAATCTCGATCAAGGTGAAACCTTGCTGTTTACGCATGACCCGCTCCTTTACGAAATCCGAGTGGCAACGTTGCCGCAAGTTATGTGCCAAGTTTCACATCTCGATCGTGGTTAATATGGGCCGGGGAGCGTGAAAGAACCCACTGTGCTTGCGAGCTAAGGCTTAACCAATTGATGGAAAGAAGCTTTATCGTCCCGTGGGCACTTTGTCTCAGAATGGCAGGCGCGCCGATTAATGATTAAAGATTAGAGAGATGTCGCTCAGCCCGCTGGCGAGGTGTCATTTTTCCGACGGCCGTGACGATTTGTCGGCACCTTTCAGCTGCTTTAGTCGCTCCGTCAGGAAATGGATTTCCTGAGGGTCAGTTACCTCGCCGCTGACGAGTAATCCTCCCAGAAGAATGGCTGCGGCCTCAGCCTCTCCCATGTTCTCGAGCACGAAAATGCGCATCTGCCGCGCCCAGGTTGGCGCCTGCGTGGCGCTGCGCGCGATTGCTTCCGCGTAGGCCAGAGCAAGTCTCGTATCGCGCAACCGGTGCTTGGCCATGATGGCGCAGTGCGCGAGCCATCGCCAACGCCGGTTGGGATCCTGTTCGAATTGCCGGCGGACCAACTCGCACATCTGTCGTTGTTTCGTCGGGTCGGGGATCTGCCCGTAGAGTTGTGCCGCCATGAGCAGGGGATATTGGCTTACCGGGTCGAGCCGGAGTATTGCATCGAGCCATTCACCCACGCGCCCGTAATCCAGTTGAGCGAACGGGATGCTGATACCCGGCTGGTTGTCGAATGCCTGAAGGTGGAGCGTCAGCAGCGCGGCGAAAGCGATCGGCTCGCCAAAGGCAAGCGTGCCCAGCGTCGCCGCCGTTGGGGGCGCGCTGAGTGCCTCGGCTCGAGCGATTGGCTTCGGCTGCAGGGCCTGCCACCCGATTTGCAATACCAGCGCCGCCGCGAGCAGCACTCGCACCGGCTTTGGGACCTGGCCGATCGAACGCTCCTCGCCGCGTTTCATTCCGGTTCCCGCTTAAGAATTTTTGAGACCCGCTCTCAAAAATTCTTCCGGTAAAGATCGAACATCGCCGCCGCCGTTAGCAACAGCACGTAGACGATGCTTTGCCAGCCGATATGCAGCAGGCTTGCCCATGCGGCCGGTTGGTCGACCAGCCACGCAGTCTGGGTCCACGTGTCGAATGCCGGCATCACAAGCGCCAGCGCCTCGACCGTCCCGCTAATGACCTGGTGCGACAACGAGTCCGCGCCCGCGAGGGGGTGGGTACCCATCAAGCGGATTGCCGTGATCGACCGCGCGAGGAGGTAGAACGCCAGGACGAAGCTCGCGGCGGGTACGAGTTGGCTGAAGGTCAGCATGCAGAACAGGGCGAGCGTGACCACGATGGCAAGCTCGAGAGCGAGCGAAACCGCCCACTGCACGACTGCTCCGAGGGGCGCAAACCAGACCAGCGGCAGGCTCGCGACGGCGGCAATCAGGACCGCCAGCGCGAGAAATCCGGCGAGCTTGCCCAGCACGTAATGCGCGCGCGGCAAATCGAGGGCGAGCAGGATATCGAAGCCCTTGTCATTGAACTCGCGGGCGATGCTGACGAGGACGTACAGCCCTGCGACGAAAACGCCCGCCAGACGCATGCTGGCGGCATAAAAGGCGGCCTGGAACCGCGCGCCCTCCGTGACCGCTATGCTCTCGACAAAAAAGCTCGCCAACAGCAACACCGCGACCGCGACGAGCACGAGGACTGGAAACCGCGTCCGCAACGCCTCGAGGAGCGTGTAACGCGCCATAGTCGCGATTCTGGAATTCATGCCAAAATGATCACCATGGGTTCCCGACAGTATAGCGAAACAGTGCCGCCGTCAGCCGCGGCGGCCGTCCGCACGAACGGCCGCGCGGTCGCCGCCCGTCCGCATGTGTGGATGGGTTTGATGCTGCTCGCCCTGCACGCCGCGCTCGCGTGGGGCATCGACGACTGGGGGCCCCGCGCGTTTTTGCTCGCGCATCTGGGCCTGTTCCTGATCTGGCAGCCGCTGTGGCGCGGCGAGCGCAACATCGAGCCGCGCTATGCGTTCCTGGTGGTCATCGTCGGTTTTCTGCTTGCCGCCTGGAACAACTGGTGGCTGATGGCGGTCTGGCTCGCCGTGCTCTTCGGGTTGATCGGTGGATCCGTGCCGGGCATAGCGGAACGCCGGCAACGCCTGGTGTCGCTGCTCGCGGCGATCTATTTGCTGTCGTTGCTGCTGATCTGGGTGGTGCCGCATCTGTTCGTCGGCCAAAGCCTCGAGGATGCGCTGGTGCTGCTGGTGCAGTTCGGCTTGCCGCTGTTGCCCCTGGCGATCGTGCTGACGCGCGTCGAGTCGCCCCGCAGTGTGCTCCCGCTCGCGGTAGACCTCTTCTACAGCCTGATCCTGTTCCTGCTGGTCGCCGCGCTGGTGCTGGGCAGCTTCGTCGTCAAGCAGGTCAGCCACGGCAATTACCCGCTGGCTCTCGCGCAGACGTTGTTTGCGATCGCGCTGCTGCTGATCGCCATGTCCTGGCTCTGGAATCCGCACAGCGGCTTCGTCGGGCTCGGCCATATCCTGTCGCGCTACTTCATGAGCCTGGGGCTGCCGTTCGAACACTGGGTGCAGCAGCTGGCCGATCTGGCCGAGAACGAGACGCAGCCCCAGCGCTTCCTGGCGCTGGCGCTCGAGCACATTCTGGAGCTGCCGTGGGTCAGCGGCCTGGAATGGGAAGCGCGCCTTGGCCAGGGGGAGTTCGGAGAAAAATCGGAGTTCTTTGCCGACCTCTCGTTCCACGACCTGCGATTGCGCATCTACACGGGCTGGTCGCTGTCCCCGGCGGTGCTGTTGCATCTCAAGCTGCTCACGCAGATGGTGGGGCACTTCTACGACGCCAAGCGTCGCGAGCAGATCCAGCGGCAAAGCGCCTATACGCAGGCAATCCATGAAACGGGCGCCAGGCTGACGCACGACGTGAAGAACCTCCTGCAATCGCTGCGCTCGCTTTGCGCCGCGGTCGAGTCGAGCAGCGCCGAGCAGGCGCAGGGGCTGCAGGCGCTCATGCAGCGGCAGCTGCCGCAGATCACCCAGCGGCTGAACGTGACGCTGGACAAGCTGCGCTCGCCGCAGCAAACGGACTCGAGCATGGTGGAAGCGGCGAGCTGGTGGGAAGGCCTGCTGCAACGCTTCACCGGGCGCAAGATCCAGTTCCACGTCGATGGGCCCGCGAAGGATCTCAAGCTGCCATTGGAGTTGTTCGACAGCGTTGCGGACAACCTCATCGAGAACGCGCTGGCCAAGTCGGCCGACCTTTCGACCCTGCAGGTGCGCGTCACGCTTTCGGTGGCTCGCGGCGGCACCCTGACGGTATGCGATAACGGCGCGGCCATTGCCAACAACGTGGCCGAGCAGTTGTTCGATAACCCTGTGCAATCCCACACCGGGCTCGGCATCGGGCTGTTCCAGGCCGCCAAGCAGGCGGCCGACGCCGGCTATCGGCTGGTGCTCGCCGCGAATGAACCGGGAATGATCTGCTTCGTGCTGACACGTGAAAGTGGCGCGGAGTAACGCCGCCCCGCTTTTACGTTCAAGGTTCAAAGTTCAAAGTTCGGGGTTGGGATCATTGAACCCGGAACCCCGAACGCGGAACCCGGAACTCGGAACGTAGGTCAGGGCAGCTGGCCCGCCTGAATCAACCGGTTAAAAACGGTCGCGGAGCTGATCCAGGTCACGCTGTCGTCGAACTCGCCGGCCGTCCCGCCGGAGCGGGTCTTGCTCACGAAGATACGGTCGTTACTCCCGCCCACCGGATTCGGGTTCTCCGCCTCATCGGTGCTGAGACCGCCTGTCGTGGCGGCGTTCGGACCGACCGACCAGATGACCACAACCGCGTTTGTGGTCAGGGTATTCACATTCGCCGGCACGCTGCAAACGCTGCCCGCAACTACGGGTGGAGACGCTCCGCTGCTACACACGTGGAGCAGCGCCGCGCCGGAAATGTTCGCCATGCCGGCAGCCCGCATGCCAGTCGTATTGGTCGGAGGATTGGGCAAGGCGGTGAACGGATTCGCGACGCCGTTGACCGTCTGGCTGGATACCGCATAACGGATGCGGTTGTAGGGGGTGAGGCCCCAGGCGTCGACCGCGTAACCCTGGCCATCCACCGGCGCCAGTCCGAGAGTGGCCGCCGGCAGGAATCCGGCGTTAACGGGCGGCGCGCTCACGGTCGGGTCGCAAGTGCCGAGCGCGACGGACACGACATGTTCCGCCCCGTTGCTGGTTGCGGATGCCGGGCAGGGGAACCGCCCATTCGCTGCGGCGAACCCGAGCAGCGCCTCGCGCGCCCGCTCGAGGACGCGCTGGGTCTCGTCGTATTTGCGGCTCTCGACCTGGGTGTTGAGCGGCACCAGGATGCTGCCCAGCAGGATCGCGATGACGACCATCGTCACGGCGAGCTCGATGATAGTGAAGCCGCGAGGAATTCGCCTAGGCCGGCGCATTCCTGACCTGGGCCTGCCAGACGAACGAATCTGACCCAAACAGCTCCTCCTGGAGCCAGGGAGCAAACGGGACGCAGTCGTATCCATGTCCCGGTAGCAGCTAATCCGTATCATTAGGGCCGGTTAAGGATTTTGCCGGACGGGAGTCCGGCAAAATCCTAGGGGATGGTGTAGATGCGATCACGAGCGTAAGCCGTGGCGGAAGGGGTGACATAAATGTCGTTCAGGTCGTAATTTGCCGAGTCATTGGGGAAGTAGTATTGCCAGTACGTCGGGTCATTGGTTGGTACCGGCGCTCGCGGGGCGGCGCTCAGCAAGGGCCCCGGCGTTAAAACAACCGCCTCGCTGCCGGCGACACCATTCACCGTGAGTGTCGGATCCACGCACGTGACGCAGGCACCGGGGCCCAGGAAGTTCTGACCCGCGGAGTAGTAAACCACCAACCTCCAGTCATTGTTCACGAACCAGGCCGGGATGCTGGGCACGGGAGACGCACATGGCGAGGTCCCCCAATCGAAGGGTGCCGCGCCCAGGGCCGGAATACGGCCCCGGTTGTTCTCATTGCCGGGGAAGAACGGAGCCGCATCGCTGAAACCATCGCTCAAGTCGGCATAAGGGTAGCAACCGGCGGTTCCGCCCAGGTTCGTACAGGCGCACGCAGTATTGGCTTTGTAGTCTTGAAGCAGCTTTCGCAATTCAATGGCGACTCGGCGCTCGACCACTGGCATCAGGTCCGCGCTCGTGAGGACAAGCAGCTTGTCATTAAAGGCGCCCGATGACTGCGTGCTGATGAAAGGCCCGCCAAGGGTCGCGTTGTTAACCGTCGCAGCCGTTTCCAGATAGTTTGCCGCACACCGGTTGCGTGCGATCAACGTGCCGGTCGTGGGACAGGTATCAACTGCGGCGGGATCCCGGTTCTGATTGCCGAGGGCCGCGCCGGGCGCGAAGACGATTGCCACGGCCTCGGTCGTCAGCGAGGTCGCAACGCTGTTTTGATAAACCGTCAGATTGCCCTGGGTATCGCTGTTGATCGGGTTCGGATTCGTGTTCCAGATGCGCAATGGCCCTGCGATCGTGTACCAAAGCAGCTCTCCGGTTTCATCCTTGGGTTCGGGGATTCCCAGAGTCTTCCACGGCACACGCCCGAGCGCTCCTGCGACGCAGTTCCCGTCCTCGAATCCGTCGAGCGGGTTAATGTCGGGGCACGGAAGCTCTCCGGGGCGAGCGTTGAGGCCATCGGTCGGGCTCGTGCGCGCGACCGACCAGCCGATCAGCGCGTCCTTCACATCCCTTAGGGCGGCCTCGGTTCGGGCCTCTCGCCGCGCGGAGGCCTGCGCCGGATCGATCATGTTATAGACAAAGACCGAGAGGGCGATGCCAAGCAGCATCAGCAACGCAAGCAACGCTTGCCCACGCTGCCTCCACCGGGGCTCCCGACGAGAGCGGCATGCGACGGTCATGTCCGCCTCAACGGGAACCGGCGCTCGCAGCGCGGGCTTCCTGCGGGGCGGCGCGCTCGCGTACCTCGGAGTACGGCCGGTCGTCGCCGCCGCGCGGCGTTGCTTTCTCCGTTTTGCTTTTCGCCGTGCGGTTGTCCTTTGCTTCGTCGCCCGTCGGCTGGTCCCCGCTCACCGCCGGCCGCTGCCGGTAGCCTTCCTCGACTGCGCCCGACAGGACTTCCACGCTCTGCCCGACTTTCAAGTCGATGCGACGGCTCGACTGCGGCACGGCGAGGGTGACGGCTCCGTCAGGCCGCACTCGATGGACGATCGCGGACTCGCCCGCCGGCTGTCGGTCCGGGATCGCGCGGTCGTTGATCCAGACCGTTGTCCGGCCGTCGCTGCGTCGAACCATGCCACCATACGTTATGGTTTGCGGGACCGGCTGAGCAGCCTCTTCGGTTTTTTCGGTGGCGACCGTGCCCCTTGTGCGCTGGCTGCGGGCAACGTCGAGCGAAGCGCGCTGGGAGGGCGTAAAGAAGAGACGTCCCAGTGAGGAATCCGCTGCCGCCGCCGGCGCGGCAAGGGCGACGACGATGCAGGTCAACGCAAGACGCATCATCGTTTACTCCCTCCGGACGCCTTCACCTTCGCGGTTATCCATGAGACCTCGCAATCGGCCGTCACGTTCGGCTGATAGCGGATGACGCCGCCCGTGTTAATGCGGCGCATATCACACTGGTCGAGGTTAAAGACCCCGACGTTCTGGCGCGCCAGCAGGTCGAAAAAACGGTTAATGTCCTCCTCGTGCAGCAAGCGGAACTTCAGGCGCATCACGGACTCGAGCAACACGATCTCGCCCGGGTTGAGGGACGCGGCATACCGATATCTCTTCCGCGCGCTGATCTGGTAGTCGACACCAAACAGGTCCGCCTGCTGGTTGGCGAGACGCAGCCCGTCGAGCCAGTTGATGCGCTTTTCCTCCCCGAGGAATCCGACACGCTGCAGAGACTGGAAGGCATCACGGTAACGCACGATGATGTCCTTCTCATCACCCGACTTCTGCAGCCGTGTGCGGGCCTCATTGAGCCGTGCCTGCTGCTGCGCGAGCTGCCGTTGTGACGAAGCCTTGAGCTGCTCTGTCGAATAGACTGCCCCTGCGGCCAGGAGCAATACGGCGAACAGAACGAGCAGCGGATTCTTGAGTGCCTGAAGGTCAGCCTGGTTCATACGTTGGGTCTGAATACGACCAGCAGCTTGAATTCGGCCGTGCCAGCCTGCTCGGGGTTGTCGAGCGTGTTGCCGGAGAGCTGCAGCGTCGGGTTCACGTCGAGCGGAAGCTTGACGACCCGAACCTCTGCGACGGACGGGTCTTTCTCGATACGTTCCGCGAATTCGTTGATGATGTCGATTGCCTCGCGGTAATCGCCGCGGAACGGGCGGATCTCGCCCTGGATGAGGCCGCTTTGCTTGCGCACGAGGGCGGGTGTTGCCGGCGTCAGGGGGTTGAAGACTGGCACTGCAGGCGCCGCGGCTTCCGCAGTGCGCGTGCTCTGGTTTTCCGCCTCGATCGCGGTGGTGCCGTACTTCCACCCCAACTCGCTGATGACGATAGACCGGCTCGGCGCGAGCGCTCGGCTCACGACCGACATCATCGCGAGCGGGGTGCGTGTGCCCTCGCGCAGCTTTTGGGCAATTTCGACCGTGCGCCTCAGGTTCTCCGCCGACGCCGGTGCCGCGGGAAACTGGTTTGTCACCTGCACGTATTGCGCAGTAAGCTGTGCGGTCTCGCGCGCTGCCAATTGTTCCTTGCCGCGCAGCTCCAGTGTCCTCAGCAGGTCTGCGCCGGTCCAAACGATGGCGGTGAGCGCGATCGCTGCGCTCGCGGCGTAAATCCCCCGACGCGACTGATAGTGCTTGTGGCCGAGCGTGACGTTGACGGGCGCGAGGTTGCTCTGCGGCGCCTTGGAACCCAGGAGCTGAAGATAGATGACGTAGGGCGACACATCGAGCAGGGATTCGGCCAGCCCCAGCCGCGTCGCCAGCTCGCGGCGGCCGAGCCGCACGCAGTCGAGGCTCGGGTTGTCGCGCGCGACTGCGGCCGTGACCTCAACGAGATCATCGCGCTGGTCGAGCAGCAGTACCGTAAGCTGCTCATCAAGCGTCATCGTGCGCAACGCGTGCAGGTAGAGCCGCGTGTTCGAGACTTCCTCGCCGAAATAGCGGGCCCGGTCGCTGCTCTTGCCGCCGTCGCCGCGCGTAAGGCGGCTTAACCGGAACTGCCGGTCGCGGAAAAACGTGAGCCGCAGCCCGCCGGTATGCCGTCCCACGATCAGGAGATTGCTGGCCTTGAGGTCCAGCTTCTGCGGAAGCGCGGCGCTGACCATTGGCAGAAGATAGACGCCAGCGACCGGAAGGCCGCGCGCCACCAAGGCCTGTAGCCACTCATCGATGAGTTCGGGATTGGTGAGCGCCGAAAAAAGATAACGATCATCGCGGCGCTTGCTGGTGTCGCGGCCCAGCAGCCACGAAGCCAGGTACGGGGTATTGCGGTAATGCTGCCGCAGCTTGCGGTTCACCATCTGGGTGCGATCGGACCCGAATGCGTGAGGCAACGTCTCGAAACGGTAGTCCTCTTCGACCGCGTCCACCATCACGGAGGCGGGCATGTAGGCGCACGTTGCCAGGTATTCGCGGAAAGCGGCGAGTCCGCCCGCATCGTTGTCGAACACCTCGCATTCGCGAATACGGTTGCCGCGCCAGCGCGCGACCGTCGCCCCTTGGGCCGAGATGCCGATCAGAAGTTTGTCAGCCATTCAACTTCCGTGACTGGTGAATAGGGAATGGGAAATATGAGATAGTGCTCCGAAAGGCCATGGGGGGACTATTGCTTATTTCTCCTTTTCCGTCGGTTAGAACTTCATTTTGCCCAAAATATCATACACCGGCGAGAGCACGGACCACATGATGAAAGCAAGAACCACGCCCAGGCCCAGGGTGAGGCTGGGCTCAAGGAGTTTGAGCCCGTTGTCCACTGCCTCACGGACATCCCGCGTGTAGAAGTAGTTCACATTCTTTAGCGAGGCGTCGATTGCCCCGGTTGCCTCGCCGACCCTTAGCATTCGAATCACGAGCGGCGGAAAGATCCCGAGGTTCCGGAACGCCTCGGTCAGCGTCTCCCCGGCATTGATCTGCTGGCCGGCACGCATCAGCGCATCGGCGACTACCCTGTTGCCCACGATATCCTCGCTGGTCTTTAAGGCGTCGAGCACGGTAATTCCCGACTGATACATCAACGCAAAGAAATTGGAGAAACGCGCAAGAATGATCTTCTGCAGGATAGGCCCGAGGAAGGGCAGGCGAAGCTTCGCGTGGTCCCACAGATAAGCGGCTTTCGGGTTGCGCCTGATTAGCAGCACGAGGGCGACGGCCGCAGCCACCGGCACGCCGAACAGAAACGGCCAATAGTCAATGACGGCATTGGAGACGAATATCAGCGCCCGGGTTTGCATGGGCAGGGCCATTCCCATGGTTTTGAGGAGCGAGGTGATCTGCGGAACGAGATAGATCAAAAGGAAAACCACCACCGCGAGCACGACAACCAGCACCATCGCCGGATAGATCAGCAGGCGCTTGGTCTGGGAAGCGAGCTCATCCTGCCACCTCAGCGACGCAGCCAGGTTCTCGAATACCTCGGCGATTCGCCCGCTCTGCTCGCCAGCCCGGAGCAGGCTCGTGAACACGTTATCGAAGACGCTCGGGTGCGCGGCGGTGCACTGGGACAGCACCCGGCCGCCTTCCATGTCCTCGGTCA
Source organism: Betaproteobacteria bacterium (assembly GCA_029864385.1). GTDB lineage: Bacteria > Pseudomonadota > Gammaproteobacteria > Burkholderiales > SG8-41 > SG8-41. Next base: position 36,793 of record JAOTTL010000005.1, on the reverse strand, counting down.
TGGAGGTCAGGACCTCGCGGAACCGCGCGTTGTCGCTCGAGTCGCGCAGATCGCGCAACCCGTCCATGATCGGAATGCCGGAGCGGTACATCTGCTCCATGTCGAAGCAGAAGTTGATCAGATCCTGGCGGGTGATTTTGCCGCTGCGGAAGCCGGCTGTTTCCCGCTCGACTTGCTTGTAGGTGATGAGGTCGAGTCCCATGCGCCGCAGGCGCAGTTCGAGATCGACTTCGTTGACGGCCTCAAGGCCGCCACGGGCGGGGCGCCCACCCCGGTCTACCGCTTTGTACTCGTAGGTAGGCACCGATTTGCGTGTTTAATGTTCAATGCTCAATGTTCAATGTTCTACGCCAATACTGCAACTTTGAACCTTGAACCTGGAACCCGGAACCCGGAACCCGGAACGGGCACTAGTCGAACCGCCCGGTAAGGTCTACGGCGCGGCCCACCTCGGCGAGGCTGGTGCTGCCGTCGATGACGCGCTGCAGCCCCTCCTCGGCAAGCGATCGGAATCCCTTGGCGAGCGCCGCGGTGCGGAGTTCCTTGGCGGTTCCCCGGCGCGCGACGAGCTCGTCCAGATCTCCGTCCATTACCAGCAGCTCCATGAGGGCAATGCGGCCTTTGTAGCCCTTGTTGTCACAGTTCCTGCAACCGACCGGGCGGTAGACGTAGGAAACTTTCTGCCCCAGCGAGCCGAAGAGCTGCCGCTCCTCCTTAGGCGGGGCATAGGCCTCTTTGCAGTGCGTGCAGAGCACGCGCACCAACCGTTGTGCGACCACCCCAATGATGTTGCCAGCCATGATTTCCGGATGTATACCGATATCGAGCAGCCGGGGAAAGGTGCCCAGGGCAGAGTTCGTATGCAGCGTCGTGAACACCTGGTGGCCGGTCATCGCCGCGCGGAACGCCATCTCGGCTGTTTCCTTGTCGCGCACTTCGCCCACCAGGATGATGTCGGGATCCTGCCGCATGATCGAGCGAATCCCATCGGCGAACTCCATGCGCGCCACCTCGTTCACCGAGGTCTGTCGCATCAGCGTGAGCGGGTACTCAACCGGATCCTCCAGGGTCATGATGTTGACAGTCTCGTCGTTCACCTGTGCCAGAAGCGAGTAGAGCGTCGTCGTCTTTCCGCTGCCCGTCGGGCCGGTGACCACCAGAATGCCCTCGGGCCGCGCCAGCATCACGTTGAGCTTGGCCAGGGTCTCCTTCGACAGATTCATGCGGTCCAGGCTGATGATCGATTTTTCGCGGTCGAGCACGCGCAGCACGATGTTCTCGCCATAAATGGTGGGCTGCGCAGAGACCCGGAAATCGATCGGGCGGCCATTGAGCGTCAGCGACAACCGGCCGTCCTGGGGCGAGCGTGTCTCGGCGATATTCATGCCACTGACGACCTTGATGCGCACCGTGATGCCGGGCAGGTAGGTCTTGTGCAGGCTGCGCACGGTCTCGAGCACGCCGTCGATGCGGTAGCGAATGCGTAGGAACGCATACTCCGGCTCGAGATGGATGTCCGAGGCGCTGCGTTTCACCGCGTCCACCAGCAGCGCGTTGACCAGCCGGACCATGGGCTGGGTGTACTCGTCACCACCGGCGACCTGAAGGCTCTCGTAATCGATCTCGCCGGTTTCGATCTCCTTGAGGATGCCGTCGACCGAGAGCTCGTAGCCATAGAACTGGTCGATGTAATCGCTGAGTTGGGCTTCGCTCGCGAGCTGGGTCTTGATCTCGATTTCAGGCCCCAGCATGGCACGCAACTGGTCCATCGCGACCACGTTGAAAATCTCGGTGGTGGCGATGGTGAGAATCTTATCAGCGGGATCGAACGCAATCGGCAAGATTCGGCTGCGGCGCGCAAATTCCTGGGCCACCAGCTTCAGCGCCTCGGGATCGGCAACCACGTGCCCGAGGTCGATCGCCTCCTGCCCAATGGTGCGCGCCATGATGTCGCGGATGGCGCTCTCGGTGACGAAACCGAGGCGCACCAGCAGGCGGCCGAGGGGGGTGTTGTTGTGGCGCTGCTCGGCCAGTGCGATCGAGAGCTGATCCGTGGTGATTAGCCCCTGCTGGACCAAAAGTTCGCCGAGACGTAGTTTCTTGCGCTGTTCAGCCATGGTGCGTGAAGCGGATGTTCACGGCTAGGAGTTTGTCGGACTTTGGTCCGTCAGACTCCTACTCTACCTGCGAGGCGAGTTTGCCAATGCGCTCTTGTGCCTGTGCGAGGTTGAAGTGGGTGTGCCCCTTGGCTGCAGCGAGCTCCGCCGCCCGCCGGTAGAAGCGGAGCGCAACCTGGGGTTGGCCGACGTGCTCGAGGCTGACCGCGAGGTTGTAAGCGTAATCCGGGTTGGTTGGCTCGAGGTGATGGGCCTGGAAGTAGGCATGCTGCGCTGCCGGCCACATGGACTGGTCGGCATAAAGGTTGCCGAGCGTGAAGTAAAGGTACGGGGACGGCTCGCGCGCGATCAGGCTTTTCAGGCGGGATTCCGCAGCGATGGGATCGGCACGGCCGAGCAGGCCGATCAGCCCGCTTTGCGCGAGAGCGTGCCGGGGATCGAGTTCCAGTATGCGCAAATAGCGCTTGGTGGCTTCCTCGCTGTCGTCCTCGAACGTCGCAATCGCGGCCAGGCCGAGCAGCGCGTCGCTGCTCCTTGGCTCGGCACGCAGCAGTTGGTTGTAAAGGTTCTTGGCTTCCGCGAGCCGGTTCGCCTGGAGCGCGGCGTAGGCTCGAGGCAACAAGGGATTCATGGCGGGTGCGGGACTGCCGCGGCTGACCACGATCGTGTTGCGCTCCGGCGCGGCCGCGCGCGGCGCCGGCCGCGGGGTTGGACGCGGCGTGGGCCGGACGACTGGCGTGGGCTCGCTCGTCGCGGTGCCGGCAACGCTGGGCGGAAGCACTGACGCCGCCGGCAACGGAGCAGGAACGGGCGCGGCAGTCAGCGGCTGTGGTGCCTGCGTGAATGGGGGTAGCGGGCCCTTGGGCGCTACCGGTGCCTGGCGGATCAGCATGCTAGGCTGAAAAATCTGCAGCGCGACGTAAACAGCGAATCCGATGGCGATCAGCACCGCGATGATGCCGAGCACGACAATCGGGTAATTGCGGAGATTGGCGCCCGCGCCAGACGACTGCGGCCGGGCTGCAGCCTGGAGCACCGTCGCGGCCTGAGCCTGCTCCCGCGCTGCGCCAGGCGCCGGGGCCGGCTGCGCGGCCGCTGCGGGGTCGGGCGGGGATGATGAATCCGCGGCCAGCTCCAGCGGCTCGAGCAACAACTCTGCACGAGCGGGCGCAGCGCTCGCATCCGCAGCTGCTGTGGCGGGCGCTTCCTGGCGCGCGTCGCCCCGATCTTTGGCGGCCTTTTCCAAGGCCTTCATCAACAGGCTCATTGCGCCGCGCCCGCCGGTTCCTGGATGAAAAAGTTTGGCGGTGGCGGCCGCAGATCTTTCGGCACGGTGCTCAGGTCGGGCTTGGTCTCCGGTTCCGGCAGGAAACGCTTGAAGAACTTGAGCTGGTCGCTCTCGAGCGTCGGATTGTTGACGATCGTGGTCCGAAGAAAGATCACCAGCTCGGTCTTGGTGACCTCCTCTTTCTTCAGAGCAAAGGCTTCCCCGAGGTCGGGAATGTTGCCCACAAAAGGCACCTGTTCGCGATCGCTCTTCACGTTATCCTGCATCAGGCCGCCAAGAATCACGGTCTGGCCATTGGCGACCTGCAGCACCGACTCCATCTCGCGCACCTGCACCTGGGGGACCTGGTTCACCACGCAGTTGTTCCTGGACAAGTCACACAATGATGGATTAGGGTCGTTTACGAACGGCTTGATCGGGTTCAAGCGGGTAATCGTCGGCCGCACGATCACAGAAATCCGATTATCGTCGTTGATTTGCGGCGTGACCCCCATCACCACCCCAACGGCCACTGTTTTCGCCGTCGTGCTGAAGTTGGTAACCAAATTCGTTTGGTTCTGGGTGGTGTCAGATTTGACCTCGAAGTAGACGACATTGTCCACGACCTTGAGGAGCGCCGTCTGATTGTTGAGTGCCATCAACTTCGGGCTCGACAGGACCTTGGTGTTACCGAACGCCTCGAGCAGCTTGACCGTGAGCTGGATTTGCCCTTCGCGCACGTTGTTCTCGTTGTAGGTAAGCGCGAAGAGGTTCGCAATCGTCGCGCCAGTAGAAACAGTACCAAAGCCCGCGAGCGCGCCCAGTGTTGAGAAGGCGACGCCACCGCTTTGCGAGACGCGTGACCAGTCGATCCCCGACTGGTAGGCGTTGGAAAGCTGCACCTCGACGATGGTTGCTTCGATCAGCACCTGGCGCTGCATCGAAGTGACGATGCTATCGATGTGCCGCTGGATCAGCTGATGCTGCTTTTCCGTCGCGTTAACCGTCACTGTTCCCGAGACGGAACTCACGACGACGTCATCGGGCAACAGCGAACCGCGCTGCGCTCCCCCGGTTGCCGTGATGACCGACGAGGCCAGCGTCGGCGCCCCCTGGCCGGCACGACTGGCGGCTTCTATCTGCTTCGTGCGCATCTCCTGCACCTGCTTTTCCTGGGCGAGGCGCTCGGCCTTGTCCTCGGCATTGAGGCTCTGCAGGCGGGTCGAGTTCAGGATGGAGCGGATATTTTCGCGCAGTTGCTCCCAGAAATTATTGCGTGAGGTCGTGCGTACGGTCGTGCTCGACCCCCCGCCTCCACCCGCGGGCGTGGGTCCGCCGCTCGCGGAACCGATCTCACCGGAAACGCCAATCGTCGAAGTGGTATCGCGGACCATGTTCACATAGCCGATGCGGTACGTTTTGACGTATGGCACGTTGGGCGAGACGATGATCGTGTTGCCTTCCACGCGGTAGCGCATGTTCACCTGTTTGGCGATACGTTCCAGAATCGCCGGCAGCGTTTGATTGACCGCATTCAGGCTCACCAGGCCGGTGATCCCGGGGTGGATATCGATGTTCTGCTTGGTGTCGCGCGCCAGGGCGAGGAGCAGATCCTTGACCTGCACTTCGTTCACTACCACCGTGTAGGTCTGCGGTTTGACCGTGGGCTTCGGCGGGGGCACGAATGTGGTGGCGCGCGCTGGGGGCGGAATTACCCGGTCCGCCTCGGGCTTCGGCTTGGGCTTTTCGAGCCCGATGTGGCCTTTAGAAGTCGGGATATACGGCTTGTAGGCCGAGCAGCCGGCGACCATCACGCTGACAACGAGCGGGACGATCCACGCGCGTATCGAGAATACCGAGAACAGACCCGACTTCAGCGGCGCGGTGTCACTCAGGCGTGACTTTACAGAGCCGTTACTGCCTTCTGATTCCGCTACAGATCGCATCGCGTTGTTTGTCCCCTGATCGAGCCATCCCTTGCTCTCAGGGGGGATTTTGCCCGGGCGGGGTCACGAAGCTCCATGCCGACTGATCTCCCCCCGAATCCCCGCCACCGTACGCAAGAAGGGTCCGTTCCCTTTGAGTGATTCCGGCAGTTTATCAAGCGCTTCCCGAGCTGCACGATAACTATTGAAGCTCCCGTAAAGAACTGTTAACCACGGTTTTTGCTTTGCTCGAGTACGATACACAAAAACTTTATTTATTTCAATAACCTTCGAAAGGTCGTTGAGATGGTACCTTAAAGTTTCAGGATTGTAGGTTCCCAGCAACTGAATGCTGGACGTCGTGGGTGCCTCGGTTGCAAGCCATTCCTTGGTCGCGGCGAGCCGAACCTCAAGGATATCTTTAGAATCAACTGGTTGCGATCGTGCTGGCCGGGTTGCCGAGGTAACCTTGGCTTTGGGTGTGGCACGTGTGGTGGAGCTGACCCCCTCGGGCAGAGAGACGGTTGCGGACTCGGGGGCGGGCGCCCCGGTCGCCGGCTCAGCTGCCGCTATGGTCGCGGGTTTGTCTGGAACGGAGACTGCCGGAGGTTGTGGAGCGGGCTTCTCCTCCGGGGGCGCGCTGGTCGCTGGATCCGGTGCCGCGCTGGATGCCGGTCTCGTCGCGACAGAAACGGACGCAGGGTTCGGAGCCGCTTCTTTCTCCTCGGCCGTGGCTGCCGCCATGGCCTGGTCAGCAGCCGAAACTGCGGTCGGTGTCGGACTGGCCGGGGCGCTCTTGGGGGCGGGTGCAGCGGCGTGCACGCGCGGTTCCGCCTTCTTCTCGACCGGGGCCGCGCGGTCTTGCACTCCCACTGGCGCCGGCGTGCGGATTAACGCCTCCTGGAACCATGCGTAGAATCCGACACCTACAGCAACGCCTAGCGCCAGCAGAGCAACCCCCCAAATCGGGCGCAGCCCGGTTCTAGAGCGGGGCGCCGCGCTGAACTCACTGTCAGCTACCGCCGCGTCGACGTGCTTGCGCCGGATGGTGTGAGTATTTTCTGAAAAAGCCGCAAGCAGCGCCTTGTCGGCGATCAGATTGACGCGCCGCGAGAGTCCGTGCGCCGCCCGCGCAACGGCTTTCACCACCGGCTCGGGGAACAGCTCCGGACCGTGGTAACCCGCCGCGCGCATGCGGAACATGAGGTACTCGCGGGTCTCATCGACTGAAAGGGGCTCGAGCCGGAAGCTGTGAGTAATGCGTTCGCGCAATTGCCGGATGTTGGCCTGGCGCAGATTCTGATCGAGCTCGGGTTGCCCGAACAGCACGATCTGCAGCAGTTTGTCGTTTTTCGTCTCGAGGTTCGAGAGCAGGCGGATCTCCTCCAGGCTCGGCAGCGGCATGCTCTGGGACTCTTCCACGAACACCACCACCCGCTTGCCCTCGGCGTGGCGCCCGAGCAGATAATCGTGCAGCGCCCGCACCACTTCCAGCCGCGACGCATCTAGCCCGACCCCGAGCTGCAGCTCGAACGCGATCGCATGCAGGATCTCCTCGGGGGAGACGCTGGGATTTGCGATATAGACGGACTCGATGTGGGCGGGAAGCCGCGCCTGAAGCATGTGGCACAGCATGGTTTTCCCGCTGCCCACCTCCCCGGTTACCTTGACAATGCCCTCGCCGTGCGTAATCGCGTAGATGAGGGCTTCCAGCACCGGGCCGCGATTGCCGCCGCTGAAGAAAAACTCGGTGTTGGGCGTGATCTTGAACGGGGGCTGGTTCAGTCCGAAATGGCTGTAGTACATCGCCCGTTCTCCGGCCGTTTCGCGTCAGGCGTCCGCGGCTTACTTGAAAGCGGGCCGCGCTGCCTTCGCCGTCTCGCCACCGCTGTCCGCGTAATTTTGCATTCTGCTGTAGAGCGTGGTGCGGTGGATTCCGAGCAGCTTGGCGGCCTGCGTGAGATTGCCCTGCGTAATCATCAAGGCAGCCTCGATGTAGCCGCGTTCCCACTGGCCAATCGTGTGGTCGAGATTGAAGCCCTTCTGCATCTGCAGGTGGCGCTTCGCCGCCTCCAGCACGGAATTGAAGTCCTGACCCACCGCCAGCCCTGGCAGCTCGATGTCGAGGCTCTCCATGTCGAGCTCTGTCCGCAGCCGTTCCCCATTGACCTTTTGGCCACCGTACTTGGTGGTGAGGCGGATCGCGATGTTGCGGAGCTCGCGGACGTTTCCCGGGAAGCTGTAGTCAAGCCACAGCTCCAAAGCATTTGCATCGAGCTCGAACGGGTCGACGCGCGCCTGGTGCGCATAGAAGTCCCGGAAATGATCGAGCAGGGTGCGCTTGTCCTCGCCCAGATCTCGCAGCGGCGGCACGCTGATAGTGAAGACAGAGAGGCGGTGGTAGAGATCGGCGCGGAAGCGACCGCCACGGATCTCCTGGCGCATGTCACGGTTGGTCGCTGCCACTACGCGGGCGTTGGATACCCGGCTCTGGGTTTCACCCACGCGCTGGTACTCGCCGTTTTCCAGCACCCGCAGCAGTTTCGCTTGCAGCTCGAGCGGGAGCTCGCCGATCTCGTCGAGGAACAACGTGGAGTCCTTCGCATCCTCGAAATAGCCGGAGCGTGAGGTGGTTGCTCCGGTAAAGGCGCCCTTAACGTAGCCGAACAGTGTCGGTTCCACCAGCGTGGGGGAAATGGCTGCGCAGTTCAACGCGAGAAACGGGCGCCCCCCCCGCTGACTCATGCGATGCAGCGAACCCGCCACGAGCTCCTTGCCGCTGCCGGACTCGCCCTCGATCAGGACCGGGAACGGCGCATTGGCGAACTGCGCAATCTGTTGCCGCAGCTTGTCCATGAGCAAGCTCTTGCCCAGCAGACCGCTATCGGCAGCGGCCCCGAGCTCAGCGTCGCTGATTTCGAGCGCGCGAACAAGCAGGCGCTTAAGCGCCTCCGGCTCGCACGGCTTGGCGACGAACTCGATCGCGCCAAGCGTGCGTGCGTGCCGCGCATTGGTTTCGTCGCTCTGCCCCGAGAGCACCACGATCTTGATTCCGGGCGAATGGGCGATGAGCTCGCTGATCAGCCGAAACCCCTCGTCGGGACGATGCGGTGTTGGCGGCAGGCCGAGGTCGATCAGCGCGAGCTGCGGCGCCCGCTCGAGCTGGCGCAGCATGCTCTTGACGCCCGCGCGAGAGTCGGCGACGTAGACATTGAAGTCTCGCCCCAGCACGAAATTGAGCGTGTCGGTGATCAGCGGATCGTCGTCAACGATCAGCAGATCGGGCTTATTGGACTCAGCTTCCTTCACGGCTTGCCCCCGGTAACCTAACTTTATTGTATCGCAAAGGCTTTTCCAGGGCCGGTGCGACTCGGGTCAGGATGCGATGCAGGCCAGGAACGCCTGCTCCAGGCCGCCAGCGCCAAAGGGCTGCGCGAGCTCCTCCGGGCTGCCCGCGAAGCGCAGCTTGCCTCCGTGCAGTACGGCCATCCGGTCGCACATTTCGGCAATATCCGCGAGCGCGTGGGAGGTGAAGAACACAGTCCGGTTGGCCTGCTTCAGCTCGCGCAATGCTCGCTTGAACAGGGCCCTCGCCTTCGGGTCCAGGCCACCAGTGGGCTCGTCGAGGACATAGAGATCCTTGCCGGATAGCAGGCACGCCGCGAGCCCCAGTTTCTGGGTCATCCCCTTGGAGTAGGTGCGCGCCGCCTTTCCGAGCACCGCCGGATCGAGGTCGAGCCCTGCGAAAACCTGCGCGATCTGACGGTCCTCGTAGGGCTGCCCGTAGAGCTTGAGCATGTACTGGAGGAAATCGCGACCTGTCAGAAAATGCGGCGGATTGAAGCGCTCGGGCAGGAAGGCGAGCCGGCTGCGTGCGGCAGTAAGGCGGTGTCTTACTCCGAAGATCTCGATTCCTCCGCTGTCGGCATCGCAGAAATCGAGCAGGCACTTGATCAACGTCGTCTTGCCTGCTCCATTGACCCCGACCAGCCCGAAAAACTCGCCCCGCCCCACCTCGAGCGTGAAATCGGTCAATGCCGCGACCTCGCCGAAGCGCTTGCTGACCTGTTCGAAGTGCAACGCAACGCCGGTCATGCAGTGCAGTATCAGTATCCGCGGATTGGAGTCCGCGTTACGGTATCCCAAAGCTCGGCCTATCACAACTTGGCGGGGGCTAGCGATGCCGCGCCGTGGCTGTAGAAGAAGAACCCGGCGCGGCGCGCGTTCGTGGCGCAATGTCTCGCACCGACGCGACGCATGCTCCTGAGCAATGGCTTGAACGTCGGGCTTTGAATTCGCCCGGCGGTTTGAAGTGCGAGCGCCCGAATGCGCACGACGCCTGCGCGACCCGCTTTACGTTTGTCTCAACACGTCGGCAGCGCTGCGGCTGCTGCGCCACCCGAGTTCGTGAGCGGCGCGTCGGCAATTGATGAGCAGTGTTCGCGTCAAGCCATCGACCCACGCCGGCTCCCCACCCCAGCCGAAAAAATGCCAAGCGAGGCGCGCTGCCCCCGCCGCCACGAACAGGGGCAGCGGCAAAGCGAGCCGGTGACGACTCCGTATGGCGTCGCGGAAGCTGAAGCCGTCCTCGGCGGCGAGATTGAAGGGACCCCGGACCTCGCGCTCGAGCGCGAGACACACGGCTCGCGCTACGTCGTCCTCGTGCACGCACTGCAGAAGGGGATGCGCCCCAGGGAGGCGCACGTAACACGGCTGGTTGAGGAGCTGCCGCAGCAGGGGCTGGGCGTTCGGCCCGAGGATGACGTGGGGCCGCAACCGCACGCATTCCGGAAACTCGAGCTCCAGCAGCCGCTCGAGGCGCGCCTTGTGGTGCGCGTACAGAAATCCCGGCAGGGGTTGGAGCGGCGCGTTCTCGCGCACATGCACGCCGCTGCCATACACGGCGGCGCTGGAAAGGTGGAGCAGCCGCAGTGCGCCCGCCTTGCGCGCGGCATGGAACGCCTTGAGGCTGCCGGTCACATTGATGTCAAACATGTCCTGCTCGGACATTCTGCCGCGCGGTACCACGAAGGCGAGGTGCACGAATCCGGTGTGCCCTTCCACCAGGCGTTCGAGCTCCGGGCTGCGGAAATCCATTTGCGCCGCCCGAAACTTTGGATGGTGATAGCGGGGCGGCGCGATGTCGATGCCGGTGACCTGCTCGATCCCGGGCTGCGCACACAACCGGGGCAGCAACGCCGCTGCCAGGCGGGAGCTAGAACCGGTGACGAAAACCTTCATCGGCATTCAGGATCGAGGATTTAAAGTTCCAAGTTCCAAGTTCCAAGTTCCAAGTTCAGGGTTCAGGCTTCAGGTTTCGGAATTCAGCATTCATGAGGCGACGTTCAGACCGATGCGCGCCTCAGTTCATGAGTGGTTTTGCTGAATCTGGGGTCCTGGATCCGGAGTTCTGCGGCAAAACGGGCATCACTTCGCGTGCGAAGCCCAGCCGGTCAGCGAGCTCGAGCTGCGCGAGCGTCTCGGCATAGGCCTGCGCCTCGGTCAGGCCCAACTGAGGCGGAGCGGCGAGCCCATAGAACAGGTCGAAGCGCATGCGAACGATGGGCCGCGGGAGGGTCGCGTTATGATGCCACCCGGTCACGCAAACTCCAACGGGCGCGCGCCGCATTGTTCGGGCGCGATGATGTGGTTTAGAATTGAGCCCTTTTATCAGCGCCCGCCGCGATGGAAAACTTGGTTGAAATCAAGGACGTCAACTTTTCGTACGACGTTCGTCCGGTGTTGAAGGGCATCAACATGACCGTGCCCCGCGGCAAGGTTGTGAGCATCATGGGACTGAGCGGCTGCGGCAAGACCACCCTGCTGCGGCTGATCGGCGGCGCCCTGCGGCCGACGACGGGGGAAGTGCGGGTCGCCGGGCGCCTGATGAGCAAGCTCGACCAGGATGGGCTCTACGAGATGCGCCGCAAGATGGGCATGCTGTTCCAGTTCGGCGCACTGTTCACGGACCTGTCGGCCTACGACAACGTTGCCTTCCAGATTCGAGAGCACACCGACCTTCCGGAGAGCATGATCCACGATTTGGTGATGATGAAGCTCAACGCGGTCGGTCTGCGTGGCGCCCAGCACATGATGCCCTCGGAGCTCTCCGGCGGGATGGCGCGCCGTGTTGCGCTGGCGCGCGCCGTGGCGCTCGACCCCATGCTCATCCTGTACGACGAGCCGTTCACCGGGCTCGACCCGATTTCGATGGGCGTGATCAGCGAGCTCATCCGCCACCTCAATGACGCGTTGGGCGCAACCTCCATTGTGGTCACACACGACGTTCAGGAAACGCTCAAGATCGTCGACTACGTCTATTTCATGTCGGATGGCGCGGTGGTTACCGCCGGCACGCCGGACGACATCCGCGGCTCCAACGCGCCCTTCGTCCATCAGTTTGTCTGGGGTGAGATGGATGGGCCGCTGCCGTTCCACTATCCCGGATCCGAGTACGCGGCAGACCTCGAGTTGAGGGGCGCCCGTGCCTGAGCGGCTCGCCAGCGGCCTGCGCGGCATCGGCCACCAGGTCGTCAACGGGGTCTGGCGCCTGGGCTACGCGAGCCGTTTTTTCCTGCTGACGCTGCTGCGCTCGCCGACAAGCTTCCGCCGCTTTCACCTGACGGTGCGGGAGATCTACTTCACGGGCGTGCTCTCGCTCATCATCATCATCGTCTCCGGCCTGTTCGTCGGCATGGTTCTCGGCTTGCAGGGCTACGAGACACTGCAGAAGTACGGCTCTTCAGAGGCCGTCGGCACGCTCGTTGCGTTGTCGCTTACTCGCGAGCTTGGCCCGGTGGTCGCCGCGCTGCTGTTCGCCAGCCGCGCCGGATCGGCGATGACGGCGGAAATCGGCCTCATGAAAGCAACCGAGCAGATCTCGGCCATGGAGATGATGGCCGTTGACCCCATCGCGCGCGTCATCGGGCCGCGCTTCTGGGCTGGCGTGATCTCGATGCCGTTGCTGGCCGCGATGTTCAGCGCGGTGGGCGTGTTCGGTGGTTACCTCATCACGGTGGTGGTCATCGGCGTCGATGCAGGCGCGTTCTGGTCGCAGATGCAAAGCGCAGTGGATGTCAGACACGACATCATGAATGGCGTGATCAAGAGCGTAGTTTTTGGTGTGGCGGTTACCGCGATCGCGCTGTTCGAGGGCTACGACGCGCCGCCGACGGCAGAAGGCGTCTCGGGGGCGACTACGCGCACTGTAGTCACGTCCTCGCTGGCAATCCTGGGGCTGGATTTTGTGCTCACCGCGTTCATGTTTACAGGGATTTGAGCCTATGCAAAGAACCGTTCTTGATCTGTGGGTCGGCGTTTTCGTGGTCGCGGGCATCATTGCGCTGCTGGTGCTCGCGCTGAAGGTGGGAAACGCCAGCACGACGTTCAATGTTGGAGAGACTTATCGCGTGTACGCCGAGTTCGACAACATTGGCGGCCTGAAGGTGCGGGCACCGGTCAAGAGCGCCGGCGTGGTCGTGGGAAGAGTCGACGACGTCGAGTTCGATACCCAGCGTTACGTTGCCCGCGTCGCAATTAAGCTCGACAAGCGCTACCTGTTCCCGAAGGACACCTCGGTATCGATCCTCACCTCCGGGCTGCTGGGCGAGCAATACATCGGCCTGGAGGCGGGGGGCGACAGCGCCATGCTCAAGGACGGCGACGCCGCCAGAATCACCCAGTCCGCGCTGGTGCTCGAGAAGCTGATCGGCCAGTTCCTGTACAACAAGGCGGCCGAAGGCGGGGCGAAATAGGACCCGGTCGCGAGCGAAACGATGCTCAGGAGCTTGTTGTTCGCGGTGCTGGCAACTGTTGGCTCATCCGGGCTGCCGCTATACGCGCAGGGCATGATGGCGCCGGACGTGCTCGCCAAGAGCGTGACCGACGAGGTGATCGTGATCCTGCGTTCGGACAAGGATATCAACGCCGGCAATCCAGGCAAGTTGATGAAATTGATCGAGACGAAGGTGCTGCCGCATTTCAATTTCACGCGGATGACGCGGCTGGCGATGGGCAAGAACTGGCGCAAGGCAAACCCGCAGCAGCGGGGGGGGCTGGTCGAGCAGTTCCGCACGCTGCTGGTGCGCACCTACGCTACTGCATTCGGGTCGTATCGCGACCAGACGATTACCTACCGGCCATTGCGCATACGACCGGAAGACGACGATGTGGTGGTGAAATCGCAGGTTGTCCAGCCGGGCCGCCCGCCTGTGGCCGTAGACTACAGCATGGAAAAAACCGGCAACGGCTGGAAAGTCTACGATGTCGCGATCGAGGGCGTGAGCCTGGTGCAGAATTACCGCAGCACCTTCAACGGAGAGGTCCAGCGCGCCGGGATCGACGGGCTGATCAAGGCGCTCGACAGCAAGAACCGGCAGCTTGCGCAAAGGACCCAGGGCGCCAATCCATGATCGAATGTCGCGAAGGCCGTTGCACCCTGCGGGGGCCAATCACCATCAATAACGTCGTCGCACTTCTCGCCCAGGGCAACGGGCTGTTCACGGCACCGGGGGTCACGGTCGACTTGGAGGGCGTTACGGAGGTGGATTCGACGGCGGTGAGCCTGTTGCTCGAGTGGCGGCGGGAGGCCGGGCGCCACGGGCGCCGCATCCAGTACGTCAACCTTCCCGGCAATTTGACGAGCCTCGCCAAGCTCTACGGCGTCACCGAATTGCTGAGCGAGGGCTGAGCCCCGCCCAGCAATGAGTAATGGGTCTTAGGTGGTTTTGCCCATCACTCATCACTCATCACCCATCACTCATCACTCATCACGCGCTAAATGGTCCCTGCGATTGAGTTCGAGCGGGTCTCGAAGCGCTATGACACCTTGAGGGCGCTGACGGATGTCACGTTCCAGATCGCGCCGGGCGAGTTCTTCGGTCTGCTCGGTCCCAACGGTGCCGGCAAGACCACGCTGATCAACATCCTTGCGGGCCTGGCGCGCGTTTCGGGGGGCAGCGCGCGCGTCATGGGTTTCGACGTTCTGACCCGTTACCGCGAGGCGCGGCGCTCGCTCGGGGTAGTGCCGCAGGAGCTGGTGTTCGATCCTTTCTTTACGGTGCGCGAGGCGCTCAGCTTCCAGTCCGGCTACTTCGGCATTCGCGACAACCGCGACTGGATCGAGGAGGTGATGTATCACCTCGATCTCGCCGGCAAAGCGGAGACCAACATGCGCTCTCTCTCCGGCGGCATGAAGCGGCGCGTGCTGGTGGCGCAGGCGCTCGTGCACAAGCCGCCGGTCATCGTGCTCGACGAGCCGACCGCCGGCGTGGACGTGGAACTGCGCCAGGCGCTGTGGCGGTTCGTCAAGCGCCTCAATCGCGACGGTCATACCATTGTCCTGACGACGCATTACCTCGAGGAGGCCGAGGCATTGTGCGAACGCATCGCAATGCTCAAGCAGGGGCGCGTGGTTGCGCTCGATACCACGCAGAATCTTCTGCGCATGCACTCTGGGTGTTACGTTGCCCTGCGACTGATCCCCGATCAGCTGCCCGAGGCGCTAGCGCCATTCGTCACGGAGCGCGACGAGCGCGGCTATTGGCTGGCGCTCCCGGCTTACACTGAAGTCGAGCGCGTTATGGCCGAGCTGCGCAACGCACGCGTCGAGATCCAGGAAATGGAAGTGATGCAACCGGATCTCGAGGAAATCTTCGTGCAGATCATGAGCCGCCACTAAAGGTCCTGCGGATGAGTGCGCCGATTGAATACCGCTCTTTCCATGGGTTCTACACCCTCTTTCGCAAGGAGTGGCTGCGGTTCTGGAAGGTGAGCATCCAGACCGTACTCGCGCCCGTGCTCACGGTGCTGCTGTTCCTGGTCGTGTTTGCCTATTCGTTGCGGGGGCGGGTCGAAATCTTTCCCGGGCTCGGGTACAGCACTTTTCTCGTGCCGGGACTGACGATGATGGCGGTGCTACAGAACGCCTTTGCCAACAGCTCGTCGAGCCTGATGCAATCCAAGATGACAGGTAACATCATTTTCGTGCTGCTGCCGCCGTTCTCATACGGTGAGTTCTTTTTTGCTTACCTTCTGGCGGCAATGGCGCGGGGCCTGGTGGTGGGCCTGGGCGTGCTGCTGGCGACGGTGTGGTTCGTCGATATCAGGCTCGAGTACCCGGTCTGGACGATCGCATTTGCGCTCGCCGGCAGCGGCGTCATGGGCGCGCTCGGCATCATCGCGGGGCTGTATTCGGACAAGGTGGATGAGCTCGCGTTGTTCAGCAACTTCATCATTCTGCCGCTTACGTTCCTCTCCGGCGTGTTCTACTCGATCCGTTCGCTGCCCGCGTTCTGGCAAAAGCTCTCGTTCTTCAATCCGATCCTGTACATGGTGGACGGTTTTCGCTACGGCTTCTTCGGTCGCAGCGATGTCTCGCCCTGGTTGAGCCTCGCGATTGTCGGTGCCAGTTTTTTCGCCTTATCATTCCTCACGCTATGGCTCCTCAGAACCGGATACAAGCTCAGGCATTGACCTGACGCCTGAAATGCTTGACTGGTGGCTCGTGCGATTTCCATACGCTCTTGCGCCCCGGCGCATAACCCCACAGGATAAAGCCATGATTAATCCTGAACAGATCAAAGGCTGGATCGCGGAAAGTCTTGCCTGCGACCACGTGCAGGTCGACGGCGACGGGCATCATTTTGAAGCGGTGATTGTGAGCCCCGCCTTCCGCGGCAAGTCGCGCGTGCAGCAGCACCAGCTCGTTTACGCGGCGCTGGGCGAGCGTATGCGCGCCGATATCCACGCGCTTTCCATGAAGACCTTCACCCCCGAGGATTGGCGGCAAGCGGGCCGTGGATAAGCTCGTTATCGAAGGCGGCGTTCCGCTCAGCGGCGAGGTGAGGGTCTCGGGGGCCAAGAATGCGACGCTGCCGATCCTGTGCGCTTCCTTGCTCACGACGGAGCCGCTGGTCGTCACCAACGTTCCGCACTTGCGTGACGTAACGACCATGCTCACTCTGCTGGGCGAACTGGGCGTGGCCATCTCGGTTGACGAGCGGCTGGGCGTAGAGCTCAACGCGGCGCGCATCGGGGCGCCGGTGGCTCCCTACGAGCTCGTGCGTACGATGCGCGCATCGGTGCTCGTGCTGGGGCCCCTGGCGGCGCGCTGCGGCGAGGCGCGCGTATCGCTGCCGGGCGGCTGCGCGATCGGCCTGCGGCCCATCGACCAGCATATCAAGGGACTGCAGGCGATGGGCGCCGAGATTGCCATCGAGCATGGCTACATCGCGGCGCGCGCGAAGCGACTGAGAGGCGCGCACATCTGTCTGGACCTCGTGACCGTCACCGGCACCGAGAACCTCATGATGGCAGCCACCCTCGCTGCTGGCACGACTGTCATCGAGAATGCGGCCCGGGAACCCGAAGTGGTCGATCTGGCCACCTGTCTGAGCGCCATGGGCGCGAGGATCCGGGGAGCCGGCAGCGACGTGATCACGATCGAGGGCGTGGAACGGCTGCACGGAACACGCTACGCAGTGATGCCGGACCGAATCGAGACCGGCACGTTCCTGGTTGCTGTCGCCGCAACCGGCGGTCAGGTCAAGCTGCGCGACGCGCGACCGGACGTCCTAGACGCAGTGCTCGACAAGCTGCGCGAAGCCGGAGCTCACATCACGACCGGCTCCGACTGGATTGCGCTCGGGGCGAACGGGACGCTCAGCGCCGTCAACGTGCGCACGGCGCCTTATCCGGCGTTCCCGACCGACATGCAGGCGCAGTTCCTGGCGTTCAACAGCGTCGCTCGCGGTATGGCGCGCGTTACCGAGACGATTTTCGAGAACCGCTTCATGCACGTCCAGGAGCTGAAGCGCTTGGGCGCCGACATCGAGGTGGAAGGGAGCACCGCCGTCGTGAAAGGGGTCGCAAAGCTCGATGGTGCCAGCGTGATGGCAACCGACCTTCGCGCTTCCGCGAGCCTGGTGCTGGGCGGGCTCATCGCGAGCGGGAAAACCACCGTCGATCGCGTCTACCACCTCGATCGCGGTTACGAGCGCATCGAGGAGAAGCTCTCCCGCCTAGGGGCACGCATTCGCCGCGCGCGCTGACCATCGAACCTCTCAGCGCCAAGACGCCAAGAAGAGGAGCAATCGAAAGCAGCGGGCACTCACGGTCCCTTGGCGCTCCGCGCGGCCTTGGCGGTAAAATGCTGTTTTTTTGAGGTTTGCCGGTGATCACCTTCGCCCTGTCCAAGGGCCGCATTTACGACCAAACGGTGCCGCTGCTCAAGGCGGCGGGCGTCATGGCGCGCGGCGACCCGAAGACCTCCCGTAAACTGATCATGGCGACGGCGCGGCCCGATGTGCGGCTCATCAGGGCGCGCCTCGTCGTCACCCAGGCGGCGCTGAAGGTAAAACGCGCCGCGATCCGGCCCCTGTTCGACGCCTTTGCGCGTGCCGTCTCATGACCACGATCCGACGCCTGACGAGCGACCAGCCCGATTTCGATGCCCGGCTGCAGGAGCTGCTTGCGTTCGAGTCGGCGCAGGATGCGGCCGTCGAGAGCGCAGTGGCGGGAATTCTTGCCGGCGTCAAAACGCGCGGTGACGCGGCGCTTCTTGATTACACGCGGCGCTTCGACCGAGTCGAGGCGGCATCAGTGGCCGCGCTGGAAGTTCCGGCCGCGGAGGCGCGCGCGGCACTCGGTCGAATTCCCGCGAAAACGCGCAAGGCTCTCGAAGCGGCCGCAGCACGGGTGCGCACCTTTCACGAAAGGCAGCTCACCGACTCGTGGAGCTACCGTGAAGCAAACGGGACAGAGCTTGGCCAGCGCGTCACGGCGCTCGATCTCGTTGGCATCTACGTGCCGGGCGGCAAGGCGGCCTATCCCTCGTCCGTGATCATGAACGCGTTGCCGGCCAAGGTGGCGGGCGTGCGCGAAATCATCATGGTGGTGCCGGCGCCTGGCGGCGAACGAAACGACCTTGTGCTCGCCGCCGCGTCCATCTGCGGGGTCGAGCGGGTGTTCACGATCGGCGGCGCGCAGGCGGTGGCTGCGCTTGCGTACGGCACTGCAACGGTGCCCGCCGTGGACAAGATCGTTGGCCCGGGCAACGCCTACGTTGCTGCCGCGAAGCGGCGCGTTTTCGGGGTCGTCGGCATCGACATGATTGCCGGCCCCTCGGAAATCGTGGTGGTGTGTGACGGAAGCGCCGCGCCCGACTGGGTTGCGATGGATCTCTTCGCCCAGGCGGAGCACGACGAGCTGGCGCAGGCGATCCTCATCACGCCCGATTTGCGCTTACTCGAGGCGGTGGCTGCCAGCATCGAGCGGCAGCTCGCGGACATGCCGCGGCGCGATGTGATCGCTGCGGCCCTGCACAAGCGCGGCGCGCTGATCAGGGTGCGCGACCTCGATGAGGCCTGCGAAGTGGTCAACCGGATTGCGCCGGAGCATCTCGAGCTGGCGGTCAAAGATCCGGATGTCTTGCTGCCGGCGATCCGGCATGCGGGCGCGATTTTCCTCGGACCCTACAGTTCCGAGGCGCTTGGGGATTACTGCGCGGGGCCGAACCATGTTCTGCCCACGTCACGTACCGCGCGTTTTTCCTCGCCGCTCGGGGTCTACGACTTCCAGAAGCGGTCGAGCGTCATTCGCATATCGAAGGAGGCCGCGCGCGAGCTCGGTGCCATCGCCGTGGAGCTTGCCCGTGGCGAAGGCCTGACCGCGCACGCCAGGTCGGCCGAATACCGCATGAAGATCGAAAAAGCATAGACACGAAGGACGCGAAGGACACAAGGGACAGCCGGACCAAATCGCTTTCTGTTCGGGTAAGCCTTCGTGTCCTTGGTGTCCTTTGTGTCTTTGCTCTGACTTATGGCGAAAACACCCGAAGAGATCATTCGAGACGACATCCGCGCGTTGACCGCTTACCACGTTCCCGACAGTTCCGGCATGGTCAAGCTCGATGCGATGGAGAATCCGTACGGGCTGCCGCCGGCGCTGCGCGCCCGGATTGCGCGGCTGGTCGAGGACGCTTCGCTCAACCGCTATCCTGACCCCGGCGCGGGCCAGCTCAAGGCCCGGCTGAGAGTGTCCTTCGCGGTGCCGGAGGCAGCCGAGTTACTGCTGGGAAACGGCTCGGACGAAATCCTCCAGATGCTGGTGCTAGCGGCAGCGCGCCCCGGAGCCGTGGTGCTCGGCGTTGAGCCCTCGTTCACGATGTTCCGCATGATTTCGGCGTTTGCGGGCGTGCGCTACGTCGGCGTGGAGCTGCGTGACGACTTCGGGCTCGACGTCGGGCGCCTACTGGCGGGCATCGAGCAGCACAGGCCGGGGCTGATCTTCCTCGCCTACCCCAATAATCCCACGGGCAACCTTTTCGATGCGGCGGGGATCGAGCGCATCATCGCGGCAGCGCCGGGCATGGTGTTGATCGACGAAGCGTACCATGCGTTCGCCGACCTCAGCTTCATGGCGCGCGTGCCGCAGCAGACCAACCTGTTGGTAATGCGTACGCTCTCGAAACTGGGGCTGGCCGGGATCCGGCTCGGGGTTCTGGCCGGCCGCGGGGAGTGGATCGCGCAGCTCGACAAGTTGCGCTTGCCGTATAATGTCAACACGCTTACGCAGGTGGTTGCGTGCGAAGTGCTGCAGCACGAGGCAGTGTTGACAGAACAGGCCGCTGCCATCAAGCTTGAGCGAGGGCGCCTGTTGCGCGGGTTGCAGGAGGTTCCGGGGTTGACGGCCTATCCGAGCGACGCCAACTTCCTACTGTTTAGAATTGGCAACGCGGAGCGTGTTTTCGACGGCTTGAAACAACGCGGAGTACTGATCAAGAGTCTCCATGGCTCTCACCGCCTGCTGGCGAATTGCCTGCGGGTGACGGTCGGTACCCCCCAAGAGAACGACGCTTTTCTCGCCGCATTGACCCGTACCCTCAACGCTTGATCTCCAAGGCTCAATCTGCGCGCGTCGCGCCGCACCGCCGTGAGCCCCACCATGCGTAAAGCCGAAGTCAGCCGCAATACCCAGGAAACCCGGATCACGGTGAAGCTCGACCTCGACGGGGCGGGAAAGGCAAAGATCGGCACGGGCGTCCCCTTTCTCGATCACATGCTCGAGCAGGTGGCGCGCCACGGCGTGTTCGACTTGGAGGTGTCGGCCAAGGGCGACCTTCATATCGATGCCCATCACACGGTGGAGGACATCGGCATCACGCTGGGCCAGGCTTTCGCCAAGGCCGTCGGCGACAAATCGGGCGTGCGCCGTTACGGCCACGCGTACGTTCCGCTCGACGAGGCGCTGTCGCGCGCGGTAGTGGATGTTTCCGGGCGGCCGGGGCTTGAATACCGTGTCGGATTCACGCGCGCACGCATTGGCGAATTCGACGTCGACCTCGTCCACGAGTTTTTTCAGGGCTTCGTCAATCATGCCCGGATCACGCTTCACCTTGAAAATCTCAATGGCGCCAACGCACATCACCAGGCAGAGACCGCATTCAAGGCATTTGCGCGCGCGCTGCGCACGGCGGTCGAGCCCGACCCGCGCGTAAAGGGCGTGCCTTCCACCAAAGGCTCCCTATAGGGCGGTCGCCCGTTCCGAGTTCAAGGTTCAAAGTTCAAGGTTCAAATCCGAGGCTTTAGCGTAAGACATGGAACATTGAACGTGGAACTTTGAACTTGGAACTGACGAAGTCATGACCGACGTCGTTGTGGTTGATTACGGTATGGGGAATCTCCGCTCCGTGGCGAAGGCCGTCGAGCGCGTCGCTCCCCGGCTGACGGTCGCCGTCACCAACGATCCGGAAACGGTGAGGCGCGCCGCGCGGGTGGTCTTTCCGGGACAGGGCGCGATGCCCGACTGCATGCGCGAGCTCGACGCGCGCGGGCTCCGTGGGGCCGTCGTCGGGGCCGCGCGTGCCAAGCCGTTTCTTGGAATCTGCATCGGGCTGCAGATGCTGTTCGAGCGCAGCGATGAGGGCGATGTCGCCGGCCTTGGCCTGCTGCCGGGAAAAGTGCGGCGCTTTTCCGCCGAGAAAGTGACCGATGCCGGGGGCGTACGGCTGAAGGTGCCGCACATGGGCTGGAACCAGGTGCGCCAGACGTTGCCTCATGCGCTGTGGGAGGGCATTCCGCAAAACGCCCGTTTCTACTTCGTGCACAGCTATTTCCCGGAGCCAGCGAATCGCGGCATTGTCGCCGCGGAGGCGGTCTACGGCGTGTCGTTCGCTTGCGCGTGCGCTCGAGACAATGTCTTTGCCGTGCAGTTTCATCCAGAGAAGAGCCAGGCCGCCGGCTTGCGGCTGCTGGCCAATTTCGTGGCGTGGCAGCCCACTTTACGCCACGCGGCGCAACCGGTTCCCGCTTAACCTGCAACTTAACTTCGCAACCATGCTGATCATTCCCGCAATCGACCTCAAAGACGGAAAATGCGTGCGCCTCGAACAGGGCGTGATGTCTACCGCTACGGTGTTCTCGGATGACCCGGGGGCCATGGCCAAGCAATGGTTCGCGCAGGGGGCGCGGCGACTGCACGTCGTCGATCTCAACGGCGCGGCGGCGGGTCGGCCCAAGAACGAGAACGCGATCAAGGCCATCGTAGCGGCAGTGGGCGACCAGCTCCCGGTGCAGCTCGGCGGCGGGGTACGCGATCTCGACACCATCGAGAAGCTCCTCGACTCGGGCATAAGCTACGTCATCGTCGGCACCGCAGCGGTAAAAACGCCCGGTTTCCTGCACGATGCCTGCACGGCGTTTTCCGGGCACGTGATGGTGGCGCTCGATGCGAAGGATGGCAAGGTCGCGGTCGACGGCTGGTCGAAGATGACGGGCCACGAGGTAGCGGACCTTGCGAAAAAATTTCAGGACTACGGCGTCGAGGCGATCATCTACACCGACATCGGGCGCGACGGCATGATGAAGGGCGTGAATGTCGAGGCGACCGTCATGCTTGCGCGCCAGCTGACGGTTCCCGTCATCGCAAGCGGGGGCATTACCGGCCTGGACGACATCAAGGCGCTGTGCGCGGTCGAGCGCGAGGGCATCACCGGCGCGATAACCGGGCGCGCGGTGTACGAGGGAAAGCTCAACTACGCGGAAGCCCAGAAGCTTGCCGACCATCTCAGCGCCACAAACGCCGAAGACGGGAGGCAAAAGGCAGACGGATAACGAAGGCTGATTCCGAATCGCCTGCCTCCATCCTTCAGCCTGCCATCCGTATGGGTCTTGCCAAGCGCGTCATCCCCTGTCTTGACGTCACGGCCGGGCGAGTGGTGAAGGGCGTCAACTTCGTCGGGCTGCGCGATGCCGGCGACCCCGTGGAGATCGCGCGCCGCTACGACGAGCAGGGCGCGGACGAGCTGACCTTTCTGGACATTACCGCTTCGAGCGACGGCCGGGACGTCATCGTTGGCGTGGTGGAGGCAGTCGCTGCGCAAGTGTTCATTCCAATGACGGTGGGCGGCGGCGTTCGCGCCGTGGAAGACGTGCGGCGCCTGCTCAATGCCGGTGCCGACAAGGTCAGCATCAATACGGCCGCGGTGGAGAATCCGGAGTTGGTCGCCGAGGCGACTGGCCGCTACGGGGCGCAATGCATCGTCGTGGCAATAGACGCGAAACAGGTGCCAGGTGCGGGCACGCCGCGTTGGGAGGTCTACACCCACGGTGGGCGCAAGCCGACGGGACTGGATGCGCTCGACTGGGGCCGGAGAATGGAGCGGGCCGGCGCCGGCGAAATTCTCCTGACCAGCATGGACCGCGATGGAACCCGCAGCGGCTTCGACCTCGAGCTAACTCGCGCGTTCTCCGAGGCGCTATCAATCCCCATCATCGCGAGCGGTGGTGTAGGCAATCTCGATCATCTGGTCGACGGGGTGCTCAAAGGCCATGCTGACGCAGTGCTGGCCGCGAGCATTTTTCACTACGGCGAGTACACGGTGCGCGAGGCGAAGGAGCACATGGCGCGCCATGGCATCGAAGTCCGGCTGTAGCCGCCGTTCCATGTTCAATGTTCCAAGTTCAAAGTTCCGTGTATTCTGTCTAAACCTTGAACCTTGAACCTTGAACCTTGAACCTTGAACCTTGAACTTGGAACGTTGAACCGGTGAAAGAAGCGTGGCTCGAAAAGATCAAATGGTCGCCTGAAGGATTGGTGCCGGCAGTAGCCCAGGACGCGGGCAGCGGCAGAGTGCTCATGGTGGCCTGGATGAACCGCGAAGCGTTGCAGGAAACGGCGCGAACCGGAGAGGCGCACTACTGGTCGCGCTCGCGCGCGAAACTGTGGCACAAGGGGGAGGAATCGGGTCACGTTCAGCAGGTACGGGAGATCAGGCTCGATTGCGACGCGGACGTGATTGTGCTGGCGGTAGAGCAGGCGGGCGGCATCGCCTGTCATACTGGAAGGCAAAGCTGCTTCTACCAGAAGCTCGAGGACGGCGAATGGGTGGTGGTCGATCCGGTTCTGAGGGACCCGAAGGATATCTACCGGCGATGATCAAGGACGATGTGCTGACCCGTCTGGGCGAGGTGATCGCGGCGCGCCGCGAGGCCGAGCCTGCGGCCTCATACGTGGCAAGCCTGTTTGCCAAGGGCGAGGACGCGATGCTCAAGAAGCTGGCCGAGGAGGCCGCCGAAACGGTGCTGGCCGCCAAGGGCGGTGATAAACTGAACATCGTGCGCGAAACTGCGGATCTATGGTTTCACAGCCTGGTCGTGCTGGCGTGGCACGGCCTCAAGCCCGAGGACGTGCTCGCCGAGCTGCGGCGCCGGGAGGGGATCTCGGGCGTTGATGAAAAGGCATCGCGCAATTGAGCGGAGCGCGCGTCCGCGGCGATTAAATGCTGCCCGCGATGAAGGGCGGCGAGGAGTGATACATGGGCTCGCTTAGCATCTGGCACTGGCTGATCGTACTGCTGGTGGTCGTACTGGTCTTTGGCACCAAGAAGCTGCGCAATCTCGGCACCGATATGGGCAGCGCAGTGAAGGGCTTCAAGGACGGCATGAAGTCCGAGGAGGAAAAATCCGCGCAGGCGAAGCCGGAAATTCCGCCCAGCACCGGACAGACCATCGAGGGCGAGGCCAAGAAGGAGACGCCAAAGGCGTGAGCGGTAATCGGTAAGCAGTAGCTGCTGGCTGCGGCCAGAACCGCACGCTGCTCGGCGCTCACGGTTCTTCCATGTTCGATATCGGGTTCACCGAGTTGCTCCTCATCGCGGTCGTCGCCCTGATCGTGATTGGGCCGGAGCGGCTGCCCAAGGTCGCGCGCACCGCCGGTCACCTCTTCGGCCGGATGCAGCGCTACGTCAATGACGTCAAAGCCGATATCTCGCGAGAGATGGAGTTCGACGAGTTGAGGAAGCTTCGCACCGGCGTGGAGGACACGGCGCGCTCGTTCGAACAGTCCGTGCAACAAGGACTGAGCGAGACGGATAACGAGCTGAATCGGGTCGCCCAATGCACGCAGTCCCAGGCCGACCCGGAAACGGCGCCCGCTCCCGAGTCCGAGCCGGCTCCCGCCGAGCGCGAGCCATCCGCGGTTCCCGCTTCCCCGCAACTCGACCTTGCGCTCGAGCCTTCTGCTGAGGCGTCGACGCGCAAGCCGGCGTGATTCGATTCACGGACGAGGCAAATGAGCGAAGACACTTTCATTTCCCATTTGATGGAGCTGCGCGATCGCCTCTTGCGCACCCTGATCTCGGTGGGAATCGTCTTTGTATGCCTGTTTCCGTTTGCCTCCGAACTCTACGACATCCTTGCGCAGCCTCTACTCAGCACGCTGCCGAACGGCGCCAAGATGATCGCGACGGGCGTCGTGACGCCGTTCCTGATCCCGGTCAAGGTGGCTGCCATGGTCGCCTTCTCGGTGGCGCTGCCGTACGTCCTGTATCAGGCCTGGGCATTCGTCGCGCCCGGCCTCTACGCCCACGAAAAACGACTCGTGCTTCCTCTCGTTGCGGCGAGCACGGTGCTCTTCCTCGTCGGCATCGCGTTCTGCTACTTCTTCGTGTTCCGGCTCGTCTTCGACTTCGTCTTCAACATTGCGCCGAAGAGCATCTCCGTTGCGCCGGACATCGAGAACTATCTCAACTTCGTGCTCACCATGTTTCTCGCTTTCGGCGTGAGCTTTGAAGTGCCGATCGTCGTGCTCGTGCTCACGCGGATGGGCGTCGTGACGATCGAGCAGCTCGTCAACATCCGGCCTTATTTTGTCGTGGGCGCGTTCGTCGTGGCCGCGATCGTCACGCCGCCGGACGTGATCTCGCAGCTGCTGCTCGCGTTTCCGATGTGGTTGCTGTTTGAGGTCGGGCTGCTCGCGGCGCGGGCATTTGGGCGGCGCCCGGCGCAAGACGAGGGGGATTACCGTCCGCCCGGGGAAGAAGAAATGGATCGGGAGCTCGACGAGAGCGAGGCCCAGGACAAGGGCCGCAGCCAATAGCTCCTGGCGCCGTAGAGGTTCAGATCAGGGATTCTGCGGTTGCGGTTGCGGCTGCGGCTTCGGGCGTTGCCCCACCGTGACGGTGACCTCGGATGCGCCCTGCTCACGCAGGAGCCTCAGCCGCGCGCTCGCGCCCGGCGCGAGCGCGGCAATCAGATTCAGCATGCCGATCGAATCGGCGACCGGGGTGTCGTTCACCGCGACCAGGACGTCGCCCAGCTTCACGCCCGCTCGGTCCGCGGGTCCGCCGCGCTCCACCTGTGAGATCAGCACGCCACTCGCGCTGGGCAACTTGAACGATTCGGCGAGCTCTTTGGTGATGTCCTGCACCCCCACGCCAACCCATCCCCGTGTGACGGATCCCTTCTGGATGATCTGCTCCATGACCTGGCGGGCAATGCTCACGGGAATTGCATAGCTGATACCGGCAGCGGCCCCGGTCTGCGACAGGATCGCGGTGTTGATTCCCACGAGGTTGCCTTGCGTATCGACGAGCGCCCCGCCGGAATTTCCCGGGTTGATCGCCGCATCGGTCTGAATGAAGTTCTCGAAAGTCGCGATGCCGAGATGGCTGCGGCCGAGTCCGCTCACAATGCCGAGCGTGACGGTCTGGCCGACGCCGAACGGGTTGCCAATCGCGAGTACGACGTCGCCCACCCTAAGACGATCCGAACGCGCGAACGTAATGGAGGGCAGGTCCCGCACTTCGATCTTGAGCACGGCGAGGTCGGTCTCCGGGTCTGCACCGACCACCTGCGCGGACACCTTGCGCGAATCGGCTAGCGCTACTTCGATCTGGTCCACCGCCTCGATTACATGGTGATTGGTGAGGACGTAGCCTGTCTCGCTGACGATCACCCCGGAGCCCAATCCTTCGCGCCGCTGCACGTCCGGGTCCGAAGGATTACCGAAGAAGTAGCGGAAGACAGGATCATCCTGCAGCGGGTGCCGCGGCCGCTTTACATCCTGGCTCGTAAAGATGTTGACCACTGCCGGCATCGCCTTACGCGCAGCCTCGCTGAACGAGGTCGTCTCCCGGACGGGCACGCCGACGGACCGCTCCTTGATGGCAACAACGTTACTGCGCGCGCGCCACGAAAGGAGGTCAGGCCGCAGCGTGGAGACCACGAACAGCACTGCGAGACAAACGGTCGCGGTCTGGGCAAATACCAGCCAAAGCTTGCGCATGGGTCGGGAATGCTTTGCGTCTATTGGAACTGGTTCGGTTCGAATCGATCTCTTAGCAACAAGGCCAGCCGCATATTCAGCGCAACGAGCTGGACGCCTGCCTGAACCAGTATCGGAGTGTCCCTGATGACAGCGATTATTGCCTGAAACGGATTAATTCCGAAAGCTCGGCGCCGATCGGACCGAACGCGTCGAAGCGCGCGCGTTAAAGCCGGGAGCCCGCAGCCGGGACCGCTGATGCCGGACCGAGAAGGCGCCTGGAGATGGGTGTTGCAACCTATTGACTAGAAGTTATTTTTTCAAGTTTTGCTTAAGTTTCGCGTCGCGTTTGTGTACAATGTCGCCCTTTGCCAACAGCCGGGAATATTCGTATGGCAGACAAAGAGTTGGACTCGGGCAAGCGGCGCTTTCTGATTGCCGCCACCAGTGTCGCAGGAGGGGTCGCTGCCGGTGCCACAGCAGTGCCATTTGTCGCGAGCATGTTGCCCTCGGAGCGGGCAAAGGCCGCTGGCGCGCCGGTCGAGGCCGATATCACCAACCTCGCGCCCGGCGAGCTGATGCGCCTGGAATGGCGCGGCAAACCGGTCTGGATCGTGCGGCGGACCAAAGAAATGCTCGAGTCGGTGAGGAAGAACGACACCAACGTGGCCGATCCTGAGAGCCAGCGCAACCCGGATTACACGCCGCCGTACGCGCGCAACGAGTATCGTTCGATAAAGCCCGAATATCTGGTCGTCGTTGGCATTTGCACGCACCTCGGCTGCTCTCCGGTCGACAAGTTTAAAGCCGAGGCGGAGCCATTCGACGCCAACTGGAAGGGTGGGTTCTATTGCCCGTGCCATGGCTCGCTTTTTGACCTGGCCGGCCGTGTCTACAAGAACAAGCCCGCTCCCGACAATCTCCCGGTGCCGCCGCATACGTATCTGTCGGACAGCACGATCCGCATTGGCGAAGACCAGAAGGGGGCGTAGGCGATGGCAGCGACCGAAAAGCCGCCGGTCACCGGGGCAGGGCCGTTCAACGGCCTGCTGACGTGGGTCGACCAGCGCTTTCCCCTGATCCAGCTCTGGCGCGAGCATCTCGCGGAGTACTACGCGCCGAAAAATTTCAACTTCTGGTATTACTTCGGCTCATTGGCGATTCTGGTGCTCGTGATCCAGATCGCCACCGGCATCTTCCTCACCATGCACTACAAGCCGGACGCCGCGCAGGCGTTTGCGTCGGTCGAATACATCATGCGCGAGGTGCCAGGCGGCTGGCTCATCCGGTACATGCATTCGACCGGCGCGTCGGCATTCTTCATTGTGGTCTACCTGCACATGTTTCGCGGCATGCTGTACGGATCCTACCGGCAGCCGCGCGAGCTCATCTGGATCTTCGGCATGATGATCTACTTGTGCCTGATGGCCGAGGCTTTCTTCGGCTACCTCCTGCCTTGGGGACAGATGTCGTACTGGGGCGCGCAAGTGATCGTGAACCTGTTCGATGCGATCCCGCTGATCGGGCCGGATCTGGCGTTGTGGATACGCGGCGACTATGTGGTCTCGGACGCGACGCTCAACCGTTTCTTCTCGTTCCACGTGATCGCGATTCCGCTCGTGCTCCTCGGGCTGGTGGCCGCGCACATCATGGCGTTGCACGAGGTCGGGTCGAACAACCCCGACGGGATCGAAATCAAGAAGCAAAAGGATCCCCAGACCGGCCATCCGTTGGACGGCATCCCGTTTCACCCGTATTACACCGTCAAGGACATCATGGGGGCAGTCTTTTTCTTGATCGTGTTCTGCGTGATCATGTTCTTCATGCCGGAGTTCGGCGGCTATTTCCTGGAATACAACAACTTCATACCCGCTGATCCGCTGAAGACGCCGACGCACATCGCGCCGGTGTGGTATTTCACGCCGTATTACTCGATCTTGCGGGCGACGACCGAAACGTTCATGTGGGTGCTCGCCGCCGGCGTGATCGGTTATTCGGCGCTCATCATCCGGTCGGTCGAGGCGCGCGCGGTCAAGTTTACCGTCGCGGCAATCGCTGCCGTCCTGCTCGTGGGTTTCTTCACCCTCGAGCCCAAGGTCTGGGGCGTGGTCCTGATGGGCGTTGCGGTGCTCGTCTTCGGGCTCCTGCCCTGGATCGACTGCAGCCCGGTGAAGTCGATCCGCTACCGCGGGCCGCTCTTCAAGGGGGCGCTTGCGGTTTTCGTGTTGGTGTTTTTCGTGCTTGGGTATTTTGGTACCCAACCGGTCACGACGATGGGCACCTTGATGTCGCAGATCGGCACGCTGATCTATTTCGCTTTCTTCCTGTTCATGCCGTGGTACACGAGAATGGACCGGACCAAGCCCGAACCTTCGCGGGTGACCTGGGAAGGGGTGCACTGACATGGGCCGCGGCAGGCAACTGCTTGTGGCGCTGCTCGCGGCGCCGGCGCTTGCCCTGGCGGCGGGGGATGAAGTACCGCTCGACCGCGCGCCGATCGATGAGTATGACCTGATCTCGCTGCAGCGCGGCGCGCGGGTCTACGTGAACTATTGCCTCGGCTGCCATAGCGCGAGCTACATGCGCTATAACCGGCTGGAGGACCTGGGTCTCACTGCGCAGCAGATTCGCGACAACCTGATCTTCGCAGGTGCGAAGGTTGGCGATCTGATGAAAAACAACATGAATCCGAATGACGCGAAGGAATGGTTCGGGGCGGTTCCGCCGGACCTCACCGTGATCGCGCGTTCGCGCGCTTCGCCTGCAGGCAGCGGTGCGGACTGGCTCTACACCTATTTGCGAAGCTTTTATCGCGACCCAGCGCGACCGACAGGCTGGAACAACGTCGTCTATCGCGATGTCGGCATGCCGCACGTCCTGTGGCAGTTGCAGGGCGAGCAGGAACTGCGCACGGAAGTGGTCACGATCCCCCGCGGTAACGACGAGGAAGACGTGGAAAAGCGCGAGGTGCAGAAACTCGTGTTCGCCCGGCCGGGGAGCCTGAACCCGCTCGAGTACGACCGCCTGGTAGGCGACCTCGTCAACTTTCTGGCCTACATGGCCGAGCCGGTGAAGCGCACCCGCATCGAGATTGGTTTTTACGTTCTGCTCTTCCTCGCCATCCTGTTCGTGCTCGCTTACGCCCTGAAGAAGGAGTACTGGAAGGCCGTCCACTAATACCGTGACCTGTAACCTGTGACCCGTCACCCGTCGCCCGTCACCCCTCACCCGTTACCCATCACCGCTCTTATGATGACCTTATATTCAGGCACGACCTGCCCCTTCAGCCAGCGCTGCCGCATCGTGCTGTACGAGAAAGGGATGGATTTTCAGATCGTCGACGTCGATCTGTTCAACAAGCCCGAGGACCTGGCGGTGATGAACCCCTACAACCAGGTCCCGGTACTGGTCGAGCGCGATCTGATCCTGTACGAGTCGAATATCATCAACGAGTACATCGACGACCGTTTTCCGCACCCACAGCTCATGCCTGCCGATCCGGTGCTGCGCGCCCGCGCCCGCCTGTTCCTGTTCCGCTTCGAGCATGAGATGTTCAGCCACATCGAGTCGATCGAGAAAGGGACCCAGAAGCAGGCCGAAAAGGGGCGTGCCGTTATCCGGGACAACCTCACGCAGATCGCGCCGGTGTTCACCAAGCAAAAGCACATGCTGGGCGAGGAATTCACGATGCTCGACGTCGCAATCGCCCCGCTGCTCTGGCGCCTCGACCACTATGGTATCCAGTTGCCCAAGACCTGCGCGCCGCTCATGAAGTACGCCGAGCGGCTGTTCAGCCGGCCCGCATTCATCGACGCGCTCACGGCCTCCGAGAAGGTCATGCGCCGCTAGGGGCCGACGTGCAGAGTGCAAAATCCAGAGTGCAGAGCCGACGGATGGCCACGATGCCGGCCGATTCGGGAAGCGCTGCTCGCTCATCACTCATCACTCATCATCCATCACTCGCGTAGTGTCATGGCAGAGCGCTCCACCAAGCCCTACTTCATCCGCGCCATTCACGAATGGTGCTCGGACAGCAATTTGACGCCCTACGTCACCGTGCAGGTCGATGCCAACACGCGAGTGCCGGCGGCGCATGTGAAGAACGGCGAAATCCTGCTCAACGTGAGCTACGACGCCACTCACAAGCTGACGATCGGCAACGAGGCCATTCAGTTCTCGGCGCGGTTCGATGGAGTGTCGCGCGAGTGCTCGCTCCCCATTGCGGCGGTGACCGGCATTTTCGCAAGGGAAAACGGACAGGGAATGTTCTTTGCGCACGAGCCGGTTCAGAAGTATGGCAACGACGCGCCGCCCGAACCCTCCTCTCCCAACGGCAACGGCAACGGCAACGGCGGCAAGCCGAAGCTCCAGATCATCAAGTAACCGGCTCTCGGAGGGCCGCGCGCTTGCGCGCCGCGTGCGGCCACCACCATCTGCGGACGCGGGCCACAACTCAAGCCTTATCAGTCTATAATGGCGGCCCAAGCCGGCATAGCTCAGTGGTAGAGCAACCGCCTTGTAAGCGGTAGGTCGTCTGTTCGAGTCAGACTGTCGGCACCACGGGCGATGCGCGGAAACACGGAGCCCGGGGCGCTGGACGAGGTAGCCTGCGCTCAGTGCCGTAGTAAAAAAATCGCCCCGAAACAATCCCTTAGCTGGGCCAGGTGGCGGGAAGTTCCAGCCACGTCGCGCGGGATGCGTCGCCCTTTGGCGACGGTACCGGGAGTTGAAGGCGTGGGTTTAAGACCTATTTAAGCGAGGCATGAAGACAATGCGAGGGTGTAAACGCGCTGTGCTGAGGATACACGCATGATTCAGGTCGAAAACCTCGTCAAGGCATTCGGGCCGAAGCTGGCCGTAAATGACGTTTCGTTTACCGTCGAGCGCGGGGAAGTGCTCGGGTTTCTCGGGCCGAACGGCGCGGGCAAGTCCACCACCATGCGCATGGTGACGGGTTTCATCCCCCCGACCTCCGGCACGATCAGGGTGGCCGGCTACGACGTCCTCGAGAACCCGCTGCCGGCGAAGCGGCGCATCGGCTATCTGCCCGAGAATGCGCCGGGCTACGGCGACATGACCGTGCAGGGGTTTCTCTTGTTTGCTGCCGAGCTGCGCGGATTGCGCGGCGCGGCGCGCCGGAGCGCCGTCGATCGCGCGGTCGAGCTGTGCTTCCTCGAGAACGTACGTTACCAGGTGATCGACACACTCTCCAAAGGCTACAAGCACCGCACTTGCCTCGCGCAATCGCTCGTCCACGACCCGGATGTGCTGGTCATGGACGAGCCTACCGATGGGCTCGACCCGAACCAGAAGCACGAGGTGCGAAATCTCATCAAGCGCATGGGGGCGAACAAGGCGATCGTGTTCTCGACCCACATCCTGGAGGAGGTCGAGGCGGCGTGCTCGCGCGTGATCATCATCGACCGCGGCCGCATCGTCGCGAACGGCACGCCGGAAGAGCTCAAGGCGCGCGCGCCTAATGCGGGCGCCGCGTGGCTGCGCGTCAAGGGTGTGCCCGCCGCGCTGCTTGCCGGCGGATTGTCCGGCATTGCGAACGCGGCGAATGCCGAGATCCTGAGAGACGAGGGCGGCATCGTGGAAATTCGGGTTTATCCCGACAAGGCGAGGCCCGGCGGCAGCCTCACCGGAGAGGTGGCGGAACTCGCCGCGCAGCAGAAATGGCAGCTCGAAGAGCTGCAGACAGAGGAAGGCCGGCTCGACGAGGTCTTCCGGGCCATCACGTTGCCCGACACCGTTAAAGGGCACTAGAAGCGTCGGTACACACCATCTGAAACCGCGGGTAGACCCAGATATGAATGCATGGTTTAACGTAAAGGCGATCGTCAAGCGCGAGCTGGGCGGCTACTTCACCTCGCCGATTGCCTACGTCTTCCTGATCATCTTCCTGCTGCTCACCGGCTTTTTTACGTTCACGGTCGGCAGCTTCTTCGAGCGCGGCGAGGCCTCACTGGTCTCTTTCTTCACCTGGCACCCGTGGCTCTATCTCTTCCTCGTTCCGGCCGTGGGCATGCGGCTATGGTCGGAAGAGCGCCGGCTCGGCACGATCGAGCTTCTGCTCACGATGCCGGTGACCACTTGGGAAGCGCTGGTCGGCAAGTTTCTCGCTTCTTGGTTGTTTCTTGCGCTCGCGCTCGCGCTGACGTTTCCCGTAGTCATCACGGTGAACTACCTGGGCAATCCCGATAACGGCGTGATCTTCACCGGCTACGTGGGCAGCCTGCTCCTTGCCGGCGCCTATCTCGCCGTGACCTGCATGACCTCGGCGATGACGCGCAACCAGGTGATCAGCTTCATCTTGGCGGTGCTGATATGTCTGTTCCTGATCCTCGCCGGCTACGAGCCGGTAACCGGGCTTCTGTCACGGTTCGCGAGTGCGCGCGTGGTGGATCTTGTCGCCGCGTTCTCGGTAATGACGCATTTCGAGGGATTCCAGCGCGGCGTGGTTGATCTGCGCGATATTCTTTTCTTCGCGTCGTTGATGGGGTTCGCGCTGTTTACCACCGGCGTCATCCTCCGCAGCCACCGCGCAGGCTAGGGACGCTAGAAAAAGATTCGATATGAAAAGCAAGCAATTCGCAACGATGCTTTACTCGACCGGCGGCGTGGTCGTGCTGCTCGCCGTTTTGATCGCGTTGAACTTCATCGTCGGGGCCGTCAGCTTCCGCGCGGATCTGACCGAGGGCCATGTCTACACGCTGTCACCTGGCACGCGCGCCGTCCTCGCAAAGCTCGAAGCTCCTGTCAAGCTGCGCTTTTACTACACCCAGGGCGCGGCAGTGCCGGTGGGCCTGAAAACCTTCGCCAAGCGTATCGAAGATCTGTTGAATGAATACCGCACGGCCTCGGGCGGGCGGGTGATCATCGAAAAATTCAATCCCCTGCCGGATTCGGATGCCGAGGACTCGGCCGAGCTCGACGGCGTCGAAGGCCAGCTCACCAACACGGGAGAGAAGTTCTACCTCGGGCTGGCAATCGCTTTCCTGGATAAAAAGGCCGCGCTGCCGGTGCTCACGCCCGACCGCGAGCGGCTGATGGAATATGACATCACGCGCGCCATCGCGCAGGTGACGGCGGCCGAGAAGCCGGTGGTGGGCGTAATGAGCGCGCTGCCAGTGATGGGGCGCACGCTGAACCCGCTCACCCAGCAGCGGCCGAGCGAGCCCTGGGTGCTCATCTCCGAGCTCAAGCGCAGCTTCGAATTGAAGGAAATAAAGGTCGACGCGAAGAAGATACCCGATGACATCAAGGTGCTGCTCGTCATCCACCCGCGCGACATGCTGGAGGACACCGAGTACGCCATCGACCAGTTCGTCCTGCGCGGCGGCAAGCTGATTGCCTTTGTCGATCCGTACGCCTATTTCGACCAGCAGCCCGACATGCAAAACCCCTTCGGCGGCTCGCGCGCCGGGCAGTCGATGTTCTACCGGTTGTTCAAGGCCTGGGGCGTGGACGTGGACATGGGCAAGGTGATCGCCGACATGACATTCGGTAGCGGAGAAGGCCCCCGGTTGCTGCCGACGCTGCTCTCGCTCAATACGCAGGCGCTGAACAGAGACGACGTTGTCACGAGCCAGTTGGGCACGCTGCTCATTCCCTTCGGCGGTGCATTCAAGGGCAAGCCTGCGGAGGGGCTGACTCAGACCGTACTCGCCCACACTTCCAAGAATGCGATGCCCGTGGACCTCATCATCGCCACCCTGTCCGGCGAGCCGTCCACGCGCGGCTTCGAGCCCTCGGGCGAGGAGATGCCGCTCGCGATCCGGCTCACCGGCACTTTCCATACGGCCTACCCCGACGGCAAGCCAAAGCCGCAACGCGCTCCGGCCGACCAGCAGAAAAAGGCTGACAACGGCAAGAACAAGGCCGCGACTGAGCCGCAGATAAAGCGGTCGGCGGAAGAAAATTCCGTGGTTCTGGTCGCAGACGTCGACCTGCTTACCGACAACGCCGCGGTCGATGTGCAGGAAATCTTTGGCCAGCGCGTCGTCATTCCGCGTAACGGCAACCTCGCGCTGGCGCAGGGCCTAGTCGAGCAGCTCGCGGGGGACGACGCCCTCATCAGCCTGAGAAGCCGCGCCGCTTTCAGCCGCCCGTTGACCGTGGTCCGGGAGATGGAAGCGCAGGCACAGCAGCAGTACCTCGGCAAGATCAAGGAGCTGGAGGACAGTCTCAACCAGACCCAGGAGAAGCTGCAGTCCTTGCAGAAGGCACGCGGGAGCGCATCGGCCACGATACTCACGGCCGAACAGCAGGCCGAGCTTGAGAACTTCCGCAAGAAGGCGGTGGAGACGCGGCTGGAGCTGAAGGATCTCAGGAAGAACCTGCGCGTGGAGACCGACCGGCTCGAGTTGTGGACCAAGGCAGTCAATATCGCGTTCATCCCGCTGCTGGTGGCACTGATCGGGCTGGTGCTGGCTCTGGCAAGGCGAGGGAGGGCACGGGCAACATGAATCGCAAGCAATTCCTGATCCTGTTTGTTGCGCTGGTGGTGCTTGGCGGCGCCGGGCTTGCTTTGTTCTGGCAGGACATCGCCGAGTATCGCGAAAGCGGGGCCAAGATCGGCGCCAAGCTTCTACCGGACCTCAAAATCGCCGATGTTGCCGAGATCCGGCTGCGGGACGCGAAGCGCGAGGTTACGCTTGTGCGCAAGGAGAAGGGGTGGGTGGTGCAGGAGCGGGCCGGTTATTCCGCCAACTTCAATGCTATCAGCGACCTCATGGTGAAGCTGATCGAGCTGAAGGTCACACAATCCGAGCAAGTTGCGGCCAAGCTCTATCCGCGGCTCGACCTGGGGGAGCCGGGTAAGGGAGAAGGCGCAGGGACCGTCATGGAATTCAAGGACGCATCGGGCGCATCGCTTGCGCGCATCACCCTTGGCAAGACGGTGCTGAAGCAGGACCGGATGAATCCGCTTCCCGGCGCGAGAGACGGCGTGCCGGCGGGGCGCTATGTGCTGCCCCCCGCTGCTAAGGATCGCGTGGTTGCCGTTTCTGATCCCCTGCGTGCTGCGGAGGCAGACCCCGGGAAGTGGCTGAAAAAGGACTTCTTCAAGGCGGAGCGCATTCGGACGCTCGCAGTCGGCCCTGAAGGCAGGGCGCCGCAGTGGAAGGTCACCCGCAGCGAGGAGTGGGGCGAGTGGCGTTTTCCGAACGGCGGCGCGCTCGACGCGAGCGCGGCGGTGGCGGCCGTCAACAAGCTTGGTTCGATGAGCTTTGTCGATATCGTGCCCGATCCTGATCGCGATCCCGTGCACAAGGCGACCGTGGCGGTGGCCGAAACGTTCGATAACCTCACTTATCGCGTCAGGATCGCCAAACGCAAGGTCGGCGATGACTATCAGGTGAGCGTCACGGTGTCGGGTGCTCCGCCGCGCAAGCGTGTCCCGGAGAAGGGCGAGAAGCCGGAGGACAAGGAGAACCGCGACAAGGATTTTGCCAAGACGCTCAAGGCGCTCGAAGAGCGCATTGCCGCGGAAACGGCCCTCGCGAAATGGGCGTATATCGTTGCCGGCAGCGAGGTCGAGCCCTTGCTGAAGACCCGCAGCGAAATGATCGCTGCCAAGCCTCCCAAAAAATGATCTAGAAAAGCCGGGCCCCGCGTCGCGCTATAATTGAGCTTGCACTTACCGCGGAGCCTCAATTCGACTCATGCGACGCAGTTGCCGCATCCTGCCTGCTTTCCTCCCATGCTTGGCGCTGTCGGCCTGCACGACGACGCTCTATGGCTACCAATCCTCAAGCGGCGGCGCGACGACGACGGTCACGTCAGCGAGCGTGTTTGCATCTACTTCGAGCTCGAGCTCGAGCGCGAGGGTGTCGTTTGTCTCCGGGCCGCGGGTCCCTGCCAATGTCCCGGGCGGCCAGCTGACGGTAAGCAGCAGCTCCGCCGGTGCGCTGGGGGTGACCGTCCTCGTCGGTGTC